>WRCJ01000146.1 GCA_009784085.1 Oscillospiraceae bacterium | reverse complement strand
GAAGATCAAGCGCTGGCTGGAGGAACACGGCATCAAAACAGTCACCGGCAAAACTGAATGGAGCACCTCCACCATTGACCGCATGCTCAGCAGCGAAAAATATATCGGCGATGTGCTGATGCAAAAAACATTCACGCCGGACGCGTTGGGCGGCTTGCAGGTGAAGAATACCGGGCAGCAAACGATGTACTTAATCGAAAATGACCATGAGCCAATCATTGACAGGGAAACGTGGCTTCAAGTCCAAGAGATGAAAGGTGCGCCAATCCCGGATTATATGAAAATTGATGAGGCGGAGATGAGAGCCAATGCATCTGAGGAAATGAACAATGGGTTCGAGATGAAAATAAGTTGAGTACAAACCAGATTGCGCTCATAAACCTCTTGCCATCGGCGCTGTTTTTTGGTAGAATGCATATAGAAGACAAATCATATAACAAGGAGAGAGCACAATGCGTAAGCGAAACATGAGAAGCATCCTGTGCATCGCGGTCATCCTGGCCCTTGTGGCCACGGCGTTCACCGGCTGCGTGCCGACGCCCGAACCCGGCCCAACGGCGGAGATCATCCTGCTGCATACCAACGACATCCACGGTCGCGTTGCAGGCAACGACACGGACGTGATCGGGATCGACCGCATCGCCGCCATACACGCCGGGCTACCCAACTCTATTTTGCTCGACGCGGGCGATGCGATGCACGGCCTGCCCATCGCGACCCTCCTGCGCGGCGCGGATATCGTCGCGTTGATGGGCGAGGCGGGCTATGCCGCCATGGCCGTGGGGAACCATGAGTTCAACTACGGCTGGGAACGCCTGCGGGAGCTTCGGGACATGGCGGGATTCCCCTTCCTCGCGTCGAACATGAAAAAAGACGGCGCCCTCGCGCTGGACGACACGGTGCTGATTGAGGTAGACGGCGTCACTGTCGGGGTGTTCGGCCTCATCACGGAGGACGCCGCGCACCTGGTCATGCCCGCCTACATCGACGGCATGGCCTTCGAGGATACGGTCGCGGAGGCGAAAGCGAAGGTTGACGCCTTGCGCGGGCAGGGCGCGTATGTGGTGGTCGCGCTGTGCCATATGGGCTACGTGCCCACAGAGGGCGGCACGCTCACGCCGGAGCTCGCCAAAGCCGTACCCGGGATCGACGTCATCATCGACGGCCACAGCCACACCGTACTCGAGCAGGGCGTGACGGAAAACGGCGTGCTCATCGCCCAGGCGGGGGACAACGGGAAGCACCTCGGCAAGGTGACCATCGCGCTGGAGGACGGTAAAATCACATCGAAAACCGCGGCGCTGATTGATTATGAGCAGGCTCAAGCGACCGCCCCGGACGAGGCTGTCGCGGCACGCCTCGCCGCGATTCTGGCAGAGCAGGAGGAAATACTGAAAGAACCCGTGGGCGAGTCTGCGGTTGCCATGTCCGCCGCCAGGGCACCCGGCTTGCGCACGCAAGAGATGCCCTTCGGCAGCTTTGTGGCCGACGCCTACCGCGAGGCCGCGGGGACGCACATCGCCGTGGCCAACGGGGGCGACATCCGCGCCGACCTTAAGGCCGGAACCGTGACCAAGGGCGATATCGTCAGCGTCCTGCCCTTCGGCAACACGCTGATGGTCAAGACCGTGACCCCCGCCCAGCTGCGCGCGGTCCTCGAGAACGGCGTGAGCGGCGTCGTGCTCGGCGCGGACGACAAAATCGACCACGAGCAGTCGGCCCAGGGGCGCTTCCTGCATCCCTCCGGCTTCCGCTTCACCTACGACCCCGCGGCACCCGTGGGGCAGCGGATTGTCTCCATCACCCTGGACGACGGCCTGGAACTTCCCCTGGACGACACCGCTACGCCCCTGCGCCTGGCCGGTACCAACTACGTCATGACCGGCGGCGATGCCTACACTATGCTGGGCGGAATCCCCGTGGACCAGGAGCTTTGCGCCGCCGACGAGGCCCTGGCGGCATATATCGCGGCGCATTCTCCCGCTGTTGCGCCGGAGGCGGGCAGGATTACGGTACTTTAATAGTGTCTTCCGTGCTTATGTGGAAAACGAAAAAACAAAAGAAATAACCGTAAAAGCCCCGCGCAACCGCTTGTGTATCTGGCGGTTGTGCGGGGTGCAATACTATGAAAACGGGCGGTGCATTTCCCTTCTTTATGCGAGTATCTCGTTGAGCACATTTTTGATCGGCATGAGGATGTCGTTGCTGTTTTGCAGGGTGTCGATGCCGTCGTCCACCGCAACGTACCGCACATTTTTGCGCGCGAACACACGCTCGATATAGTAGCCCGATTGGATATAGTCCCGCCCGAAGCGGCTGAGGTCTTTATGCATCATGTTTTTCAGGGTGTAAGTGGATGGATAAATCGGGGGATCGCACACGTGGCCACACAGGGAGCAAGGGCGGGGCTTTAGCCTTCGGCGGGCACATCCTCGCACCAGGGCACGAAAGCGGCACACGGGGCGAACACGGGGCTACGGTGGCCTCTGTGACGGCAGTGACGCCTGTGACAG
>WRCJ01000145.1 GCA_009784085.1 Oscillospiraceae bacterium | reverse complement strand
CTTCTTCGTTGCCAAAGCGAGCAACGAACTCGTTAAAAGTCATAGGATATTCTTTCATGTTGTCATAGTATCAGATTTTATCGTGTTAGTCAAGTGGAGGGGCAGGATATTTTATACGCTGTGCAACATTTCGCATAGGTCAAACGTATATAAAATGAAGGGGGTGAACCTGGTGCATAATCAATCCAACCGGCCGGTGGATTGTTTGGAAGAATTCGTACAGAGGCATGAGGATAGAGTATACCGAACAGCGATTGCAATTATGGGCAATAAAGCGGATGCGGAGGATGTTATGCAGGACGTATTTCTCAAATTAAATCAATGGCCCGGCGCGTCAGGGATGCCGCGCCCTACGGCAATAATCCCCGCGCGTCCCTCCCCCGTCATCCTGCGCGTAGTCGCAGGATCCATCCTGACCGTCCCTACGGCACATCTTTTCAGATTCTGCATTGCCGTGCGCGAGGACTTGTGATACACTGAAGGAACAACAGAAGTCAAACGCAACAAGAGAAGTCTGAGGTGAAGCGAATGAAACTGCCCGGCTACCATGAGAGTTTCGAAACCCTGCATGTGGGCGTGCAACCCAACCGTTCCTATTATATCCCCTGTGTGACGGCAAAGGAGGCCCTGCGCGACGACAGGGATCGCTCGGGACAGTTCATGCCGCTCAACGGCTTGTGGGATTTCCGCTACTACCGGGCGCCGTGGGAGATCCCCGAAGACGCCGTGCGCCAAGGTTACAAACGGGAAGGCTTTGACAAAATCCCAGTCCCTTCCGTGTGGCAGACCCAGGGCTACGACCGGCATCAATACACCAATGTAAAATACCCCTTCCCGTTCGATCCACCGTACGTGCCGGCACGCAACCCCTGTGGGCTATACGTCCGTGAAGTCGTGCTGATGCCTGTGGCCGGGCGGCGTTACTACCTCGTTTTCGAGGGCGTGGATGCCTGCTTCTATCTCTATGTCAACGGCGTGGAAGCCGGCTTTAGCCAGGTGTCCCATTCCACCAGCGAATTCGACATCACCGAGCTGATCACGCCCGGCGTCAATACGATCGCCGTGCTGGTGCTCAAGTGGTGCATGGGCAGTTACCTGGAGGACCAGGACAAGTTCCGCATGTCGGGCATTTTCCGGGATGTCTACTTGCTCACGCGCCCCGAAAACCATATCCGGGACTTTTTCGTGCATACCGTCCTCGAGGGGGATGTCGCCGTAATTACCGTGGACTTCACCTTTGCAGGTGTCCCCATGGACACGAAATGCACGCTGATCGATCCCGACAGTCGTTCGATCGCAACCGCCGACGCAACCGACGCAACCACCGCCGCAACCGTAGGCGGCAAGGTCTCGTTCCGCGTGGATCGCCCGACGCTGTGGAACGCCGAGAACCCGGCCCTATATGGCCTGCTCATCGAGGCGGGCGGCGAGTTTATCTTTCAGAATGTCGGTATCCGGGAGATAGAGGTGGAAAACGGCGTGCTGAAGTTAAACGGCGCCCCCATCAAGCTGCGCGGCGTCAACCGCCACGACAGCGACCCACGGACTGGCCCGGTTATCGCGCCCGCCCACGCGATGCGCGACCTGGCACTCATGAAGGCGCACAACATCAATGCCATCCGCACCAGCCACTATCCCAACGCGCCCTGGTTTGTGCAGCTGTGCGACAAATACGGCTTCTATGTGATCGCCGAAAGCGACATCGAATGCCACAGCGTGATCGAAATCTACGGCGGTTCCGACGACACGTCCTTTTGCGTCATCGCCCGGGACGAACGGTTCGGCCCGGCCATCCTGGATCGCGTGCAACGATGCGTGGTGCGAGACAAAAACAGCCCGAGCATCCTGCTGTGGTCGCTGGGCAACGAGTCGGGCTACGGCGTCAACTTCGAAGTAGCCGGACGCTGGGCCCGGGCGTACGACCCCGCGCGCCTGATCCATTACGAGAGTTCGATCCACACCGACGGTTACGAAGCCGATACATCGATGCTGGACGTATTCAGCCGCATGTATGCCAGCATCGAGTGGGTAGACGATTATTTCGCCGATCCCAACAACACCAAGCCCTTTATCCACTGCGAATACATCCACGCGATGGGCAACGGGCCGGGCGACGCCGAGGACAATTACGCGCAGATCCTGAAATATGACGGCTACGCGGGTGGCTTTGTGTGGGAATGGTGCGACCATGCCGTCTTCGCGGGCCGAACGGCGGACGGCAAAGCCAAATACCTCTACGGCGGCGATTTCGGCGAATTCCCCCACGACGGCAACTTCTGCCTGGACGGCTTGGTCTACCCGGATCGCAGGCCGCACACCGGGTTGCTGGAGTACAAAAATGTCATCCGGCCGGCCCGCGCCTCGCTGGCCGAGGGCGGCGTGGTCATTGCCAACCTGCTTGACTTCACGGATCTGTCCGACATGCTGACGGTGGACTACACGGTCAGCTGGGACGGCGTCCGCCTGCGGACCGGCGCCTTTGCCATCGCCTGCCCGCCCCATGCGTCCCGCTTCGTCGCGCTCGACTTGG
>WRCJ01000144.1 GCA_009784085.1 Oscillospiraceae bacterium | reverse complement strand
TCTTTTTCCTGCCCTTGATTTTGCACGTATTTGGCTATCGTTTCTTCGTTTCCATGCATCCCAACCGTACTCACATAGTAACCGTCTGTCCAAAATTGTCCGCCCCATAATTTTTTCTTCACCTGCGGACACCGCGCAAAAACTTCTCTTGCTGTGAGGCTTTTTATCGTTGTGATGATCTGCGTTGGGCTTATCTTCGGCACTGACTGCACCAGAAAATCTACGTGATCTTTATCCGATCCAATCTCCAAAAACCTTATCTCATAACGCTTTTCTATCTCTTCGCACACTTCCTTGATGACGCTTTCCACATCTTCATCGATCACTACCCGTCGGTATTTCGCTGGGCATACAAAGTGGTACATCAACACCGATACCTTGTGCGATTTGTGAATATATTCACTCATTTCAACCTGCCCCCTGCGCTTTTCCATCATTATACCACTCTAAGGGTTGCGCCGCAAGCGGCGGGGTATTAGACCCGAAGAGAATAAATAACGGTTAAGGAGTGCTTATGCTTGCCCTAAGCGATGTTGCACTGTTCTGAGGCTACGTATTTTAATAATTGATCACACGCAGCTCGAAGTACGCCTGCGGGTGCTTGCACACCGGGCACATACCGGGGGCGTTCTCGCTGTCCACGATGTGGCCGCAGTTGCGGCAGATCCACACGGACTTCTCCTTTTTTGCGAAGACCGCGCCGTCCTCGATGTTCTGCAGCAGCTTGCGGTAGCGCTCCTCGTGCTCCTTCTCGATCGCGCCGACGGAATCAAACAGGAAGGCGATATCAGGGAAGCCCCCCTCGCGCGCCTCAGCGGCCATGCGTTTGTACATGTCGGTCCACTCGTCATTTTCGCCTGCCGCTGCCGCCGCGAGATTCTCCGCGGTGGAGGGGACGGCCCCGCCGCAGAGCAGCTTGAACCAAAGCTTCGCGTGCTCCTTCTCGTTGCCGGCGGTCTCCTCGAAGATAGCCGCGATTTGCTCGTAGCCATCCTTCTTCGCCCGTGAGGCGAAATAGGTGTACTTGTTGCGCGCCTGGCTCTCGCCAGCGAATGCCTCCATCAGGTTTTGCTCGGTCTTGGTGCCTTTCAGTTCTGCCATGATTGTTGCTCCTTTCATGCGTGTGCGATATTTGTGTATTTTGAAATCTCCCGGCTGATGGTGCACAGGTCGTCAACGCTTAGATCGTGCAAACGGCTGTGCCCTGTCAGGCGGGCGAAGGTTTCCAGCTCGCCAAAGGTTACGTTCAGGAAATTCGCGACATCCTGCGCGGCGGCGTCGATATCTAGCCGGGTGCGCAGCGTGGGATCCTGCGTGGCGATGCCCATGGGGCATTTTCCGCTGCCGCAGATCCTATACTGCTGGCATCCCAAGGCGAGCAACGCAGGCGTTGCGATAGCGATTGCATCCGCGCCCACGGCGATGGCCTTGGCGAAATCCGAGGAGACGCGCAGTCCACCCGTGATAATCAGGGAGATGTCTGACCCGACGGAATCGAGGTATTGCCGGGCCCTGTGCAGGGCGTAGATAGTGGGTACACTGGTGGCGTCCCGTACCAGCTTTGGGCTGGCGGCGGTGGCCCCGCCGCGCCCATCGACGGTGATAAAATCAGCCCCGGCGTAGATACAGAAGGCCAGATCCTGCTCGATCCTCCCCGCCGCGATTTTGATTCCGATGGGACGCCCGCCGGATTCGGCACGCAGTCTGTCCACCAGGGCTTGTAGGTCGTCCCTGGAGTTGATATCGCTGAACCTGGAGGGGCTGTGGATGTCCTTGCCGGCGGGTTTGCCGCGCACCGCGGCGATCTCCTCGGTCACTTTTTCGCCGGGGAGGTGCCCGCCCAGCCCCGGCTTCGTGCCCTGGCCGATCTTGATCTCGATGGCATCGGCGTCGCGCAGATTTTCGGAGGTAACGCTGTAGAGGTTCGGGACATACTCGAATATATACTTGTATGCTGCCGCCAACTCCTCCGGGAGGATGCCACCCTCGCCGCTGCACATGGCCGCTTTGGCCAGAGCGCTGCCCTTTGCCAGGGCGATTTTCGCCTCCCGAGAGAGAGCACCAAATGACATGTGTGAGATATAGACCGGGTGCTCTAGAACCAGGGGCTGCTTCGCGTGCTTGCCGATGATGGTTGTGGTGTCCACCGCTTCATGGGGCTCCAGGGGCATGGGGTCCAGCTGCGCGCCCAGGAGCAGGATGTCGTCCCAGGAGGGCACGGATTTCTGGATCCCCATGGCCTCGATGATGGACTGCCCGGACGCAGCCATCTGGTGGATTTCGGCCATATAGCGGATGCTGTCGTCGGTTCTAGCGAAGTCGGTTGGCTTCTCTGCTAGTGCTGGTGCGGCCTCCTCAATCAGTGTAAACACAGCTTTCGGAGCCGTACACATTGGGCAGGTGAAGTCCTCGGGCAGATCCCCAGCGGCCTCGTGGATATACCCGCAAATGGAGCATTTGTATTTTCGCATGGCCAGTTCTCCCTTCGTTGAATTTAATTATTGCCGCCAACGTGCCAGAGTAGGCAAAAACTTATTAAGCTGCTCACAAGCGGCTTGCTCACCGATCTTACGCGCCAAGT
>WRCJ01000143.1 GCA_009784085.1 Oscillospiraceae bacterium | reverse complement strand
GGAATGGGCGCTTCGCGTGCCCGGCCGGAAGCCCGTGCGCAGCCGGATGCAACTAGTCCTGGATCTTTCCCGGGAAGATGTCCGTCAACACATATATAAATCCATCTGCGCGATTTTGGACAGCGCGAATATCGCGTATGTCAAGTGGGATATGAACCGTAGCATCAGCGATTGGTTTTCGGGCGCACTGCCCGCAGAAAGCCAGGGGGAGTTGTCCCACCGCTATGTCCTGGGTGTCTACGAATTGCTGGGGAAAATCACTTCACGCTATCCCCATGTGCTATTCGAGGGCTGCTGCGGAGGGGGCGGCAGATTCGATCCGGGCATGCTGAGCTACCATCCGCAAATCTGGTGCAGCGACAACACCGACCCCATAGAACGCCTAAAGATACAATACGGAACCAGTTTTGCGTACCCCGTTTCGGCGGTGGCGTCCCATGTTTCGGCGGTACCCAACCACCAGACGGGGCGTGTCACGTCGCTGGAGACGCGCGGCGTGGTGGCCATGTCGGGCAGCTTTGGCTATGAACTGGATCTAACGCAATTGAGCGAAAGTGAAAAAAGCGTCGTTACGCGGCAGATCGAGGCCTACAAGAGCTTGCAGGATATCATCCACAACGGCCTGTATTTCCGTTTGACGAGCCCCTATGACTGCACGTGCGCGTACACCGCATGGATGTTCGTTTCGGAGGATAAGGAGACCGCTTTGTTGCATGTCGTAGCCACACATACCACCGCCAATCCTGCCCACATCCATTTGAAATTGAGGGGGTTGGATCCGGAAGCGGCCTATACGGTAAGCAATGCGGATGCGGCCAATATGGCAAACGATCCAGTAATCCCCGGGCAAGCGTTGACAACCGGGCAAGCAGTAATCACCGGGCAAGCGTTGATGCATGCCGGCCTCGCGATGCAAATACCGCCGACTGATTATCCCGCCTGGCAAGTTACCCTCAGGCGGGCAAACACGGGCAAAACAAGCGAAGCGTAGGTGGGGGTATGATAAAACGCGACAAGGGGGGCGGTTTGATGCTGGCAAAGCTGAGGCGATACCACATAGATATGTCCATCCGGTACAAGTTGCTCATCGTCAGCGCGACGATGATATTGCTGCCGGTCATCATTTTCGCGTTGCTTGTCAACAGCGTGTACCGATCCGCCACCGAAGAGAAGGTGGCGCAAATCGTCGCGGATTCCAGTATGCTGGTGGGCACGAATGTCTCCAGGATCTTGTCGGACACGGTGAACTGCTCAAATTACCTCACCATCAACATCAACCGCTCCCTCAGCGGGCGCGTCGGCCAGAAACTGACGCCCGTGCAACAACTGGCTGTCACCAACGAGCTATACTCGGCCCAAATTATCTTCGAAGCCATCGACTCCATCGTATTCATGACAGAGTATGAGGTCCTGATGTCGGACCCGGCTTTGCTGGACACCCCGGAGGACATCGCGTCCTCCCCCCTCATGGAGCGCCTCCGTGAAACCAGCGGCGGTTCCATATGGTTCCCCTGCGAGAAACGCAACTTTTTGACGCGAAACGATGCCGAATCCACGCTCACGCTGGGGAAAAAGGTACTGCAAATCAACACCGGCCATACGTTGGGATACTTGTTCATCAATGTGGATCTATCCGCGATCAACAGTTTACTGGACAACCAGATCATCGGCTACAGGCTCATGGACGGCGCCGGTATGGAGGTGGGTTCGGCGATGCCTTTCGGCGGGGCCGGGGATGACGACTGGCTATGGGATGACGAATCGATTTGGGAGGGCAGCGGCCAGCAGATCAGGATCAAAGGGGACAGATACTATGCGGTCAACCGCCACATCCCCAAGTATGGCTGGAGGCTGGTGTCCACCGCGCCGCTGAACAGCTTTGAAATGAATACCGGGAACCTCCTCCTGATCATGGTGACGATCGTCGGGGCGGCCCTCTTGCTGGAAATATACCTGGCGTACTACCTCACCCGCAGCATCACGACGCCGCTGCAAAAGTTGAAATCCGGCGCGGAGAAAATTGCCGGCGGCGATCTGAAACAGCGCATGAACTTCAAAACCAGGGATGAGATCGGCCAGTTGGGCGGCGCCTTTAACAATATGGCCGACCAAATCGACGAACTCCTGTTGCGGGTCGAGATGGAGGCCAGCAAAAAGCAGGAGTACGAACTGGCTTTGCTGCAAGAACAGGTCAAGCCCCACTTTTTGTATAATACCTTGGATTTGGTGGTCATTTTGTCGGAGATGGGGCGCGAGCGGGATGCCCGCCAGGCGGTGCGCCGATTGGCCAGCTATTATCGCAATACCCTGTCAGATTCCAAGCCCATCATCACCATCAAGCAGGAAATGCAGATCGTGGAGGACTATCTGATGCTGCAAAGCATGTTGCACAGCGATGTGTTTACCTATGAGGTCGATATGGATGTCAGCATCCTGTCCGTCCCGGTTCCCAAGCTGACGCTGCAGCCGCTCGTGGAGAACGCCATCCTTCACGGATTGCAGCACAGCGCGAAACCCGGCGTGCTACGGGTCGCCGGGAAGCGGGGCGCGGACGGGGTGTTGCTTTCCGTGTCGGATACGGGCGTCGGCATGTCCGCCGACGAACAAAAGCGGGTGTTGCTGAGCCGCCCGCAG
>WRCJ01000142.1 GCA_009784085.1 Oscillospiraceae bacterium | reverse complement strand
GCGGTCAAGGCGGCGCTGGAGGAGATCGGGTACGACGGCATACTGTGCGTCGAGCTGGACAGGCCGCCCATATGCAACTACAACTCGGCGGAATATTCGCGCAATTACATACGAAATGTTTTAGGTCTTTGATCTGTCCGTCATTCTGAGCCAAGCGAAGAATCTTTTTCAAAACCCCTTGACAAATCATGCGCAACGGCTATAATAAGTGTAACTCAATAAAAAAACTTGTGATTGAGAGTAGTATCCTTGGCTTATCTCTCCAAAGAGAGCCGCTAAAGCAACCAAAGTTGCGTGGTGTGAATGCGGTGAGGGAGGCCCGGGTGAATGGACTCATGAAGGCGGAGCGAAACGAATAAGTCATTCGTGTAGTAACCGACGGGAACCCCTCCCGTTATCCATCGGGGCATGTATGTCTGTACATGGCAGGAGAGGGCGCGAAACGGACGGCCAAGCAGGGCGGCCGTAGTCAGCGTCAACTTGGGTGGCACCGCAGAAGCAATCGCTTCTGTCCCATTGATGGGACAGAAGCGTATTTTTTTGTTGAGTAACAAAAACCGGCTGTCATAGCGAAAAAGGAGAAATCAAAATGAAAGACAATGTCCCCTACAAAATCTACCTGACCGAAGACGAGATGCCCAAGGCGTGGTACAACATCAAGGCCGACATGAAGGAGCAGCATGACCCATTCCTCCACCCGGGAACGGGAAAGCCCTGCGTACGCGAAGACATGCTGCCGATTTTCTGCGGCGAACTGGTGGATCAGGAGCTCAACGACACCGACCGGTTCATACCCATCCCCGAGGACATCAGGAGCTTCTACCGCATGTACCGTCCCTCGCCCGTGGTGCGGGCTTACTGTCTTGAACAGAAGCTGGGCACCCCGGCCAAGATCTATTACAAATTCGAAGGATCCAACACCTCGGGGTCGCACAAGCTCAACTCGGCGGCGGCGCAGTGTTATTACGCCAAGAAACAGGGACTCAAGGGCGTGTCCACCGAGACAGGCGCCGGCCAATGGGGCACGGCGCTGGCCATGGCCTGCGCGTATTTCGGCATGGAGCTCAAGGTGTACATGGTCAAGATCTCGGCCGAGCAAAAACCGGCGCGTCGCGCGGTGATGGAAACCTACGGCGCCAGCGTGACCCCCTCTCCCTCGGATACCACCGACGCCGGGCGCAAGATATTGGCCGCGCATCCCGGCACGGGCGGCTCGCTGGGCTGCGCCATATCCGAGGCCATCGAATTCGCGGTCAAAAACGAGGGGTACCGCTATGTACTGGGCTCGGTGCTCGATCATGTCGTGCTGCACCAGTCCGTGATCGGGCTGGAAGCCAAGACCGCGCTGGATAAATACGGCGTGTACCCCGATGTGATCATCGGCTGCGCCGGCGGCGGCTCCAACCTGGGCGGCCTGATGTCCGCCTATATGGCCGACAAGCTGACCGGCAAGGCCGACCCGCAGTTCATAGCCGTCGAGCCGGCGTCCTGTCCGTCGTTGACGCGGGGCCGCTATGCCTACGATTTCGGCGATACGGCGGGCGTCACACCATTTATGCGCATGTACACCATCGGGTCGGGCTACATCCCCGCCCCCAATCACGCGGGCGGATTGCGCTATCACGGCATGTCGCCCATCCTGACCAAGCTGTACCACGACGGATATATTTCCGCCCGCGCGGTGGGCCAGAGCAAGGTGTTCGAGGCGGCGACGCTGTTCGCACGGTGCGAGGGCACGCTGCCCGCGCCCGAGTCGTCCCACGCCATCCACGCGGCCATTGAGGAAGCTATGAAATGCAAGCAGACCGGCGAGACCAAAACCATACTGTTCGGCCTGTCCGGCACGGGGTATTTCGACATGACGGCGTATCAGCAGTACAACAGCGGCAGCATGACCGATTATATCCCCACCGACGCGGAGTTGGAGGAGAACTTCAAGACCCTGCCCAAGATACCGGGCGTGCAGTAAACGCATCATTGCGCTAAAAATCGCCGGGCTTCGCGCCCGGCGATTTTTATATGGGAATATAAAACGGGAGCTATATCACCTTAACCGCGCCGAACACCGCCGACCCGCGCAGCGTAAAACGAGGGAACGCGCCGTTGGCGGCCGTATAGCGTTTGCTGTTGAAGCTGCCCGCGAAGGGCGTGCCGGCGATGATCACCTCGGCGTTCATAGGCGGGATGATCTCGATGGAGCCGAACACCGCCTCAGCCTCAAACACCACGTCCTGTTTCAATTCAATGCCCGACAGGTCGATCTTCAGGCTGCCAAACACCGCCGACGCCTGCCCGCCCGAAAATTCACTGGATATGTTTTTGACGTGCATGGCGCTGAACGCCGCCGAATAATTGGGGGAGGGGTTGTAATCGACCCCGGCGTTGAATTCGGGTATGTCGTGATGCACATGCACATGGGCGGCGGGCGGCCGCCTGCGCATGGACGACGTGATGATGACGACGCCGGCCACAATGATGATGGCGGACAGGATGGCCGGGAAGGTAAGCACCCTCGGTATGACATCGTTTGAATAGAGCAGGAAGTAAAGGCCCAGCATCAGCACCACCGTGTTCCAAACGCGCACCGAGTAGGCGATCATGGAGTACATGGCGGGGATGATCAAAAACAGGCTCCAGAAACCGGG
>WRCJ01000141.1 GCA_009784085.1 Oscillospiraceae bacterium | reverse complement strand
AGCAATAGGGGATCGCATCCGCTCATGCAACCCCCTATACATGGTTCCCCTTGCTACTAGCTGGTTTTTTCGATCCTTGTTTGTTTTCTATGCGATTGCCCTGCCCTGAATCCCTTCATATTTCCCCTCTTTTGCCATCCTGACAAGGGCTGCTTTCACGGTTTCTTTGTCCTCGCGGTAGGTTATGCCATACCACTTGTCCGGGGAGATGAACACCCTCACGCGCACGGCTCCGGCATGTAGCATCCTGTCGATAACGCTGGGGAGGTAGAACTCGTCGCGGTCGGGGTTGGGCGTTGTGTGCAGGAACGTCTGAAACTGTGATGCCATCACCGCAAATACGTCCGGATGAAGTCCCCACAGGTTCATGGAGGCAATGGCGTCCGGTGGAAAGTTGTTGGATTTGGCGATGCCCGTATGTTCGGTGACGCCGGTCAAGTAACTGTCCTCCACGCGGCATATGCCCCGGGCTACCGTGCCATGTTCGGAGAGGGTATTGCGCAGGTAAAAACCCACCATGGCGTAGTCGGCGGATGTCTTCAGGTGCGCGGCTATCAACGAGAAGGCTTCCCTGTCGTAATAATCATCGGCGTTGATGACCGCGAAGGGCGTAGAAACGACGCCTTGGCAACACAGGACCGCGTGGCCGGTACCGTAAGGCTTTGTCCGGTTGCCGGGCATATCTTGGCAGACGTAAGAAACCGGCATCATCCTCTCGGCGCGTTTGCCTATTAATTCGTGAAAATCCGGCTCGATGGCGCGGTTGATGACAAAAACCGCTTTACTAAAGCCGGCTTTTGCGGCGTCGTAAAGCGAATAGTCCATGATTGCCTCGCCGCGCGGCCCCACCGGCTACAGCTGCTTGAGGCCGCCGAAACGTCTGCCGGCGCCGGCAGCCATGACGACCAATGTGATCTCTTTCACGTTCATGCTCACCTCGTGTTCACCCCTTATGTGCAGTACACTTTCTAATAAAACACGCACAGCCAGACGCACGGCGGATCGGTTGACGTGTACATGACCCTGTGACGCTCGTGCGGCAAAAGTAATAATGTATCGCCCTTAGCGAGCGTGACGGTTTTGCCGTTTGCGAATTCGATGGCGGCGTTGCCCTCTAAGAGCGCGACAAACTCTGTTTCGGGTTGGTCGTACCAGCCGGAAGCCTGCCCTGTGCTGATGATGCGTTCGATGCGGATGTTGCCGCTTTCGGCTAGTACCGTAGTCAATTCATCTGGCACGGGTAGCGGGGGTAAATCAAATATGTTCATCATATTATCCATCATCATAATCGTCAACCGCCCCTGCCGCCGCTCATTGCCCCGAGTACGGAAAGGCTGATGCCGGAGGCGTCTATCAGGGAAGAACTGAACGCCCGTTGCCCGTGCGACGTGGACGGGATCGTCCCGTCAAGCTGGGCTTTGATGCTCACGGCCCGAAGGCGGCCAAGCTCGGTTAGCACCGGCAGCGACGCTTCATATTGTTTGTATGTGTAGTACACATTCACATTGTTTTTGACGTACTCGTTGATTTTCGCGTCAAGCCCACGAATCGTGCTTTCGAATTGCCCGCTCTCGAAATAGCCCTCGACGATCTGCCGCAAATAGCCATGGTACGCTTCCCGGTACTCGTCCACTTCCAGCAGTTTGTTCAGCAGCGGCCGCTCTTCCATCGACACGCCGCTGACTGGCGTATCGATGGGGTAATTCACAACGCTTGAGGCGTCGCCGGACTGGAGGAAGCCTCCAAAAGCAAGGCCGTAATCCCACGGCAGGACAGTGACCTTACCGTTGCGCTCGTAAAGATAGTAGTTTTGCTGCATATTCGAGGTATAGCTGTCAAGGTTGACCAAGACCGTGTGGGCCGCAAAATAGCGTATAATCTGATCGACATCCCAACTCTTCTCGAAATCGGTTCCGGCGTTCAGGTGTTTGATCGCCGTAATGACATTCCGCTTTTCTCTGTCTGAGCTTTTGAATACGGAGTTGTCGAAGATGGCATTGTAGCTGCTTATCTCATCGTCCGTGTAGATCAGTGCGCCGCCTTGGGGGAATTCATCTCCGCCAACGCCGAGGCCACCGGGGCCGGAGCCGCCGCCACCGGGGGCGGGACCGCCACCGGGGCCACCGGGGTTGCCAACGCCGGGGCCACCGCCGGGGCCACCGGAACCGCCGCCACCGGGGTCACCGGAGCCGCTGCCGCCACCGCCGGGACCACCACCGGGGCCACCGGAGCCGCTGCCGCCGGGACCCTGCGGGCCTTCGGCTGGTGCGCCGGTGCCTCTTTGCCGCCTGTTGGGCATATGATTGGTGACGTCCTGCCATTGCGCCTCAAAGTCGCCGCGCATTCCCATCCCAATTTTCACGTTGTACAATTGCCCGCCTGATGTGCTGTAAACCCTGTCTAAAAACGCTTTATCATAACGCTCCAGCACAAGGCCAAAACCATAGTCCTCGCCGCTTACCGTCACATGCGCGTAATTGACAAGCGGCGTGGCCACGCCGATGAAATCCATAATGGCGAAGGAGAGATAATCCTTCATATATGTGGCGTCGCCCATCATGTTGTTTACGCAAAACGTGTCAAGCCCATGATATGTTTGACTCTTGACGTACTTATTCAGTTTGAATTGCAGACTGTACCTGATGTTGCCGCCGTTGTT
>WRCJ01000140.1 GCA_009784085.1 Oscillospiraceae bacterium | reverse complement strand
GCATGCTTGGCTCCTTTACCTAATAGTCGGCCACTCAGGCCCGGGCGCGTTCCATGTATTCACCGGTGCGCGTATCGATGCGGATGATTTCGCCCTGGTTGATGAAAATGGGCACGCGTATGATGGCGCCGGTTTCCAGCGTGGCAGGTTTCGTGACATTGTTGGCTGTGTCGCCGCGTATCCCCGGCTCCGTCGCGATAATTTCCAGCTCCACGAATACGGGCGGCTCCACGTTAAAGACGCTGCCCTTGTAGGAGACGACCTTGCATACCATGTTTTCCTTGACAAACTGGAAGCCATCGCCCAAGATGGTCCTGTTGACGGGGATCTGCTCGTAGGTCTCGTTGTCCATGAAGTAAAGGAGGTCGCCGTCGGCGTATAGATATTGCATGTCACGGCGTTCCACGAAAGCGGTCTCAAATTTCTCCGTGGGATTGAATGTCCTCTCCACAACGCCGCCGCCGATGACATTTTTGAGCTTGCAGCGCACAAACGCCGCGCCTTTGCCCGGTTTGACATGCTGGAATTCGACCACCTGCATGACTTGCCCGTCCATTTCGAAGGTCACGCCATTGCGAAAATCACCGGCTGATACCATAAGAGTATATCCCTCCATCCCGCATTGCGCGGATTTGTACGCATGGGGCGCCCTTTTGCTCCCAAACTATTCTATATGATAAAAGCTCGTTTGGCAAGGGTAAATTTAATCCTGCCGTGATGCGGGCCGCTTATACGAAAAACGTTGACCTGGCGCAATTCTGTTGATAGAATGGGGGATAGTATAAAAAACACGCGAATCAACGCGAAAGGAAGTTCACCGGGATGCATGTACGCAACAGTGGGTATGTCAGGCGCATCGCCTACTCCGCCGTCGTCGGCGCGCTCTACTTGGCGATCACGGTCCTCGTCGAGCCGCTCAGCTATGGATTGTTCCAGTTCCGCTTTGCCGAAGCCCTATGCCTTTTGCCCTACTTTGCCCCCGAGACCACGTTGGGCCTGTTCGTGGGATGCCTGATTTCCAATCTGTTCAGCCCCTACGGGTTGCCCGATATCGTGGTAGGTTCCGCAGCCACGCTGCTCGCCGCCTTCCTCGTGGGCAGGATCAATGTCCGGTGGCTGACGCCGCTGCCCGTCGTCCTGTGCAACGCGCTGATGGTAGGCGCCGTCTTGTCCCTCTATTCCGAGGAGCGCATCCCCTTCGCGCTGGCCGCGCTATCGGTGGGGTTGGGCGAGTTCGTGGTCTGCGTGTTTCTGGGTCTCCCCTTGCTGTACGCATTGCCCAAGGTCCCCTATTTCAGGCAACTGTTCCCTAAAAGGTTTGAGAAACCGAAAACACGGGAGGTTTTATGAAGATCAAAAAAGCGGTCATCCCGGCTGCGGGATGCGGCACGCGCATGTTGCCCGCCACAAAGAGCGTCCCCAAAGAAATGCTCCCGGTGACAGACAAACCTATCATTCAGTACAATCTCGAAGAAATTGCCGCCGCAGGCATCGAGGACATCCTTATTGTGACGAACAGGGGGAAGTCGGCCATCGAGGACTATTTCGACCGCATCCCCGAATTGGAGGACACCCTGTCCCGGCAAGGGAAAATCCGGGAATTGTCACTTGTCCGGGAGGCCTCGCAACTGGCGAGGGTCCATTACGTCCGCCAGCAGGAGGCCCGGGGTCTGGGGCATGCCGTTTGGTGCGCGCGCAGCTTTGTGGGCGACGAACCCTTCGCGGTACTCCTGGGCGACGACCTGATGCGCAGCCAAACGCCGGTGACGGCGCAGCTTGTCGCCGTTGCGGAGGACTATGGCACATCGGTATTGGGTGTGCAGCGGGTGCCCCCGGAGGATATCGCCCGTTATTGCTCGCTTAGGGTGTCCCCTGTGCGCAAAGGTCTCTACGATGTGTCGGCGTTGGTCGAGAAGCCTAAGCCGGAGCAGGTCTACTCGCTGTTCGCCATCTTGGGGCGGTATGTCCTCACGCCGGGTATTTTCCCCATTTTGGAGAGCCTGCCCCCCGGGCATGGCGGGGAGATCCAGCTCACCGACGCCATCAATGTGTTGTGCGGCCGGGAGCGCGTGCTGGCCCTTGACTTCAAAGGCCGGCGGTACGACACGGGTAGCCTGTCCGGCTACCTGGAAGCCCAGATCGACTTTGCCCTGAACCACCCCCTCGTGGGCGGCTGGATGCGGGCATATATCAAAGAAAAAGCCGAAACGCTCATGGGAGGCAACGGCGGCGCAAATACCCTTCCAGGATGAGTGTGGCGGCTACCGCGTCCACCATTTTCTTGTTTTTCTTGCCATGGCGCCCGGACGTATGCAAAATGCGTTGGGCTTCGACCGTGGTGCGCCGCTCGTCCCACAAGGACACGGGCAAGCCGGTAAGCGCCCGCAAACGCTCAGCCAACGCTTCGCTTTTTTGGGCGCGGGGTCCCAGCGTGCCGTTCATATTTATCGGATGCCCTACCACAAGTTGCGCCGCGCCGCGCACGGCGGCCTCCCGGGCGATGGCCGACGCCAGTTTTTCCATGGATGTTTCCCACAGAACCAGCGTGTCCCCCGCCAGCGTGCCGGTGGGATCGGACAAGGCCAGCCCGGTGCGGGCATCCCCATAATCGACAGCCATAATTCTCACAGTAGCATTCCCCCCGCCCCGCCCAACATGGGACGCCGCATAACGCCACGCCAAACATGTTGCGCCATATAACGTCCCGACAGG
>WRCJ01000139.1 GCA_009784085.1 Oscillospiraceae bacterium | reverse complement strand
GATTCTGGGCATGTCTGGCTCCTTCGAAAAAGGGAAAACTCACTCTCCTCTTTTCTACCGGAGCTACGCCGCTCCAGCAATCCAGACTTACCATCCTATCTGTCGCCCGGTCCGGGGTCCGCGGGGTTCGCCTCGGCCACAACCGCGAGCGCCGGGGCGCTCTCCTCGCCAAGGCACCTGTAACCGGTTCTGATCCCGACGACGGGGAACGGCAGATTGTCCACGCACACGGGGACCGATTCGCCATCCTCGTCGCTGGCGCGCATCCCTTCGGTAAGGTCGAACAACCGGCAATCCCGCAACATCTGCGGCGCCATGCGCATACAGGTCTCGTACAATTCGTTCCGCGCCGCGGCGTCCATATCATTCCGCCCGGTGTCGTCCCTGTGAACGGGCGTATTTCGTAGCGACTCGAACAGCTTCGCCGCGAAGTCAAACTCCCGGATATGCCCAGGCGGAAGGACGCCGAGCTTCGGCTCTTCTTTAGCCATCGTCAACTCTCCTCGCCATACCTTCAGACACACCCTAACCAACCGGCGGGAATGCTCCAATCCGTTGCGGTCAAGGGCATGGCCTGCCGCGCCAACGCCACCACGGCCCCTGGGCCGACTTGAAGGCCGGTCTTCTCCAGCAGTCCGAAGTGTGCCGCCGCGCCGCGGTCCGGTGAAGCCGTCTTCTTGAACTCCACCGGATATGCCGTCCCGTCACGGACCACCAGCAGGTCGATCTCCTTCTGGTCCTTGTCGCGGTAGTAATAGAAAGGCGGCGTAAGGCCACGGTGTGTCCAGCTCTTCAAGATTTCCCCGAGAAGCCATGTCTCCAAGAACGCCCCGGACATCGCGCCCGCCGCCAGCGTCTGATGACTCGCCCATCCGGTAAGATAGGCCGCCAAGCCTGTGTCGAGGAAGTACAGCTTGGGCGCCTTCACCATGCGCTTGACCACGTTGGCATGGTAGGGCTCCAGCAGGAACACCAACCCCGACGCCTCGAGGATCGACAGCCACTTCTTGGCCGTGTTCGGCGCCACATCGGTGTCGCGGGCCAGCGACGCGACATTGAGCAACTGCCCGGTGCGAGCCGCCGCCGCCTTCAGGAAGCGCAGAAAGGCCAACTCGTCGCCAACGGCCGCCAATGCGTGAACATCCCGCTGGAGATAGGTCTGGACATAGGAGGCGAAGAACATATCCCAATCCATGTCAGTGTCGAGCACCATCGCCGGGAGCGATCCGCGCCAGATGGCGGCGTAAAGTTCCGTCAACGCGGGGCCGGCATCGACCCCGGCAGCCGCGGCACGGGCAAAGCGTTTTGGGTCCGGGAGGAAAGGGTCTGATCGGTCGCCTGTTCCCGCGATCTCCTCTTGCGATAGGCCCAGCAGGTTCATGACGCCCACGCGCCCGGCCAACGATTCAGACACCCCCTTCATCAGGTGGAACTGCTGCGATCCGGTGAGCCAGAACATGCCCGGCTTGCGGGCGGCGTCCACCGCCATCTTGAGATGGGGGAACAACCCAGGGGCATATTGGATTTCGTCGATCAACACCGGCGGCGGAAAGCGTTGCAGAAACAGTGCCGGATCTTCGCGGGCCAGTTGCAGGGCCATTGGATCGTCCAAGGTAACGTATACACGTTTCTTGTCCGCCAACTGCCGCAAGAGCGTGGTTTTGCCCACTTGCCGGGCGCCAGTAATCAGCAAGACCGGGAAGTGGCGGGTTGCCTTGCGAAAAGCAGCCTCCATGAGCCTGTGCGTATACATACAGCCCTCATTTCCAATCTATCATTGGAATCGACCAAGATGCACGATGATTGCATTATAGACGATGGGCGTGGGAGAGTCAATTCTTGGATGTAGAGCGCCGACACTTCGATGGCTGGCCTGTGTGGAGGGACGCTCGGTTGATGGCCTCACTCCCCATCTGTTCATGGATTCGATCCACGGCGCGTTCTATCGGCCTGCTCCGTCTTCTTCACATCCTCGCCCAGCAGAACGAACAACACCGCCCATTCGCCATCGTTCGACGCAACGTATGCGTAAACTGTATTCTCGCGCTTGACGCCGAGGCTGATCCATGTTATTTTATTGAGGGAAAGCCATCCGTTTGCCGCCCGTCGCTATTCTTGGCGCGGGTGACCCGTAGTTTTAGGCACCTTCTGGATGGTGAGGTTTGCGGTAGTGGGGGTTGGCCTTGTGGAACGATGACCATCGCACGGCTCGATCACCAATGGAAAGCAATCTCATGCGTGGAGCGGCATATAATGTGGCCAAAATTGTTCGGCATACTATATGCATGGAGAGGTAACGAACCGCCTCAACCGGAAGCCTATTTACTTGGCTGACGTTTCGCCCGGACGGCCATTAGGTCGCATCCGGGTTTTTGATTGGAAGAACCAGACATGCCCGTTTTTACAATCCATCGGTACTTGGGATAGCTGGCGGCACTGTTCTTTTATTATGGCGGCTACGCTGGTCGCGGCGACGTGTTGCTCATGGTAAAGGAGTGGGTGCCGGAGACGGCCACACGGGCGCCCGGTTTATCCAGGCGATCTCTACGCCTTTTGGAAATCCGGAATCAGCCAAATGCCGATGCCATTCCGGAGGGCGGGGCGACACAATACGAGTGTCGGACGGCCGCTCGTTCCCCAAAGGCAATCGGCTATAGGAGAAACCGTTATGTCCAACCGCCGCCGCTTTTCCGAAGTTGTCTTGTGCGCCTCCATGTTTCTCGCACCGTTCGCCGCCCACGCCGTCGACGCCAGCCCCGACGCCGCCGTGATCGAGCAG
>WRCJ01000138.1 GCA_009784085.1 Oscillospiraceae bacterium | reverse complement strand
TGACCCACCAAAAAATTGTTTCCTGTATTTGCAAGGCTTTCGCCCGCTTGTGCGGGAAAGATGGGCTAAGGCCCTGTTATGGCGGTGACGGATCGCCTCACATCCTCGGCGAAGTGATCGATTTTCCCCAGCACGAAGTCACAGATGTCCAGGCTGCTGTCATGCACCAACGGCGTGAGATCCATGGCCAGCATCAGCGCGTTGGTCTCGTCTACGCTGTGGGATTCGGCGTAGGTGGCGTTGGCCAGCCTCCTGCCCTCTGTGGCCAGGTCGTAGCGTTTGCCGCCGCAGATTTGGGAGTCGAAGACCCCCAAGAGGGCCCTCTCCAGATTGTTCCGCCCCTGGACGTTGAAAAACACCTTGTCGTCGTTGATCATCCAGTCCAGCCCGCGCCAGACCTCGCAACCGTAGACCTTCTCCGGCAAGGCTTCCGGTGCCAAGCGGCGCAAGGCCGCGATGGCCTTCACAACGACGCCCACGTGGGTGGGGTGTTTGTCCGCCAGGTTGTGCAAGTACACAAAACGGGGGCGCGTAGCCTCAAGCAGGCTATAGAGCTCGTTTACCAGATTCGTCTCTGACGGGTCTTTTATCCTTGCGCTGGGATAGTCCAGAAAGACCTGCGCGGCGTATTCGCCCACCACGGCGGCCCTTTCTTGTTCGAGGATGCGGATTTCGCACATGTCATCGTCGGAGCAAGTTTCATACAGCCCACTGCGAGGGCTTCCGCTCCCGTCTGCGACCACGGTGCCGGTAAACCAGGCGTCCTTGCGGCTAAAGCATTTCAGGATACCGTCATACGCCATGATCTCAATGTCGTCTTGGTGAGCGGCTATGGCCAGATGCGTCGTGCGCGCCAGCGCCTCGTCTACAGGGACGCCGTCCGGGACGAAAACCTTGGCGCGGGGTTGGGAAAGTTTCATCGCGATACCTCCTATTTTTTATCCTGTTTAAATTTTATCAAATTTCTATTTATTATCAAATTTCTATTTGAATTCTGGTAGGCTTGCTGCCGCGATGCTCTGCCCGACACGCCGCTCGTACTCGTCCGGTATGTAGAGCGTCATGCGATCCGCATATTCCGGGAACTCGGCTTTCAGCACTTGCGTGGCCTTGTCCAGGATGATATCGCCGGCTTTGCCCGAGGTCACGCGCCCTAAAATCTGGATCAATTCGATCTCGTAGAGTTCCGCATACGAGGCCAAGGCGTACCCGAACCAAACCCCGATGGTCTCGAAGATTTGTATGGCACCGGCGTGTCCGTCCGCCAGATGGGTTTGCACGACCTTCAGTTTCTCAGCCGGCGTCAGGCCCGAGTCCAGGGAAATCCCCGCGCGGGGCGCCAGCCGTATCACGGCGTCCTGGGAAAAATACTTCACGCCGCAACCGATATCCCCCGACCACTCGTCCACGGGAGCTTCTGGCTGGAAGTCCACCGGCACAAAGGCCAGCTCGTTTAGCCAGCCGGTGATGCGCCCGTTTTTGTCCACATAGCCCGCCGCCTCGCTGGTGCCCATGGCGATCCCCAGGACGGCATTGCTATTTTTATGCATCGAACCTGCCAGCGCCGCCACGTCGCCGTCGTTGCAAACCACCAGGGGAATGTCGCCGGCAATGTTTTTGTAGATGTCTTTGATCCGCGCATTGAACTTGTCGGGCGGGATTTTAATGAACAGCGAGGCCGCCATAGCCCGGTTGTCCACATAGACGCCGGCGCTGCTCACGCCGATGGCGTCTACCTGTCCCAGTTTTTCCCGCGCGATGTCGATAGCTTCTTTGATGTGCGCGTAATGGTATTCCGGATCATGGTTGACCTTGGGGTGCCAGACGATCTCTTGGGAGAAAACCACCCGGCCATCCACCACCGCGCTCACCTTCATATCGCTGCCGCCCGCGTCGAATCCAATGCGGCGACCGTCCAGGTGGCGCCCGATGGAGACAGGGTTGGCGCGGGCTGCCGGCATTTCGTTAGGCGACAACGACTCCACGGAAAACGGATTCTCATAGATACGGCTCATGAAGGCGCTGTCAAAGGAGCGGAGGCCGTCGGGGGCGTAGCAGAGCCGGATGTGGTCGAAAGCGTCCCGGTAGATATCGACGATGTCGATATCGCCTTGTACGTGATCGCCGGCGCCGCCCGGGGAGAGCATCACGCGGTACCCGCCGACCGACCAGAGCAATGTCTTGACCAGCCGTTCCAAATAGAATCGGTTCTTCGCCGGAGAGGTCGTCAGCTTGGTGTCGACACGGTGCGTCAGGCCGTTTTCCCTCTGAATGGCGATGGATACGGGCAACGACGCCTCGCGAAGGAATTCCCGGTTGTACAAAACGGACGGCTTAAATTCCGAATCCAATACAGGCTTTATTTTCATCGATCATTCCTCACAATTTCATATTCCTTACATATCATGTTCTTTGATGACCTATCGCTCGGGTTCGGAGCATTGCCTGGGATGTTGGGCGCGTTGGGCTTCAGTCTGCTTGCGGGCAGAGTCGATGATGTCAGCAGGAATACCATAACCTTCCAATGTGCTGTTAATCACGGAAAGGCTCATTCCGCGATCCAACCGCTCAAAGGCTTTCAGCGCGATTTCCATATCGCGCTCGGCTTTGCCTTCGACTTTGCCTTCGGCTTTGCCTTCGACTTTGCCTTCGGCTTTGCCTTCGGCTTTGCCTTCGGCTTTCCCCTCGGCTTTGCCTTCGGCTTTCCCCTCGGCTCTGCCTTCGGCTCTGCCGCGCTCCTCAAGTTCTGCAAATACCTCACGGTAGTCAATCCACGGCAACGTTTCTAAGATATTGGTAGTCATTGTAAAACCTACCTCCTTTTCTGATCTGATGAGGA
>WRCJ01000137.1 GCA_009784085.1 Oscillospiraceae bacterium | reverse complement strand
CTGATTTCCGGGCCCCCGCCGTGTACCACCACCACCCGGATGCCCACCAGGGACAGCAGGACCACGTCGCCGATGACCGCCTGTCGCAATGCATGGGATTGCATGGCATTGCCCCCGTATTTGATGACCACGGTCTTGTGATGGTAACGCCGGATATAGGGCAACGCTTCGGACAGGATTTGCGCTTTATCGATATTGGACAGCATTTCAGTCCCCTCCCCCGCCTGGCGTAACCACCCGGCGTTACGTTACGTTACGTTATATAGTCGTTACGTCGCGTTTCGTTACGTTCTATAGTCGTTACGTCGCGTTTCGTTACGTTCTATAGTCGCCGTTGATTTTTACGTAGTCGTAGGTCAAGTCGCAACCGTAAGCCTCGGCCACTGCGTTGCCCCCATGCAAATCGGCCTCGACGACGATCTCTTTGCGCGAGAGCACCTTACGCGCCAGTTCTTCGTCAAAAGGCAACCCCTGGCCCCGCGCACAGACCGGGAGACGCCCCCCCTCCGACGCGAAGGCGATATCCACGACCCCGGGGTCAAAATCCACGCCGGAATAGCCCATGGCGCACAGCACCCGACCCCAGTTGGCGTCGGCGCCGAACATCGCCGCCTTGAAAAGCGACGAGGAGATGACCGCTTTGGCCAGCGTCTCGGCGGCCTGCTCATCCTGCGCGTTTTTCACCCGGCAGATGAGGAGCCGGGATGCGCCCTCGCCGTCCCGGGCCATCTCCTTGGCCAAGTGTAGGCAAACTTGGGAAAGGGCTTCCCGGAACTGTTCATAATCCCCGTTCTTTTCGGTGATAAGCTCGTTTTTGGCCGTCCCGGAGGCCAAAATGGCGCACATATCGTTCGTGGAGGTGTCCCCATCGACGCTGATCCGGTTGAAACTGTGCCGCGCCGCGTCCGCCAGGGCCTCTTGCAATAATCCGGGCGAGATGGCGCAGTCCGTGGTCAAGAAGGCCAGCATGGTGGCCATGTTGGGGTGGATCATCCCGGACCCCTTGGCCATGCCGCCGACGGTCACCTCTTGGCCGCCCAGGGTAAAACGGACGGCGGCCTCTTTTTTGACAGTGTCGGTGGTCATGATCGCTTCGACGGCGGGCCCGCCATCGCGTGACAGCGCGGCGGCCAACGCCGGCATGGCGTCCACGATGGTGTCGACCGGCAACGGCGCACCGATGACGCCGGTGGAGTTGACGATGAAATCCCCCGGGGCCAGCCCCGTCGCGGCGGCGGCGGCGGCGCAGGCCTTCCGCGCGTTTTCCACCCCTCCGGGCGCACAGGCGTTGGCGCAACCGGAATTGACCAGGATGGCCCGGGCGCGGCCGTTTGCCAGATGTTGCCGCGTCACGAGGAGGGGCGCGGCCTGCACGCGGTTGGTGGTGTACACGGCGGCGGCGGCGCAATCGGTATCGGCTACAACGAGTGCCAGATCGCGTTTGGTTTTATTCTTCCGGATACCGCAATGCACGCCGGACGCCATAAATCCAGGGGCGGCGGTAATGCCGCCGGAAGCGTTTGTCATTGTCATTGTCATTTTCACATTCATTGCCATAAGATTTGTCCTTCCCACCCAAGAGGGCTAGTCCCTAGCTAGTACCAGCTTGTATCTACTCGCACCTATTCCAGTCCTAAGGCGATATCCATGCATTGCACCGCCGCGCCCGAGGCGCCTTTGCCGAGATTATCCAAACGGGAGATAACCAGGATTTGGGTTTCATTCCCGAATACGAACAGCTCCAAACGATTCGTCCCATTGCACGCGGTGAGGTCCAACGCGCCGCCCGGCAGTTCCGGCGCCATGGGCATGACCCGGACATTACGGCTGTCCCGGTAATGTTCGGACAGCGTTTCCCATACCGCCCGCGCGCCCCCCGGCCGTGTCAGCTGCGTGCCCCACAGCGGTATCGACACCAACATGCCCTGATACACATCGCCCAGCACCGGCAAGAAGAGCGGTTCCCACTCCAACTCGCAGACCGCGCGCATCTCGGCCAAGTGTTTGTGGTTCAGCCCCAGCGCATAGGGGCGCGGGGCATGCAGGGGGTCGTCCGCCTTGCGGTTTGTTTGGTATGCCGCGATGAGATCCCGTCCGCCCCCCGAATACCCGGTCAGCGACGTACAGCTCAGCATCGCGTCACGGGGCAACAGCCCGGCGGACACCAACGGATAGATGGCCGCGATAAACCCGGTGGCGTGGCAGCCCGGTACGGCGATGCGCCGGCCGCCGGCTATGGCGGCGCGATACGCCGGAGACAGTTCCGGAAACCCGTAAGCCCACCCGGGCGACGTACGGTGGGCGGTAGACGAGTCGATGACCAGCGTGTCGGCCGGCGCCATGGCCACCGATGCCCTCGCGTGTTCGTCGGGCAGACATAAGAACACCGCGTCGGCTTGTAAAATACGCTCCTTCCGCCGGACAGGATCCTCGCATTTTTTCACATCCTGCGGATCGATCTCCAAGAGCTCCACATCGTCCCGCGCCCGCAATCGCTTCTCCAACTGTAAGCCCACAGTCCCAACTTGCCCATCGATAAATACCTTTATTTTATTCATGGAGCCACATCCCTCGTATATTTATTCATTCATTTCTCGCAACCACGAACCGATAGGAATGCCCGTGTTTGCGCGATATGCGCCATCACCGCCCCGGGGGCTGGCCCCCCTGGGGTCTTGCGCGCGGCGACGCAGGTCTCCAGCGCGATGGCGTCGTATACATCCTCCCCAAACAGCGGGGACACGGCCTGATATGCTTGCAACTCCAACGTCTCCAGGGTTTTCCCCCGATCGATGCACAATCGCACCAGCCGCCCGGTCACGCCATAGGCCTCCCGGAAGGGCAACCCCTTTTTGACCAGATAGTCGGCGCAGTCGGTGGCGTTGATGAAACCGGCGGCGGCGGCTTG
>WRCJ01000136.1 GCA_009784085.1 Oscillospiraceae bacterium | reverse complement strand
CCCAGCACCGTGTGGAGGCCCAACGTTTTTCGTATGGCCTCCATGGTTTCCAGCGTGACGCGGGCGTTGTCCCCGCCGGTGCTCACTGTCAGGGTGAGGGCATCGACGACGACATCCCTTGGGCTAATACCAAATCTATCAGCCGCCGCCAGGATCCTTTTCGCAATCTCCACGCGGCCCTCCACGGTGGCGGGGATCCCATCGTCGTCCAGCGTCAACGCCACAACGGCTGCCCCATACTTTTTTACCAAGGGGAGGGTGGTCTGAAGCGATTCCCTTTTGCCGCTGACCGAATTGAGCAGCGGTTTGCCGTTGTACAGACGCAACGCACGCTCGGCCGCGGCGGCGTCGGCTGTGTCGATCTGTAGCGCGGCGTCGGTAACAGCCTGCAACGATGTGATGGCCTGTGCCAGCAAAGCCGGTTCGTCGATGCCAGGCAGCCCTACGTTTACATCCAGGATGTCCGCGCCGTTTCCCACTTGGGCCAATCCCTCCCGACAGAGGTATTCCATGTCGCCATCGCGCAACGCTTGTTTTAGCTTCGGCTTGCCGGTGGGATTGATCCGCTCCCCGATAAGAACGGCATCATCCCCAAACATGACGGCTTTTGCGTAGGAGGACACGGCGGTATATGACTTAGGCGCAACCGGCGCGGGCGCGAGGCCCAAACAAGCTTGCGCCATCTTGGCGATATGGGCGGGGGTGGTGCCACAGCAGCCGCCAATGATGTGCGCATGGGGGGCAATGTCCACCATATGCCCGGCAAATTCCTCAGGCGACACATGATATTCCGTTTTGCCATTTATCAGCACGGGCATCCCGGCGTTGGGCCGGATAATGACAGGGAGGCTCGCATATTTTATCAGTTCAGGCAGCAGAGCCTTCATCTGTATCGGACCCAATCCGCAATTGAACCCCAGGGCGTCGGCGCCCAGCCCCTCGATCAGGCAGACAGCCGCCGCGATGTCGCCGCCGGTGAGCAGCCTGCCGGACGCATCCGGCGAAAAGGATACCAGGATTGGCAGGTCACAGCTCTCCTTGGCTGCCAGCATGGCGGCCTTGAGCTCATACGTGTCGCCCATGGTCTCGATCAGGATCAGATCGGCGCCGGCCCCCACGCCGACGTCGATCATCTCGGCAAAGATATCCACCGCCGCCTCAAAATCCAAATCCCCAAAGGGGGCCAACAGCTTGCCCGTGGGGCCGACGCTCAAAGCGACATGGACATGCGCCCCGCCGGTTTCAGCGGCCTCTTTCGCGAGCGACACCCCGGCGGATATCACCTGGGCCACGGAATATCCTGACAGTTTGAGCCGGTTTGCGCCGAAAGTATTCGTGGTTAGAATTTGGCACCTGGCTTGCACATAGGCTTTATGGATATCCAGCACAACGCCGCTGTGTGTGATATTCCATACCGACGGCAGATCGCCGGCGGGCAAACCCCTGAACTGGAGCATGCTGCCCAAACCGCCGTCACAGATGAGGCGTTCGCGGCCCAGGCGATGTTGTAAATCCATGAATGCTTCTCCTCGCTTTTTATCACGTATTTATCGTGTGTATCATCACGTATACGCGCTTATGATCATGTAAAGATTTCCGATAAATTGCGCATGATCCGCCCGGCGATGTCCGGCTTGTTCATGGTATAAATGTGGATATGGTTGACGCCGTTAGCGACCAGGTCGATGATCTGTTCCGTGGCATAAGCCACGCCAGCCTGCTTCATGGCGGCAGGATGCGTGGAGAACCTGTCCACAATGGCCTTGAAGCGGGGCGGGAGTACCGCGCCGGACAGTTTGCAGATCCGGGCAATCTGCCGGCTGTCGGTGACCGGCATGACGCCGGCGACGACCGGAAGCTGTATGCCGTTGCGCAACAGGCGAAACATGAAGTTGTATAAAATGTTGTTATCGAAAAACATCTGGGTCGTCAGGAACTCACAGCCGCAGTCCGCTTTAATTTTTAGGCTTTCGATGTCCTTTTGCAGGGACTCCGACTCAGGATGCCCCTCCGGATAACACGCGCCGCCGACACAAAAGCCGCCAAAGTCCCGGATATCCGCCATCAGCTCACTGGCAAAGCGGTACTGGCCCAGCTCCGGGAAAAGCGTCCCCTCGGGGATATCGCCCCGCAAAGCCAATATGTTTTCCACGCCGTGTGCGCGGAGCGCGGCTAAAACGCCCCGAACCGCCTCCCTCTCCGTGGAGACGCAGGTGAGGTGGGCCAGCGCCGTGACCCCGCACACGTTTTGAATTTCGTTGGCCAAACTGATGGTAAGGTCGGCCGTCGCGCCGCCAGCGCCGTAGGTAACACTGATGAAGGAAGGATCGAGCATGGCCGTATCCCGGACCACCGATTTGACGCGGGCCAGTGCCGAACCGTGCTTCGGAGGGAACAGTTCACAGGAAACGGTCACCATGTCGGAGGCTAACAATTCGGTGATTTTCATCGCTTGCACCCTCGATTTGCAAAATTTATATACAACGTCGGAACCCTATCCATTATACCCGAGGAAGCCCAGATGGTAAAGCACATATTTCCCCATCCCCCGTCATCGTCGCACCAACGCACCCCGCCGATTGTAGGGCGCGGCATCCGTGACGCGCCGCCACCGCCGTGCGCCCCCGCGCCCCCCACCGTCCCGCCGATTGTAGGGCGCGGCATCCGTGACGCGCCACCGTGTCCCGCGCCACCGCCGTGTCCCCCACCGTCCCGCCCGCCGCCGTGGGGTCGCGGGTGGTATCCCTGAACGGCAAATGGATCCTGCGACTACGCGCAGGATGACGGGGGGAGGGTCGTCGTTGTAGGGGACGCGCGCCCCGCCGATTGTAGGGCGCGGCATCCGTGACGCGCCGCCCGTCCCCGCGCCCCTGCGCGTCCCGCCGTGGGGTCGCGGGTGGTATCCCTGAACGGCAAATGGATCCTG
>WRCJ01000135.1 GCA_009784085.1 Oscillospiraceae bacterium | reverse complement strand
TGTAGGGCGCGGCATCCTTGACGCGCCGTCGTCCCCGCACCGGCGCCCACGATTACCCCGACCGTTGTCATCGTTCGTAGGGCGCGGCATCCTTGACGCGCCGTTGTCGTCGTTGTAGGGCGCGGCATCCTTGACGCGCCGTCGTCCCCGCACCGGCGCCCACGATTACCCCGACCGTTGTCGTCGTTGTAGGGCGCGGCATCCTTGACGCGCCGTCGTCCCCGCGCGTCGCAAGCGGCACCCCCCACCGTCATCCCGGCCCGCCGTACCCGCGCCCCCGTGATCCGTCTAGAAATTTATTGACGAATCACGGGCTTTATTCTATAATAGAGGTCGAGATTTGAATCATTTTATGAGGAGGAAAGCAAATGCCTTACAACCCATTTGAGAATGCGCAGGCCCAGTTCGACAAGGTAGCCGAGTTGCTTGAACTCGACCAAGGGACGCGCGATCTGCTCAGAGTTCCTATGAAGGAATTCCATTTTACCATTCCCGTCAAGATGGACGACGGGACTACCCGTGTGTTTCAGGCTTTCCGCATCAAGCACAACGACGCCAGGGGTCCCGCCAAGGGCGGCATCCGCTTCCATCCCCACGAAACCTCCGACACCGTGCGCGCCCTCTCCATGTGGATGACCTGGAAATGCGCCGTGGTGGACATCCCGCTGGGCGGCGGGAAGGGCGGCGTCATCTGCGACCCCCACGAGTTGTCGCAGGGGGAGCAACAGCGTCTTTGCCGCGGCTACATCCGGCAGCTCTTCTCGCAGGTGGGGCCCACGATCGACGTGCCCGCCCCGGATGTCATGACCAACGGGCAGCACATGCTCTGGATGATGGACGAATACGAGGCGTTGGCCGGCGGCCGGTACCCCGGCATGATCACTGGCAAGCCCGTGGGCATGGGCGGTTCGCTGGGGCGCACCGAAGCCACCGGCTATGGCGTCATCTATACATTGGGGGATCTGCTTCGGGCCGAGGGGATCGACATCAAAGCCACCACGGCGAGCATCCAGGGGTTCGGCAACGTGGCCGAGTACGCCGCCAGGCTATACAGCGAATTGGGCGGCCGTGTCGTCTGCGTCTCCTGCTGGTGCCAGGCAGATAAAAAGGCTTACACCTTCCGCAAGAAGGACGGCTGCGACATCGAAGCCTTGTCCCAGATCAAAGACTCGTTTGGCAGCATCGACAAGGATCGCGCCCTATCGCTGGGCTACGAAATCCTCCCCGGGGACGCTTGGCTGTCCGAGGATGTGGATATCCTGATCCCGGCCGCCTTGGAAAACCAAATCACGCCCGCCGTGTTTCCCAACATTTCCCAGCGCGTGCGCGTGATCTGCGAGGGCGCGAACGGCCCCACGACACCGGACTGCGATCCCCTCATCCGCGAGCGTGGCATTAGCCTCATCCCGGACTTCCTGTGCAACGCGGGCGGCGTGACATGCAGTTACTTCGAACAGGTGCAGTGCAACATGAACTACTTCTGGAGCCGGGAAGAGGTGCTGGACAAACTCAACTTTACCATGGCGAAGGCTTTCCGCGCTGTGTACGAGTTGGCCAAAGAAAAAGACCTCAACATGCGCGACGCGGCCTATGTCATCGCCATCAACAGGGTGGCCGACGCTGTCCGCCTGCGCGGCTGGGTGTAATAGAAAAAAGGGGAGAATCATGCGCAAGAGAGGGATCATAGCCCTGGCACTCGTGGCTGCCTTGCTTATTTCGGTGGCGCCGTCCGTCGGCGCTGTGTCATACAGCGTACCGAATGTGGGCACCATCAGGCGCGAGGACAAAGTGCCATTGGGCAAAGGCGCGACGCTGGTCATGACCTCGCTTGCGCATCAATCCTCCGGCGTGCAAGAGGAGCGTTTCATCGAACTGCTCCCCTCCTCGAACCTGCGGGCGATGGCCGTCTATGGCAATTCGCTGTACGGCAGCACGTTGGATATCCATACGCTACACAACCGCCTCAAGGCGCAGGGGTTGGAGGTGACAGCCGCCGTCAACGGCGATTATTTCTCCTTGAGTTCCGGCGTGCCCAACGGCGGCCTGATCACGGACGGCGTGGTACGCGCCACCGACAATTATCAGCGGTTGGTGGGCTTCCCCTCCTCCGGCGGCGCGTTTATCGCCTCGGCGTTCACCTACACGCATATCATGGCGCAGGTGGAGGGCGCGAGCCGGACCATCGCGGTGGATCAAGTCAACCACTCCGCCACCGCGGATAGGCTCATCCTGTTCACGCCGGATTTCGGCGCCAACACACAAACCTCCCGCGCGGGTACCCATGTCGTGATCAATGTGAGCGGGCAGCTCAAATTGGGCAAGTACTTGCCCGGCACGGTGGATAGGGTTGTGAAAGGATCGGCGCCCTGCGCCCTGCGCGCCGGGCAGATGGTGCTCTTCGTGGCGGACACGGGCCCCGTGAGCCGCATAGACGGGCTTGTAGCCGGGACGCCGCTTACCATACGGGTTTCCTGCGCGGACAATCGTTTGACTGATTGCCCATACGCCATCGGCGCGTACCAGAGGCTGTTGACCGGCGGGACCGTGGCCAGCGGGCTGGAGGCCGGGAAGGCGCCCCGCACCGCCGTGGGCGTCAAAGCCGACGGTTCCTGCGTCCTCTACACGGTGGACGGGCGGCAGGCTGGGTACAGCGAGGGTCTTACGCTGACCGACGTCGCCCGGCGGCTCAGGTCGCTGGGTTGCGTCGACGCCGTCAATTTGGATGGCGGCGGTTCCACCATCCTGTCGGCGCGGTATCCCGGGCAAAGCTCCCTCACGATCACCGGGCGGCCGTCGGACGGGTCGCCCCGGCGCGTGGCCAATTACATCGTGCTCGTCAACGGCACGGCCCAGCTGAACACCGCCGCGCACCTGTTCCTCTATCCCTTTACCACAGCGGCGACGACGCTCCTGAAGGGCGCGTCCGTTTCTTTCACCGCCTT
>WRCJ01000134.1 GCA_009784085.1 Oscillospiraceae bacterium | reverse complement strand
CGATATTGCCATCGACTATATCGTCGAGAACCAAGGCATCGCCTCCGAATTGCGGATCACGGCTGTGTTTACCCTGTCCGGGGCGTCCGGGGTATCTGGGGCGTCCAGGACACCCGGGGCACCCGATGAACCCGATGAGCCCGGGACACCCGGGGCATTCGAAACGCCCGAGGAGCCCGACATGCCCGGGGAACCCGACATCGAGTTGTGCGAGTTGCTAGGTGAGTTGCCGATGGTCGTACACCTGCGGGAACTCGTGCCGGAGACGGCGGCGCCGGAGACGGCGGCGGTTCTCATCACCGGGCCCGTATCGGAGGAGGCCATGCCGGAAGAGGCTGGCGGCCAAGAAGGGGGCACTGGCACTGGCACAGACGCATGGATACGGGTATTGCTATGGATTGGCGGCGTGGCGGGCGTGTTATTGTTCCTGTACCTGGCGTTACACGTCAGGCGGTACTTGATCATCACATTGCGCCATCGCCGGCGGCGTTCTTTGCGGCGCGGGCGATAGTATGCCCGTATAGATCTTACGGCGCCGCCGTGATCAGCGCCTCGGGCCAATTGTCCACGATTTGCATGTCGTATACGCGGTAAAAGCCGGCGTTTCGCAGTATATCATAGGCATTCGCGCTACGTACGCCCCCCCGGCAGAATACAATGATGACCGTGTCGTAACCGGGCAGTTCGGACAGGCGGCCCTCCAGCTGGGTCACCGGGATGAGGACCGATCCGTCGATATGCTTTTCGTCATATTCGTCCTGATTGCGCACATCCAGCAAGATCGCGCCGGGGTTTTGCTCGCGGAGCGTCTTTGCCTCCGCGCCGGTGACGGTCCCCCCCTCCGGTATATCCGATGGAACATCCGCCGACACGTCCGACGGTACATCCGCCGATACATCCGCCGCAGGCGAGGTCGCGGATGCGCCCCCGTATGTCCATTCCTCCCTCGGATCCATATAGAATACGCGGGTGTATCCCAGCTCGATGAGCCGGTTGTACGCAGATAACGCCGCGCCGCCCATATCGCCGCAAAAACAATAGCAAACGATAGCGCGGTCGCGGTCGGGCAGATGCGCGGCGGCGTAGCTGTCCAGCGTCTCCACGGGGGCGTTGGCCGCGCCTGACACATGGCGTATGCGGTAGCTCTCCTCGGATTGCACATCCAACAAGATAACCTCTTCGGCCAGCGACAAGGCCCATGCTTCCGCCGACGAGATGTGCCCTGGGTTGTATCGTGACACGTACCCTTTCATGGAGGAATACTCATCCCCCTCCTTGTTGTCCGAAGAGGCGAGTATGTTGGCGGCGATCAGCAAGCCACTGCCGACGATCAGGAGCGCGGCTATGCTTGTAAAAATGACGGCGGGCCGGTTGCGTAAAAACATGTTTCGCGCCTCCCTTTTTTCTTTAAGTGTAACACAGATGATGGGTGATGTATATGTTTTCTTTAGGCCGCCGCAAAGGCCCGCTGTGCATGGTAGCCGCCTCGCTTTGCTGGAGTTTGGGCGGCTTGTGCATCAAATTCATCCCATGGGGCGCCATGAGCATCGTCGGCATGCGCGCCTTGCTGGCCGCCATCGTGTTCTCCCTCTTCCGCCGTAGCCTGAAAATCAAGTTCACGTGGGGCAACGTGCTGGCCGGCGCGTGCCTGGCCGCCACGACCATCCTGTTTGTCTTTGCCAACCAGCTGACCACCGCCGCCGCCGCCATCCTCCTGCAATTCTCCGCGCCCATCTTCATCATCCTGATCGAACTCGTTTTATACCGCAAGAAACCCAAATTCAGCGAGGCGCTCGCCGTGTCGATCACCATTTTGGGCATGTTGCTGTTCTTTGCCGGCAACCTGGGCGCCGGGTACCTGCCGGGCAATCTCCTGGCGATTGCCTCGGGGCTCACCTTCGCCGGCGTGTTTGTCTTCAACAAGAGGCCGGACGCCGATCCGACGCAATCGGTCATGCTGGGCTTCCTCATCAACGTGGTAGCCGGGGTCCCGTTCCTGCTCCTGGACCCGCTGGTGGGCGCCGATCCCACCGCCTGGGGCTTCGCCATTGCGCTGGGCGTAGTCCAGGTGGGCCTGGCATATGTTTTCTTTACCCTTGGCATCAAAGGTACGCCGGCCCTGTTGGCTTGCCTGATCACGGCCTTGGAGCCGGTACTCAACCCGGTCTGGGTGTTCCTCGCCCAAGGCGAGACGCCCGGTTGGTTCTCGATAGCCGGGGGCGCCGTCATCGTGCTGACCGTCGTGGGCTACAACGTATGGCTGGAGAGGCGGCGAACCAACACAGGTTAACCGCAAGGACGGCGAAGCCCCCGGGCGGGCGGCGAAACAACACTTGACAAAGAAAATGTTTATGATACACTAATATTATTGCGGGTACTTGTTTTTGTGCATTCGAACCACCACAAACACACTTCCCCGCATGTGAAAATGGGAAGACGGAGGGGTTATCATGCGTAAAAAAATGTTACGGTCATTGTCACTGCTTATCGTCGCGAGCCTCGGCGCGTTGATCCTGGCCGGTTGCGCGGTCGGCAACAACGGCGGCGGCGGCGGCGGCGGCGGCGGTGGGCAGGATGGCGACGACATCCTCATCGGCGTCCTGACGCCGACCACGGGCTCCGAGGCCTATTACGGCAACGACATGAATCAGAGCTACGAACTGGCGGTCAAAGAGATCAACGATGCCGGCGGCGTCTTGGGGCGCCAGCTCAAACTGTACCCGGCGGACGACGGCTGCAATCCCAACATGGCCAGCCAAGCCGCGACGAAAATCACCTCGCAGAACGTGGACTTTGTCGTAGGCGGCTACTGCTCGGGCGCCACGATCCCCGCCCTGCAGACATTCTACGACAAGGATCTGATTATGCTCATTTCCGCCGCCAACTCCACCGATATCACGGCGTTGGGCTTAGATCTGGTGTTTATGCTCAACAGCCCCGGCACCCACGCCCTGCT
>WRCJ01000133.1 GCA_009784085.1 Oscillospiraceae bacterium | reverse complement strand
CCCTGCAATCATTGAAGAAATACTGCATCTTCACGCCCGTTTTATAGCCGCATGAGATGGCGGCGGGCGGCTGGATGCCATAAACCGCATTCACGTACGCCTCCGCCATCCGTGTGCCGCTGTGGATAGCCAGCGGGTAACTGCCCCAAATACGGGGGTTGATTTCCAGCAACCTCGCGTCGTCCGCGGCGCCTTTGAATTCCACCATGGCGAAGCCGGTGAAACGGAGCGCGGTCAACAGCTTGACAGCCGAAGCCACCAGCGCGGGAAACCAATCCGAGCGGCAGGCGGTGGACGGCCCGCCCGTCGTGGGGAATTCCCGCAGGCGTTCGTGGCAAAAAACGCGCAACGCCCTGTGCTCCCCATCCATCAATACCGAAACGCCCAATCCCTTGCCGGGGATATACTCCTGCACAATGACCGGTTTCTGGACATCATGCATGACGTTATACCGCTTGACGAATTCCTGTGGATCCCTGGCGATGGTGTAGCGTCTTTCGGCGGGTAGCCCCAGTATCTCGCCGTTGCGGTACTTGAGCACGATGGGGTAGGGAAGCCCGCCGGCCAGTTTTTCCACGGGGTCGGCGGAATCGAAACGGAAGGACTGCGGTATCGGGATTTGCAGGCGCTCGGCCAGCCGGGCGACCTTCAGCTTGTCGCCCGCCGTTTCCAACGCATCCGGCGCGCTCACCAAAAACCGCGCCACCGTGCCAAAGGCTTCGCGGCGGCGGGATATCGCCGCGATCGTGCGCGCGCCGAATGGCAACAGCACCGATCCACTGTGCTCAGAGCACAGATCCATCAATATCTCGGCGTATTCGCGCTCGGAAAGGTTGGGGGGGAACAAAACCCTCTCCTGGGCCTGCCGGCAATGGAGGCCCAGCGGGGGCCGGCCCCCCTCGCAGACCGCCGTGACCCGGTGCCCGCATGACGCAAGCTCACGGATCAGCGGCAGGGTGCCCCTATAATGGCAATCGGTGACAATGACACGCATGGGTCTTCGCAACCCTCTTTCGCGTTTTGCCCCATTATATCATACCGGGCACTCCCAGGACAAGAAATGTCGCGATGGTTTTTTTCGAAGGGCAATATTATCCCAGGAAAGGAATTATATAGATTTTCTGCGAATATATTTGCCGCGATTTCCGCTAAAAGACTCGAAAATTTGGTCTTTTTCGTTGCCAAAATGTAACGATTCTACCGTTGCAATTTCCTTAATCTATGGTATAATATTATGGAGCGAGCATCCCGGGTGGGTTTTTCGCCCTGGGAAGAGAGGGGAGTAACATGGCCACTCACACTGTCACACCAAGAAGAATACAATCAACCAAGGGAGCGCGTATGGCCGTTACACGTCGGCGGCGGAAGCCTTTACTCATCAAATTTGTGCTGACGTTCATCATGTTGATCCTGGTGGTAGGGATTGTTGCCCTCGCCTACGGGATGATAGGATATGATAAAATCTACCCCAACGTGTCTGTCGACGGGGTGTCCCTTGGCGGCCAAAATTTGGAGGAAGCGAACCAGCTGATGCTGGAACGCTTGCGGGAGCGTTACGGCAGCGATGTCCTCCTCCTTGTCGCCGGCGAAGAGATATCCTTTTTACCGGAAGAGATCGGCCTGCGGTTCTTCGGGAACCCCGTGGAGAGGGCTTGGGATTATGGGCGCGACGGTGGTTTGTTCGAGCGTTTCGGCACCGTCATTTCCAGTTTCTTCGGCAGCGAGGTCGATTTAATCCCCACCGATGGCAAAATCTATGAGATCGACGACTCCTATGTCGTTGGCGTGGCCGCGCAAATAGCGCTGGAGCGGGACACGCCCGCAGTCCCCGCCGCCTACGAGATCGTCCCCGATGAGGAGATCCGTATCACGAAGGGCGTCCCCGGCCTCTTGGTACACCAGGGTGAGTTGGCGGATTTGCTGCTTGGCGGCTTGACAAAACGCATGGAGAACGAGGATTTCTCCGTGCTGTCATACGAGCCAGAGGTCCTCCCCTCCAAGCATATCGATCTTGATGGGTTGTTCGCGGAGATCAACCGCGAGCCGCAAAACGCCCGGTTTGATTTTACTTCGTCAGAAAACCGGAGCGATGTCAAAGTGGTGAAAGAGCAAGCCGGCGTCACCTTCGATATCGACGAGGCGCGCAAGGCGTACATCGCGGCGGCGGATGGCGAGGAGATCGTCATCCCGCTGGTAACCGTGGCCGCCGAGGTCACCGCTTCCTCCCTGGAAGGCACCCTGTTTGCCGACCAACTGTCCACCTTCTCCACCTCCCTGAACTCCGGCAATGTCCCCCGCACCTCCAACATCAGGCTGGCCGCCGGTAAAATCAACGGAACCATCCTGCTTCCGGGCGATGTGTTCTCTTTTAATGGCGTGGTGGGCCAGCGCACCGCCGGGAGGGGGTTCCAGCCAGCCGGCGCTTACGTGAACGGCGAGCTGGTCGACGAGATAGGCGGCGGCGTCTGCCAGATGTCCACCACGACATACGGCGCGGCCCTTCGGGCCGACATGACGATCACCGAACGGCGCAACCACTCGATGACGGTGGGCTATGTCCCGTATGGCCAGGATGCCACGGTCAACTGGGGCAGCACAGATTTTAAGTTCAAGAACAATTCCCGCTACCCCATCAAGATTTTAGCCTCGCAATCGGGCGGGTCCGTCACCGTTACCATCTTGGGGACCAAGGTGAAAAACTATACGGTGACCATGCGCTCGGAAGTTTTATCCACCTCGCCCTATGAAACCATCACGAGGGTCAACAACGACCTGTCGCCCGGCGCGCGCGTCGTGGTGAAATCCGGGTATACGGGCGTGAAAGCGGTTTCCTACCGTATCTACACGTATGCTGACGGCCGCAAGGAGGAGAAAAAGGAGGCCGACAGCAACTACAACCGGGTCGACGCCATCGTAGAGGTGGGCCCCTCCGGAACGACCACGCCCGCTCCCAACATTGACCCCGTCCCCTCCCCCGCGCCGTCCCCCACGCCAACGCCAACGCCCACACCCACGCCAACGCCCACGCCCCCCGTAACCGATCCCCCGCCAAACGAT
>WRCJ01000132.1 GCA_009784085.1 Oscillospiraceae bacterium | reverse complement strand
GCCCAGCAGTACTTCACCGTCACCATCAACATCACCAGCTGACGCAGACCACCTTTACCCACCAAATACAAAGAAGGGGCTGTGGAAACATTTTCCACAGCCCCTTCCGCAGCCCTTTCCCTTGTGCAAATCCCCCGCCGTCATCTTGCGCGTCGTAGGGGCCGCGCCCCCGCGCGGCCCGCCGCAGGATCCATGCCCCCGTTCCGTCAAAAACGATTTTCTCTCATTCAACCTTTGCCTTATTCAACCTCAAGCTTTTGTAAAAAGAAAGACGGATCGCGCCAGAGCTGTTTGTTGTTATCCCAAGCGAGATTATTTGTACTCATTTCAACGAACGGCGCAAGAAATAAGCGGAGAAGATTGAACAAAACGGGAAAGTCGGGCTTTGGCTCAACCCTTTGCAACTTTGAATATGCGTGCTCAAAATCGGCGCGTCTCGCGGTAAGGGCTTCAAACCTCCCTGGAGTTCTGTTGTACTCTTTCCAAATGTCGAGGATAGGCCGTGTCTGCACTTTTGCGCAATGGGAGAGCGCATAAACGTCAACGGCGTCTTTCGCTCGCCGGTATGCCTTTTCCGTAGATAAAACGTAAATCTTGTCGCTCAAGATGTGGTCTACCGTAGTACCGAGAAACGAAATGCCGCCATAGTGATATGTCCTGCCGCCTTTTTCGGAACGCATATCTATATCTACAGATACCGCTAACTCACCGTTGCTTTCATAAACCACGTTAAATCCCGCCGATTTCCTTTCGCCGTATTCGCGCTTGACAATCGCCTTCATGGCAAACGGAGCTAACGCCTGGTTGAGCGCCGCTGTCAACGCGCCCATAGTGGGTAGCCGATTGCCAGCCCAGCTTGCGTCAATGTCCTGCGTTTCCCTGCTAAACGCGCTGAATTTATGTTCGAGCAAAAGCAATTTTGTTATCATCGCGCCTTTATATATGAGGGGAACGCCCGAATTGGAAACCGCGCCCATTATGTTGTACATTAATTTTTCTTTATCGCTTAATTCAGTCATAATTGTAATACTCCACAGCCCAATCCGCTAACGTGTTAAACCGAAGTAAGTATTGCGGCTCAATATCCAAGCCGTCAAAGCTCTCGTTGTGACTGAAATAATAATCGCTAAGCGCTTGAACGAGTGCCTGCTCGTCGATTCTGTCATAATCGCGAAGCATATCGTTGAATGTCTGATTCGCCGTGGTACACCGCAAACCTCCGACCTCGGTAGTTTCTATGCCATCGAACCCGCTCACGATGTTATAGTTGATGTTGGTGTATGGTTCGCGCTCTATTGCGTATAAATCGATTTGGTTTTCATTGACATACCCTGTAAAAAGCCCAAGACATTCCAATGCGGAGGTATGACTCAGCACTATGTTCTTGCCGCGCAGGACATTGCGAAACCACTCAAGATGTGTCAGGCATGTTCCGCTGCCGTTTACTTGCATACTGCTCACCTCTTAATTTAACCTCACATAGTTCATTATATCAGAGTTTCGTTGACAAATCAAAAGAATTCTGACAATCCGCATACGGCGCGTTGCAGCGCACGGCTGTCGAAAACAGCCGGTTCAACATCCCCATGTTCCTGTCCATCGACCAAGAGGGCGGCTATATCGTCCGCTTGGACACGAAGGGAACCATTATGCCGGGCAATATGGCGGTAGGTTCCTCTTGGGATCCCGATATGGCCTACAAGACCGGAAAAGTCATCGGCGAGGAATTGGCGGCCATCGGGTGCAACATCAACTTCGGACCTGTCCTTGACGTCAACTCCAACCCGGACAACCCGGTCATCGGCTTGCGCTCATTCGGCGACGATCCAGAAATGGTGGGGCTCATGGGCGCGGCGTACACCGCCGGCATTCAAGAGGCGGGCGTCATCGCCGCGGGCAAACATTTCCCCGGACACGGCAACACCGCCACCGATACCCATTCCACGCTTTCGACGGTGCCGGGCGACTATGACTACCTAATGGCCAACGACTGGCTCCCCTATAAGATCGCCATAGAAGGCGGCCTGGACATGGTCATGACCGGCCATCTGTCGCTGCCGGAATTTGACGACACCATGATCACGGGAACACGATCGGGCGAGACATTCTCGCCGCCAGGCACCATGTCAAAGAGACTGCTTACCGATATCCTGCGGGGCGATCTCGGTTTCGAGGGCTTGATCGTGACAGATTCCATGCGCATGGGGGCTTTGACCACCCACTTCGGAACCTACGACGCGGTGGAGCTGGCGATTATGGCTGGCGTGGATCTCCCGCTGATGCCGATAGTTTCCGAATCCAACGCGAATGTCACCAACAATGTTGCGCCTTTGTACGCGGAAATGGGACGCAGGGCAAACGAAAAACCGGAGCTGATGGCGCGCATCGACGAGTCGGTTGTCCGCATTCTCAAGTATAAAATGGACAAGGGCCTGTATGATCCCGACGCCGGCCTCAACCAACCCTGCTTTGACACGCCGCTCAACGACAGGATAGCCCATGCCAATGCCACGATGCGCTCGGAAGAGCACCTTGCGATCGAAAAGGAAGTCTCCAAAGCGTCGGTCGTCCTGGCTGTGAACGAAGAGATAAACGGCAAGCCTGTCCTTCCCTTCTCGCTCAAGGCGGGTGACAGCGTGTTTATCATTCAGCCCACCGACTACGTAAACGTCACCCTGTTTAGGAACGCGATGGACGATTATCTGAGTAAGGTGGGGCTCACCGGCCAGGTGACCGTCACCAGCCAATCGTTCTCGGCCAACCCGGGCAGCTTCATCCGCCGTGCGGGCGACGGGCTGACCTATGCGGCGCCCGACATCAACGCCGCCACCGTGACGGCCCCGCCGAGCGTGCCCATCTGGGGCAACAAGGGCGCCGTCAAGATGCCCGCGGCGGGCCTGTCGCTGTTCGGATCGGACAACGAGCAGGTCATCGCGCTCGACGGGACTTTCTACCGCCCGCTGGTCGACATGACCGTGAACGTCATGTACCAGGGCATGTTCAACGGCAACCTCACCACCACCCCGATCAACACGCACAACAACAATAACGCCGTGGTGGGATTCAACATC
>WRCJ01000131.1 GCA_009784085.1 Oscillospiraceae bacterium | reverse complement strand
TCGAGCCGGAAGAGGATAATCTGCCCAAATTCAACCGTATCGTATACGTCCTCCGGCGCGATTTTTGTAATAAATACCAGCGCGCCGGCGGGGAACCCGTCGTCACTGTCCATGCTGCCCGTCAGGATGGCGACGGGGAACCAGGGCATCATTCGCAGGGCAAACACGACCAGGAGCGTCACAAAAACCGCCGTAGGGATCAAATAGGCCTCCGGGTGCTTTTTCGCGTACTTTGCGCGCCGTTTGGCCGCGCGCTTCTCGCGCAGGGTGCCGTATTTCATCCTCCTGTAGTAAAACAACAGCGTGAAGAGCAGGCATACGCTCGCAACCAGCCCCCAGACAACCATGGACATGCGGGGCAGCGTCGGCATCATCACCGGGGGCAGCGAATACGCCGCGGCGATGAAAAAGAGCGACCAGAGCGACCCCTCCAGCGCCATATATCCCAGCAGGACGCCCAAAATCAGCGCCGGCAGGATGGTGTTGTAAAAAATGTCGGTGTTGCGCCATATCGAGTTGAAGGCCGCGCCGCGCAGGACGTCAAACTCCGCGAAAGCCAGCGCCGGCGTTAGCGCGACAATGGCCTGGCGCTTGTATGCCCGCGGCATTTCGCGGATGATCCTGTACCGCAGGGCCTCGCCCATCAGCACCGGGACGGCGTAAACCCACGCGTGGCGCACGATGATGGTAACCGACGGCGCCATGACGTTGCTCCCGAAGCCAAACAGCACCCCGATGCCCAGCAGGACGCCGAAATAGGCAATCGCGCCGACCGCGCCCCACACCGACGCCTGCCCGCCCTTGGGGCAGGGGCGCACGTCACGGCCCGCGTAAATCCAAAAGACCGCGGCAACAGCGATGTAAACCAGCGGGCGCGCGTTGTGGAACAGCGCCACAAAACGCACCGGCAGCACAAATATATACACGGACTGGACCAAAACGAGCGCTGCCACCAGCACGGCGCTGAACCACAGCAGCTCGTTCGGCCTCCGCCGGTCGTTCCCTTGTTCAAGTTCCAGCTGTTCTATCATGGCCTTACCCTTCTAAAACGAGTGTTGCATCTTTGCGTCCCCTGTGCTATAATGGCCATCCGGCAGGAGGGGCTCCTGCCGTGGGCGGTTGGCCTCCCCTATCCAAGCATGGTCCGCGTGTCACAGCGCGAGGGGGGCAGGTGAGAGCCTATGGGTAACCCCTGGATGCGAATTTTGCGTTTCATCATTTGTTTGGTGATTGCGCTGATTTTATTCCTTTTAGCAAGCCCAAAAGCTATGTAGCCGTCCCCCTGACAAGTTGACGGCTACATAGCTTAATACAAACTTAGGGGGAGCCAGCCGCTCACGGCGGGTTTCCCTCTTGCCGTCATTATACACTTTTCCAGGGGCCTTGTCAAGGGGTAAATCACCCCGGCCCCCACCCGGGGGCTTTTGGAAAACCACGGCGGGGAGGGGACCCGCCGTGGTTTTGTGTGAATTGTACGTTGCTGGGGTTAGGGAGTGAAGCCAGTCAGACCATACTCTAAAACGATGGTGAAGGTGAGAGGCGTGCCGCCCGTTAAATCACCAATCACAGGGGGGTCGGAAAGGGCGGCGGCCGGCAAGAACGACGCTTCTTGGTCTTGATCCCATGTAATCGTCAACAGTGCGTTTTCTGAGCTTTCGGCGGCGATTGACGCGGGCACTACAATCGTAGTAGAAACTACATCCTCGTCATTGTTGTCTATTCTCAGGTACACATCAACGGGAACGGAGCTTTCGTTTTTGATGGGCAGGGTAAACAGCACTTCATCTTCCCACTCTGTGAACAGCGCCGTAACCGTCACTTGGTCATAGCCTTCTCCAGTAACCGACTCGGTAACGGACGTTATCTCTGCTACGTCAACGCCTACTCCGGCACCACCCTCCATGGTATCATCCCATTGTACATCAATACTGGGAACGATGTACAGATTCGCGGTGATGTCCAGTGTGCCTAACGCGGCCGCGTATGCGGCGCCGACCAAGAGTGCGCAGACTACTGTGAGTGCTATGATTTTTCTTCTTTTTAACATAAAAAGTTCCTCCTAATATTTTGGTTTTTGGGAATCTCTTATATGTAAAACGCGTACCCCTCAGTTCGCCGCGCTATACATAACAGGGGAAATCACCCGCCGCTTCGGCGGCACCCTCTTTCGCGAAAGAGGGTCGGGATACCTCCTTACCTCCTTTCGGTAAAGGAGGTGGCTCCGCAAGAGCCGGAGGATTTTCTCACCCAGCTCCTTTCAGTCCTTCTTGTCTTTATCAAACGGCTTTAGCACAACGCCCTCCGTGTTCGCCATATCAGATGTATACTCGTACACCGCTTGCAGGGCCTGCATTGCCTTTTCATCGGAGCTGTACGACGCCTTGATGGTTCTGATATAGCTTGCCAGGCCCGCCAGAATCGCCTTTGTTTCATAAGCCATGGTTATTGTCTCCTTTCGGGAAATCACCGGGAAAATCACCCGGCCCTGCGGGGCCACCCTCTTTGATTTTGTTCATTAACAATGATACACCAAAAAGCGATTTATGTCAACCCCATCGGATGAAAATCCGCACACCCCCGCCAGTTCTGTTATCGTATCACCCGCCGGGGGACTTTAGCGCAAAAATCAATCTCCGGGCGGGGGCGGAACGGCTGGGAACTGGAAGGATAGTATAACCCTCGTGCCGTTGTTGGAGGCAACGGTGGCGTTTGCCCCGTTGACCGTCGCCGTCACGCCCGGCCGCAGGAACGTGAAGCCGGCGTTGGCCGTCAGCGTGATGGTGGCGGTATACCGCACGCCCTCCCGGAAGAATTCGTCGCTGCTCGACCAGGTTATCGTGTAGTTAAACTGCGCACCGGTCACGGTAACGGGCAATCTCGCCTCACCGGCCACCGGCGCGGCAATGTCCAGCGCGACAGTATCGATGGTGATGAGCTGCGGCGGCGGGTCGGCGGCTGTGGCCGGGAACTGGAACGAAAGGATGACCCTTGAGCCGTTGTTGGAGGCAACGGTGGCGGTGGCGCCGTTGACCGTCGCCGTCACGCCCGGCCGCAGGAACGTGTGGTTGGCGGCGGCGTTGAGCGTCAGCGTCAGCGTGTACCGTGTGTTGCCCCCGAAC
>WRCJ01000130.1 GCA_009784085.1 Oscillospiraceae bacterium | reverse complement strand
TCCAATTCCGCCATGATCGTCCGCCACTGAGACTCGTCCATCGTCTCGGCTTGGGGGGCGGGCGCCGACGGGGGAGGGGCAAATGCATCCGATGCGGCAGGCGCTCCCCACGGCGGTGTGTGGGGAGCCGCCGGCGTTGGCGTCGGCGGCGGCGCCGCCGTAGCCGCAGAGCCGTAAGGCTGTGTTTCGGTAGGCGTTTCGGCAGGCGGCGCGTGAGCGGCGTCTGCCCCGGTGCCGGTCCCTTTTTCTGACAAAAGTTCGAGCAGCTCCGGGTCGTCGCGAAACATTGAGAATATATCCAGATTTGTGTTATCCATACCTTCCCTCTCCATACTATTACCCTTAATCATATCACAGCGAAGGAGATTATCTAGCGAGGGGATATTTTTATTGCCAAAACAGTTATAGTTATTCTATCATCATAGTGTGGAATTGTCAATTGTTTATTTATGCCCTCATCCTCAATCGACGGGCGAAAGTGTGGGAATAGGTTCCTTTGCACGAGAGCCTAAGCAATTTGCCCCGAAAACAATATTTTAGCATGTTGCGTTTGCTTTATTTATAAATCTTTATTAAAAAACTGGCATTAAGGGGTTGCGCAAATGAATAATCCCAATTATAATATCTGTATCGTCATTTGTGCAATGCAAGTTTAATGTAGAAAGCAATAATGTTGGGGGGGAAATGAGTTGTTCTCAGCCGCTTTGATCCAAAAGATGAAGCAAAACAACATCAGCATAGCATCCGCCAAGACCAAGGAACGCCTGTCCGATGCGTGGAAATCGGCTTCCAAGGCAAAGCAGGATACCATCCTGGAGATGTCCGGCGTGGCGCGATCCACCGTTTGCAGGGCTTACAGGTCGGGTGGGATCTCCGCGAAACTGGCGATGGCCATGGCCCAGGTGCTGGGCATGGATCCCTTTTATTTCACCGGCGAGTCGGATGCCCCCGGCGCCCTCTCCGATGAGCTGACGACATTATTTCTGCACACGCATCAATATGGCGAGCTTTTCTATGAGTGGAACAAGAGCGAGCGACGGCGGCGCGCCGCCGACAGGTCCCCGCCGCCCCCGTCGTCCTCGTCGTCCCCGCCGTCCCAGTTGCACGGAAAAAGGGAGGCCGGGGCAATGGCGTCGGGATCGTCGCATGCGCCGGGAACGCCGCGCACGCCGGGGCGACCGCGTGTGCCGGAGACGCCGAGTGTGTCGGAGCTGACGCATGCACCGGAGACGCCGCGCGTGTCGGGGTCGCCGCCGCATGCAGATTTACGAGCTGTCTTGGATGCCCTCACCGAGGGGGAGCTCGCCACCCTGATGCACGCGCTTGTCATCAGGGCCAGGGGAGACGCGCGCAGCGCGCGGTCGTTGCGGCGGCTAAAGGAGCTGTTGTTGCTGACATAACGCGAAAAGTATGGTATAATGTATAGGCCATGATTAACATGCTAAATCAGGAAGGTGATCCTTATGGCCGAATGCATTTTTTGCAAGATTGTCTCCGGGGAAATCCCGTCAAAGAAAGCCTATGAAGACGATTGCGTTGTCGCGTTCTACGACATCGCGCCGGTGGCGCCCACGCATATCTTGGTCATCCCCAAGGAACACATCCCCTCGGCGGCGGATTTAGGCGAGGGCCACGCCGCCGTTTTGGGGCGTTTGTTTGCCGTCGTAGCCCAAATGGCGAGGGAGCATCATTGTGCCGACGGCTTCCGCGTTGTGTCCAACGTGGGGGAGAGCGCCGGGCAATCGGTGCCCCATCTCCACTTCCACCTGCTGTCTGGCCGCGCGCTGTCCTGGCCGCCCGGTTGAAGGGAGGCCCCTTGCGGCCCCTGTGCATCGCGGCTTTCGCGGTGGCGGCGGCGATGGCCATTGCCCACTGGGCGTTGCCCTTCGGGACAGCGCACATCGCCGCGTCGGTTGCGCTTGTATGCGGGCTGATTGTATTCACGTGTTCCCGCATCCGGAGGTCGCGCTTCCTCAAAGCCTTGACGCTGGCGGCCTTGGCGTTGGCGTTGGGGTTTGCCTGGCGATGGGGCTGGGATAGCCTGTTTGTGTCCCCCGCCCTGGCGTGGGACGCCCGCACCGCCGCCGTGGAGGCGGAGGCGTTGGCGACAGCGCAGGCAACCGACTACGGCGCGCGGGTCGCCGCCAGGTTGACCATGCCGGACGGGCGGAAATACAGCGCGACCCTCTATTTGCGCGAGAACCTGGACATCCGCCCCGGCGACAAGATGGCGTTGGACGTGGCATGCAAGGCGCCCCAGCCGGGATCCGCCGATGATATATTGGCTTTCTGGCGGCCTTCCGGCATCGTATTGCGCGCGGTGCAGTCCGGCGGCGCCCTTTCGGTGGACAGCCCGTCCCCCGTGCCTGTTGCCCACTGGCCGGCCATTGTCGCCGATACTGTCCGCCGCGAGCTGAACCGGGCGTTGCCGCCACAGGAGGCCGCGCTGGCCCAAGGCCTCCTGATTGGGGATTCGTCCGCCCTCGACGAGAGCTTTTTGGCCGACCTGGGCAATACGGGCATGACCCACGCCATGTCGGTGTCCGGTATGCACATCTCTTTCCTGGTGGGCGCCATCATCCTGCTCATGGGAAACAGGAAACGCGCCTTCTGGGTGGGGCTTCCTGTGGTCTTCCTGTTTGTCGCGGCGGCCGGTTTCCCGGCTTCGGCCGTACGCGCCGGGATCATGCAGGCTTGCCTTCTCTTCTCCTACGTGCTGGGGCGCGAAGAGGATTCCCTGACCGCGCTTTCGCTGTCGCTCCTTGTTTTGCTTGCGCTCAACCCCTATGCCGTGGCCGACGCCGGCTTGCAACTTTCCTTCGCCTCCTCGCTGGGGATCATCCTCTTCTCGGGCAGGTTCAGAAAATCCTTGGCATCGTGCCGGTTCTGGCCGGAAAAGCGGTTGCCCCGCCTGCGGGCCTATGTGTTTTCCAGCATTTCCCTTTCCCTGTCCGTGTTGGCCTTCTCGGCGCCCTTGGTGGCCGTGTACTTCCAGACATTCTCGCTCATCGCGCCCGTCGCCAATCTGCTGGCGATGTGGCTTCTCTCTTTCTTGTTTTTGGGAAGCATTGCCCTGGTGTGCTTTTCGCTGATATTCGCGCCATTGGCCGCCGCCGCGGCC
>WRCJ01000129.1 GCA_009784085.1 Oscillospiraceae bacterium | reverse complement strand
GCGCCCGACCGCTGGACACGAGAATGGACAGCCATTGCTTGGCGGTGGAATCGTCTTTTTCACCCCGTCAGTCGTGGCAAGCTCAACCCCTGCGGCTCGTCTTTTTTCCAGTCGTCCAGCGCCTTCTGCACCTTCTTCCCGGTTACGGTGTTGAAGGGGTTGTTTGTGGCCGTGGTCGCCGGGCTGAGTATCTGCCAGAGCGCGGCCTTTTGGGTGATCGTCAGCCCCGGTATTTTTTTGACGGCCGCCTTCACGTCCTCGCCGTTGCCGCTCCGTCCGGCGCCCTCCAGCATCCCGGCCATGATCTCGCGCGCTCGGACGTAGAGCTCGGGCGTCACGCCGAAGTCGTCGCCCGTTCGTACCTTGTTGAACTCGGCGTCCGTCATCAGCGCCGACAGCGCGGCGAGCTGGTCTTCGGGCCGGTTCGCGGCGTCCACGACCGCGCGGTACAGCGGGATGTCTTTCGCGCCGCCGGAAAACGCCCCGGCGTCGAGCAAGTCCAGGCACTGGCCGAGGCGCACCCCGGCCTCGGTGGCGGCGGCCAGCTTCTGGTAGGCCGCGGTGTCGCCCATGACCGCGCCGATGGCCGCGATCTTCTCCCGCTCGGTCAGCGCGGCCTTTTCGATGGCCCGGTACCGCTGCATGTTCGAGACGCTGTTCGCCCCGGGGAGCGGCGCCAGCGCGTCGAAGGCCTGCGTCAGCTCGTAGGCCTTGCCGGCGTCCAGCCCGGCGTCGGTCATGTGCTGGTAGCGCGTGGCCTCGGCCGGGACGATGCTAAAAAATTTCAGCTGGTTTTTCACGGCGGCGGCCTGCGCCTTGGTGAAGCCCTGCGTGTCGGCCCACCGCGCCAGCGCCGCCGCCTTTTTGCCCGCCGCCATGCCCTCGCCGGCGTTCAGCGCGGCGTATTGGTCGTAGGCGTCCATCACCTGGGCCCAGGTGAGACCGGCGGCCATCAGCGTTTGGAACTTCTCGCCGCGCGTGTCGGCCCCGGATAGGCCGGTGTAGAGCGCCAGCTTCTGTTCGTCGTCCATGTCCAGCGCGCGCAGGACGTCCCGCTGCATCCGGCCCCGCTCGTAAGAATCAAGCTCGCCGTCCTTATCGTTGCCGATCCGCCGCCAGTCCTGGATCGCGTGGTAGGTCTCCATGCGGTCGGCCCCGCCCGACACCAGGGATTCATAGAGCGCGGTCTGGTTCTTGCTTAACCCGCTGTCCCCGCCCGCGTAGAAATCCCGCGTCGCCGCCAGGGCGTTGTTTCCGAATATCGAAGCTTGCAGGACTTGCTGCCAGGTGGCGTCCACCGGGTAGAGCAGCCGCGAATCCTCGCCGTAGCCCTTGTACCGCCCGCCGCGCAGGATGGTCTCGACGCCCTGCCGCGACCGTTTGAGCTGCCGCCCGCCCGGTACTAAGTCCGCGGCCAGCCCCAGCGCCGTGTCCCCGAACTCCAACAGGGACTTGCCGTCCTTGATGTTGTCTATGGTGTCCGATATCGGCCCGTATAGGTCCGGCAGCGCCGTCCGGTTGTCGTCCCACCCGAACCGCTCCCGCTCGCGGCGCTGCGCGGCGTTGGCCCTGCGCTGCTCCGGCGTCAGCGCCGGTTTGACGTCGTCCGGCGGTTCATCTTCGTCCCCGTCCTCGTCCATGCCCCCGTTTTGGCCCCCTTCCGCAGAAGGGGGTGGGCAGATTATAATACTAAGTGCAACGGCAGAAAAAAGGTAGACCACAAGGCAACCAATGGTGTACATTGATATTACCACACACCAAAGACACGGAGGTTGCCATGCGGTCATATCAACATTTTACCTTAACCGAGCGCGAAAGTCTATCGCAAATGCTTTCCGAAGGGAAGAGCATGGGGGCAATAGCGAAAGCGTTGGACAGAAACAAGTCAAGCATCAGCCGTGAGATTGCCAGGAACAAGAACAAGGACGGGCGTTATCATCCGTGGCGGGCAACTACCCTGTATATCTGCCGTCGAAAACTATGCGTCAGACATGGCCGGTTGGAGGGCGGGGAGATACGCGCCTTTGTAGAGGAATCCTTGGATAAGGCGTGGCCGCCCGAGGCAATCGCGGCCAGATGGAACAAATCCCACGCAGAGGATACTATAAGCCATTCGACAATCTACCGTGCCCTCCGAAATCGGCTGCTTTCCAAAAGGTTTACGCCGAAAACACATTTGCGGAGGCGGGGCAAGCGAAAGCATAGCCATAATACGCAAGCCATCCATCCCGTACATACCATTCATGAGCGACCTAACGAAGCGGCTGCCCGTGAACGTTTGGGTGACCTGGAAGGTGACACGATATATGGCGCTATCGGAAAAGGCTGTGCCGTAACGGCGGTGGATCGCCGATCCCGTATGCTCTATTCCTCGCGGTGTGAAAGCCGGGACAGTTCCAAGATTGTAGAGGCTTTCGGCAGGGCGTTTGACGGAGTGAAGGTAGAGAGCCTGACCCTTGACCGCGGCGCTGAGTTCGCGAAGTTCGCAGAACTTGAACAAAACCATAAAACCACTGTCTACTTCGCTGACCCACATTCCCCTTGGCAGCGGCCAAGCAACGAAAATACCAACGGTCTCCTTCGTTTCTTTTTCCCGAAAGGCACTGATTTCTTGGCTGTCTCAGAAGAGTATCTCCAGCATGTCGTTTCCCTTATCAATGAACGCCCCAGAAAATGTCTTGGCTGGCTTTCGCCTTCGGAATTCTTTTCCGCTAAGTGTTGCATTTGACTTGACAATCTGCCGTGGCGCGAAGCGCCGGGGGATGTGAGGGCGCCGTCCGCGTGTGCGGCGGGTGTTTTGATCCCTGTAGGGACGCGATACATCGCGTCCGCCCCCAAAACACCAAGATACATACCACGCGGACGCCATATATGGCGTCCCTACGCCCTGTAGGAAATCCCCCGGCGTCTGCGGACGCCACCCTCTTTGAAAAGGGGGCTGGGGCAAAACACCCGGCTCTGCGGAGCCACCCTCTTTACCAAAGAGGGTAAGGAAAGGCGCGTCCAAACTCTACCCTCTTTAGAAAAGAGGGTGCCGTCCGCAGACGGCGGGTGTTTTGATGATGTACAACCACAAATATTGGAGAAACTGTATGCTCAAGAAACTCAAATTCATACTGCCAATCCTGCTGCTGATTTTATTCGGTCTGGCTTTGCGTATAGATTTGT
>WRCJ01000128.1 GCA_009784085.1 Oscillospiraceae bacterium | reverse complement strand
CGCTTGTCGATGCACCCGGCCACCTGCGGCATCACGCAGGCCGACTGCACAAGCGCGGGCTGCCCCAACTGCGCGAAGGTGTCCTCCAGGGCCAGGGCGTTCATCATGGTGGCTAGCATGCCCATCTTGTCGGCCCGCACGGCGTCCATGTCCCCGCTGGACCGTCCGCGCCAGAAGTTCCCCCCGCCGATGACGACGCCCAACTGCGCGCCCTCGCGCACGCAGTCGGTCAAATGCCGGCAGATGCGCTCGGTCAGGTCAAAGTCGATGCCCGTCTTGTTCGCCCCGGCGAGGACCTCGCCGGAGAGCTTGAGGACGGCGCGGGTATATTTCAGGGTGGACATGATGGGGCCTCCTTATTTCAAATTTGAATCAAAACCCTCAGCAGTGATTACAGTGTCAGCCATAGAGCAGGACGCACACCGCAATAACCCCAGGCACTGATGCCTTTCACGTCGATGGCACCTTGACGATTCACGATTGCAGCATGATATCTGTCATTCTGCGTACGAAGCAACCATTCGCTTTTTTCTTCGTTGTAGGCTGTCAACCGGTTGTCATTGTACTGATCATATATAAGTTCTCCGTTTACTTCCTGGACATAACTTTCGAGCCAATAATCATATCCTTTCCTTATCCCCGCCTTGAAGTCCCCGCTGTCACCAAAATATTTCACCACTTCCTGTATGCTCAAGAGAAATATTTTGGCCTCATCCCATTCGTCCAACAGCTTTGTAATCGCAATCCGGTTTCTGTCCGCCTCTGAAAACGAATCGTAGAACTCCCCGTTGAGGTATGTGCGCAGGGTGCACGATGACCAAAAGGTCTTTTTGTTGCGCTCGGTGTTGAATGGCCGCTGCCCAATGATATCTTTCGTGATCAACAGCGCTTTCCCGTCCTGTTCGTCCAGCACAAGCCAATCGTATCCGCCAAATTGCATCGTTTTATACTCTATTGCCATCTTTGTAGTTGTTGCCGACGCTTCGGTCGTAACCGTTTCGGTGAGAATTGCATCCGATAGGTTTAGCCACAAAGAAGGACGCACAGCCATGTTACTATTTTGGTTTGCTAAAACGCCATCCGTGTCTACACGGCCATCCCCCCTGACATACGCGGCTTTGTAGCGATCGCCGCCGGGCGACCTAAGCCACCAATTCACCTTATTTTCATTGTCGTGTGCAATTCGCCTGTCATTTTCGCCGAAGTATTTGATGGCTTCTTCTACACTCAGCAGAAATATATTATCGCTAGTATTGGCGTCACCGCCATTTGTCAAGCTCGTTTGCACGATCCTGCTTCTGTCCTCCGACGAAAACGAATTGTAGAAAAACCCGTTGAGCGTTTCGCGCAGGGTGCATTTCTCCCAGCTTATAAGTCCATACTCCCAGTTGTATTGCCGCCTATTTACAACGACATCCTTCGTGGTTATCAGTGCTTTGCCTTCATGCTTGGCCAGAACAATCCATGTGTATCCGCCGAAGTCCATCTCTTCGAATGTCAGCAGGGCTTCGGCATTGCCGGGGTCAAAAGCTTCAGGCTCCACCTGTTCTTCGATCGAGATGAACGCAGTGCTGCTCTCTTGCTTGAAGGCCGTTTCGTCTTGTGCTGCCGGATGCCTCCTCCCTTTACGGGCAGATAAAGCGAATGCCAGCCCGCACAGCAATACAAGCGCCAAAATGACCAGGCCAAGCTTTTTCATGTGCGTTTTCTCCTCGAATCGAAGATCGGCTATTCCATGAACCTAATCAATCCCCACTTCCCCGTGCCCTGCGCTGCTGCGATAAATCGCGTCCATGATCTTCGACGTCTGGATCGTCTTGTCGATATGCGCCTGGTTGGGTACGCGGGTGCGCACGCTGTCCACGAAGGAGTCGATCTCGATCTGGTACATGTCGCTCTTGGGCAGGGCGAAGTGCTGCTTGGCCAGCGCGCCGTCCTTCGCGGTGTAGTAGGTGAAATCCCCGCAGTAATTCAGGCGGATGCCGCCCTTGTCGCCCATGAAGTCGATGTAGGTCTAGCTCTCGCCGATGTTTTGCGCCCAGGCCCCATGGAAGGAGATCACCGGGCCATCGGTGCGCACCAGGCCGATGACGGAGTCGTCCACGTCGTAGACGCCGCCCATCTCCTTGGTGCGGTCGGCCCACATGGAGAGATAGGTGTAGTCCTTGATGTTTTTCCCCAGCTTGCAGAAGGCCTCGCCGCTGGCGGTAAGGGGCTTGGGCTCGCCGCAGCAATAGAGTATCAGGTCGAGATAGTGCACGCCCCAGTCGATCAGCGCGCCCCCGCCCGATACGGCGCTGTTGGTGAAGTCCCCACCGATGCCGGGGATGCTCCTGTGCGCCCGGAAGCTCGCGTAGACGTGGAACACCTCGCCGAGGTCCCCGCGGGCTATCATCTGCTTGACCAGGTTGTTGTAGGCCCCGAACCGGTTGACCACGCCGATGCTCAGCAGGCGGCCGGTCTCGTGGGCGGCGCGCTGCATCTCCAGGGCCTCCGGCAGGGTGCGCGCGGCGGGTTTTTCGCACAGCACATCTTTGCCCGCGCGCATAAAATCGATGGAGATGGGCGCGTGCATATCGTTGTGCGTGCACACCGAGACGAGGTCGATGTCCTTGTCCAGCAATTCATGATAGTCGTACACCGCGATGCCGCCGTATTTGTCCGCCATCTCATCCGCGCGCTCCGGGATGATGTCGCAGAAGTAAGCCAGCTCCACGCCCTTGTTCTTCGCGTAGTTGCCGATATGCGCCCCGGTGCCGATGTTGCCGCAGCCGACGACCGCCACCTTCAGTTTGCTGTTCTCTTTATGATTCATCACATGCCATACCTCTCCATTTTGTTGTTCTATATATTTTACCATTTGCGGACGGAAATGTAAAGGGGTAATTTTTATTGCGGAAAAGCCCCGAGCGTGGCCACGCCCATGGGCGCGGCGAAGCCGCCGGCCGCCGCCACCTCGCAGAGCAGCGAACGCGTGACACCATCGACCACGTAGGTAGCGCGGCGGCCCTCGTCCGTGACGTACACCAGATGGTTGCAGGCGTCCACGGCGGCACGGGCCAGCCGCGTGTAGCTGTCCCCCAGGGGAATGCGCGCAATCCGCGTACCGTCGCGGGTGTCGTATACCGCGAGTGCCCCTTTCGTCTCGTCCACGGCGTAGAGCAGGCCCT
>WRCJ01000127.1 GCA_009784085.1 Oscillospiraceae bacterium | reverse complement strand
CCGTCCTCACCGCCCACGCCCGCAGCGATTTCCCCTTTCGCCCGTTTTTGCAATCGGGCTTCGACAGCGCGGTCGACGATCAACGTCTTGACGATAGCCAAAATCGGAACGCTGAGGAAAATGCCCGCCAGGCCGGCGAGATCCCCGCCGACGGCGATGGCGATGATGGTCAAAAGTGGGGACAAACCCACAGAGTTGCCTAAAATCCGGGGGCCGATCACCGAGCCATCCAAGGTCTGCAAGGCGACGCAAATGATCAGGCAATACAACGCTTGAATCGGGTTGAAGAGTAGCAGGATAGCCACGGAAGCCGCCGCGCTGATGAGCGGTCCAAAATACGGGATCATGTTGAACACAAAGGCTAGAAATGCCAGGAACGGCCACATTTCCAGGCCAAAAATCCCATAGAGGCCGAGAGACAAGAGGCCGACAATAAACGACTCGAAGAATTTGCCCACGACATACTTGGAGAAGATGCTGTTGGCCTCGCGGAAAAACTGGATGCGTGATTCCGCTTTGTCTGGTTTCATAAAGGCGCGGATGATCCGTTGCAACGCGCGCAGCACGCGTTCCTTGTCGATCAATGCGTACACCGATATCATAAACCAGAAGCTCAAGTTGAGCAACGTGCGCCCGATCACGCTCACCACGGGCACTATCGAGGATAGATCGACCAGTGACGAAATCCAATCGACAAGGCCGGTGGTTGCGTTGTCGATGAAGTCGTTGAGGAAGGAAAGCCCCTGTTCATCCAAGCTCTTGGCATTGCTTCGCAGAAATTCCTCGACACTCGTCGCGACGGTGGGCGTGATGTCCAGGATTTGTTCCACGCTCTGCTTGATGTAGGGGACGATATACAGGATCATCCACACAATAACGCCAAGCAAAATGACATAGGAGACGACAATGGCCAACCACTTGGGGAATTTCAGATGCCTCCTCATGGCATTGACAAATAAATTGAGGATATAGGCCAAGGCAAATCCGCCGACAATGCGCGACAGGGCGAACCATATGCCGCCCCACACGTTGGATAGCAATTGCATCGTGCTCTCGTAATTCGTAATGAGCGCGAAGAGGAAAACACCGACCAGGACGGGAATGATGTACTTCCGGTATGTTTTCAGCATGCGCTTCATGCTAGTCGTCTCCCTTCGTCGCCGTAGTACTCGTAGTAGCAATAGTAGCTCTACATAGTACTGTGTAGTACTGTCAGAAGAACATGTAGAGGAGCTTGGCCGCCTCAGCCCGTGTGATCTTATTGCCGGGGCGCAAGGTGTTGTCCGGGAGGCCCGCGACATACCCCAGCGCGACCATCGTTTGGACATGCCCCTTGGCATAGCTGGGGATCGTGGCGGTATCGGCAAATCCCAACGCGGCGGACGCATAGCCCCGGGGCATGGTGCGACCCAGCAACGTGAAAAAATCGGATCGGGACATAGTCCCGCCGGGGTCGAAGATCAACCCGCCGCCGCTGGTTTTCCCTTTGATCATGCCCAACGCATAGAGGGCGCGCACCGAACCCACCGCAGCCTTCGGGATGCGGCTCGTGTCCGTAAACGGCAATGTGACGCCGCTATACTGGGAGAGATCCAGCTGCAACATCCGAGCCACGTAAACGGCGATATCGGCTCGGGTCAACGCCTTGCCCGGGTAAAACTTGCGCGATCCGTCCGAGGGCATTTCCAGGACGCCTTGTCGATACAGGAAGTGAATATGCGTGGAAGCCCAATAGGAGTTGGAGACATCACGAAAAGGATTGACCGTACCGTCGCCGGTGCCGGCGATATCGTAGGAGGCGCGGCTACGCGCGCCGGATGGATCGACAGCCTCCAGCGTCAGGCGGTGGGGCGAATTGGAGAGGTTTGTCAACGTGTATGTCAGCTGACCGGTTACCGTGCTGTAGGCGATCTTGACCGACTTGCCATCCAGCTTGAGCGTGACGTTTTCCGCGGCCAACGGCAAGCCGGAGGCGTCCAGGGCGCGCGCCCGCACCGACAATACCTTGCCGTCGGAGGAGAGCGTCACCGCGTCAAAGCCCACAGTGGGAGGCGTTTTGTTGTCATAACGTACGGGGGATGCCACCCACTGGTCGGTCCGGAAGGAACCTTTCGCCGCCCCGCCGGAGGCGCGGGTCAGCTTGACCGCCGAAACCTTGGCGGCGCCGTTGGGCAGATTGACATGGAATTGCCGGTACCCCGTAAAACTGAGGGTACCCACGGCGAGCGTCGAAGAGGAGCCCCCCGCCGTCGTCACGTCCAAGCTGAGCCGGTTGCCGGAACCATCGCCGGACACCCACAGGCTCAGGTAGGTGGAACCGCTGGGCAGCGGCACGTTGGCGGGCAACGACAAAACGGCGTTCCCCGACGATGACGATCCTGTCGATGACGACCCCGACGACGACGATCCAAATTGATAGGTAATCTGCCCGGATCGCAGACCGTATTGGGCTTTCTCGCTGTCGGACAGGAAAGAAAAGCCGATGGACGCCGTGGACGGCCCGAAGCGGCTGTTGTCGGCTTCAAAGGTCTCGACGGGGGTGGGGCGGCTGCCCACCATGACGGACAGGCTGGCCTTTTTCCCGTTGTATTCGGCGGTTATCACCCCGGCCACGCCGTTTCTCTCCGTCGCCGTGAAGACGCCGTCCGGGCTGACCGACCCGATACTGCCCTCGACCTTCCAAGTGAAGCATTTGTTTTGATTGACCACGGACATGCCCTCGAACAGGGAGCGGATGGAAAGCTGTACGCGCTTGCCGGGAGAGGCGGACAGGGATGTGATGGCGCCGCCGCTTGTGCCCACAAACTGCAAACTGTCCACCTTGTCTGTGACGCGGACAGTGACATTGCCTGAGGTACCGCCCGAGGCACCGCCTGAGGTACCGCCCGAGGCACCGCCTGAGGCACCGCCCCCGACAGCCTCCACCTGGCATTCCCCAGCCGATTGCGCCGTAAAGAGGCCATTGGCGTTGATCGTTCCGACGCTTGGCTTGGCTGTCCGCCAACTGATAGCCGGCGCGGTGATGGGATGATAATTCCCATCCGTTGCTAAGGCGGTGAAAGAAACGGACGCGCCCTTCAGGAGCGTCGTCGCCGCTGTGGTAAAGGGATAGAGGAACAGGTGCGCGGCGGTGTTCAGCTGGGCCGTGCCGTTGACGAGCACGATGTAATTG
>WRCJ01000126.1 GCA_009784085.1 Oscillospiraceae bacterium | reverse complement strand
TATATCAAACCATGACCATCCCAACATGACCATGACCCACCCGACATGATCATGACCCACCCATCACGGCCTACCCATCATGACCTACCCGCATATTGGGGAAACAGGCCGCGTAACATAAACGTCGGCGTAGCGTTCCCGCAAGGTGGCGCCCGCCGCCGCGCAGGCCCCGGCGTCGTCGAACAGCCCTGCCACGGTGGGGCCGCTGCCACTCATCACGGCGCCCAGCGCGCCGGCATCCATCATCATGCCTTTGATTTGCGCCACATCGGCATCGGCTTGGGTGGGCGGTAAAACCGCCTCCAGAACATTGCCAAGGCACCGCGCCGCACCGGATAGGTAGCCGCGGGAGAGTGCATCGAGGAAGCCGGCGAGATCCGGCTTTTTTGCCGCGCCCTGGGATACGCCCCGCGATGCGCCCAGTGATGTACTCCGCGATACGCCCCGCGATACGCCCTGCGATACGCCCCGCGATGCGCCCAGTGTTTCATCCCGCGATGCATCCCACCAGGCGAAGGCTTCGCGGGTTGAGACTGCTGCGGGGGGCTTGCACAGGAGGATGTAGCAGGGCGGCAGCGGCGGTGAGGCAGACAATCGTTCCCCCCGACCCTCGGCAAGTTGCGTGCCGCCCCGAACGCAAAACGGCACGTCGGAACCCACCCGATGCGCCATTTCTTCCAACGCCCGGGCGGACAGTCCGGCGGCATAGGCGCGGTTGAGAAGCCGTAAGGCCGCCGCCGCGTCGGCGCTGCCGCCGCCCAGCCCGGCGAAGACCGGGATGTTCTTCTCGATAGTAAAGCACAATCCCTTGACAGGAATACCCGTCGCTTCGAGAAACACCTCCGCCGCAGCCACCACCAGATTATCCCGGTCGGTGGGCAAGGAGGCCAGGTTGCTCGCGGCGCGAAGGGTGCCATCGCCGCTGTGGGTCACCGTGATGACATCGTACAGCGATACCGTCTGCATCAGGGAGCGGAGGTCGTGGTAGCCGTCCGGCTGCCTATGCAGCACCTCGAGTGTCAGGTTGATCTTGGCATAAGCCTTTTCCGCCCACGTTCCCGTCCGTGTTCCCGGCAACGCTCCCGTCCGTGTTCCCGCCCACGTTTCCGACCATGTTTCCTGCCTTGTCCCCGGCCATGTTTGCACCAGGGTTTGCATCAGGACCCCTCCATCAGCATCGCCTCGAATTCTTCCTCGGTCAGCACGGGGATCCCCAGGTTTTTTGCCTTAGCCAGCTTTCCGCCGGCCTTTTCGCCGGCCACGACATAGCTAGTCTTGGCAGATATACTGCCCGACACGAGGCCACCCTGTGACACGATGCGCGCGGCGGCCTGGGTTCGGGTTTGCCGCGCCAGCGTCCCGGTCAATACAAAGACCAGGCCGGACAGTTTCTCTCCCCCGGATTTTTGGGGCGCGGTCATCTCTACGCCGCAAGTCTGCAAGCCCTCGATGAGGCTCCGGCCTTGCGCGCTGTCCAGGAAGCGTTTCAAGCTTCCTGCCGTGGTCGCGCCGATGTCCGCAATCGATGTCAGCTCTTCCAAAGAGGCTTCCTGCAACGCCGCCATCGATCCGAATCGTTCCGCCAGGACCTGCGAAGCCTTCTGCCCCACATGGCGGATGCCCAAGGCAAACAGTAGGCGCGCCAAACCGCGCGACTTGGAGCGGGCGATACCGTCTATCAGATTGGCCGCCGACTTCTCTTTGAAAGAAGGCAGCTGCGCCAGGTCGTCCGGCGTCAGTCGGTACAGATCGTCAGGCGAGGCGAACAGCCCTTCGGACAGAAGCAACGACGCCGTGGCCGTCCCCAAGCCGTCAATATCCATGGCGCCCCGGGAGGCAAAATGGAGCAGGGCGCGGTGTCGCTGGGCGGGACATGCGGCGCCGGTACAGCGCACGGCGGCTTCGCCGGCGTCACGTACGGCAGGCGCGCCGCAAACGGGGCATGTTTGAGGGAATACATACGGTTCGGCGCCTTCCGGACGCTTATCTTGTTTGACCGAGAGGATTTCGGGGATGATATCGCCTGCCTTTTGCACCAACACCGTGTCGCCGATCCGTATATCTTTTTCGGCGATAAAATCAAGGTTGTGGAGCGTGGCGTGGGTCACTGTGGCGCCGGCCAAACACACCGGCACGAGCTTTGCCTTGGGCGTGAGCACGCCGGTGCGCCCGACCTGGATCAGGATGTCCAGCAGGGTGGTCTCCTTTTGCTCGGGAGGGTACTTGTACGCGATCGCCCAGCGCGGCGCGCGGGATGTGCTGCCCAGCGTCCGACGGGCGGCTAAATCGTTCAGCTTTATCACGGCGCCATCCATCTCGAAGGGATACGCATCCCGGCGCGCCCCCAGATCCAAAACGGCTCGATAGGTAGCCTCCATATCGGAAAAAACGGCGTGCGTGTTCACAGGGAAACCGCAGGAGGCCAAGAGATCCAAGGTTTCCGTGTGGGTATCTGGCCAGCCGCCGGACAACTCTTGGATGTTGAACACCACGAGGGACAGGCGTCGCTCGGCTGCCGCCGCCGGGTCGAGCTGGCGCATGGAACCTGCGGCGGCGTTGCGCGGGTTGGCAAACGGCGGCAGATCATTGGCTTCGCGATCGGCGTTGATATCCGCGAAAACCTCACGGGACATGTACACCTCCCCCCGCACGACCAGCCGATCGGGGGGCTGCCCGCGCAAAACCCCGGGCAGGTTTTCAATGGTCAGAAGGTTGTGCGTGACATCCTCGCCGGTGACGCCATCGCCGCGCGTCGCCCCGCTGGCAAAGGAGCCGCCCAGGTAGGTCAGCGACACCGACAGGCCGTCCACCTTGGGCTCCAGCACATAGGAAACCGGGCCGCCAAGCGCCTCGCGGCAACGAACGTCAAACGATCGCAGCTCCTCCGCCGAAAAGACGTCGTTCAGGCTTTCCAACGGCACGGCGTGGGCCACCGGCGAAAAGGCCGCCCGCCCGCCGACGCGCTGGGTGGGGGAGCTCTCCGCGCGGTATTCCGGATATTGCTCTTCCAAGTCGCGCAGCCGGCGCATCAGGGCATCGTACTCGAAATCGGGAATCGTAGGGTCGTCCCGCTCGTAGTAGGCGTAGTTGTGGGCTTCGATCTCCCGGCGCAGTTTATCGATCTCGCGTTTTATATCCATAGGGGTACGCTCCTCTCTCTGGGAAAAGTATACTGCAAAACTGGATGGATTGCAAGGGAACCGGGGAAAGAGACAGGGCAATCGCATAGAAAACAAACAAGGATCGAAAAAACCAGCTAGTAGCAAGGGGAACCATGTATAGGGGGTTGCATGAGCGGATGCGATCCCCTATTGCTTTCCCCACGAATGCATAGTA
>WRCJ01000125.1 GCA_009784085.1 Oscillospiraceae bacterium | reverse complement strand
CGTTCGGAAAGACTAACTGCATCTTCTCAATACTCTTCAGTTTGCACGACTTAATGCATCCCCACGCCCCCGCCCCGGTTGCGCTTAACTTGTCAACTTACCGCGCCGTAACAAAATGATAAAATGGCGATTTTCCTATTGCAAAACGATTTTTTGTCGTGTATAATGCAGGTGGGAAGTTTTATGGTAACTGCGGCGAGATTATTGTCGGCGCCCCCAGATGGGGGTATTGCCACGAATTGCGGGAGTCTTGCATGAAAAACCAGGGGTTGTGGGTCAAACGCGCCATCTTTTTGGTCTTATTCATCTTTGTCATGTCCTATATGAGTTATCATGTGGTCAACGCGCTGACAGACCCCGTGGGGACAGTTTCCGTTTTTTTGCAGACGGCGGAGACCGTCACCCCGTTGGACGGCTGGTTTGTGCGCGACGAAGCCGTCATTGGCGAACCCGGCGGCATTTGGGAGCTGATGGCTGAGACCGGGCAGCGGCTGGCCAAAGGGGACGCGCTGGCGTTGACCTACCAAGACGCGCAGACGTTGCAAGCGTACAACGAGATACACGAATTGACGAGCCGGTTGGCGCGGCTGGAGATTATCAGCCAGCTTGACGCCGATCCGGTCAACGTGGGGGAGATGGACAGCGCGATACATGACGCGTTGGTAGAGTTGCTCGACGCGCGCGACGCGGGCCTGCTCCATGGCGCGGCTGGGCAAGCTGTGGCCCTCCGCGCTTTGCTGTACAAGCGTTCTATTATTTTCGAGGGCGGGCAGGATCAAAACGCCCTCGCCCAGGACCTCGAAACGCAGCTGCAAGCCGCGCAGGCGCGGATAGGCGACGCGCAAGGCGCCGTCGCTTCACCGGATTCAGGCATCTTTTGCGCCGAGACAGACGGCTATGAAGCGATCCTGACGCCGCAAAACCTGGACACGCTCACCGCAAAAACCGTGCTGGCACTGGCCGATAGGGCGGTGGCGCCGTCCGCGTCCGCCATGGGCCGATTGGCCAGGGGCTTCTCTTGGTACTATGTCGCGGTCGTCCCGCAAGAGAAGTTGATGGGCGCCATGAGCGTGGGCGGGTCGCTCAAGCTACGGGTGGACAATCGGATCACTTGCGATGTCCGCGTGTACCGGAAGGAAACGGACAAGAGCGGCGACTGCCTGCTTATTCTTGAAGGCGACGCCTACATGGCGGAGCTGATCACGTTGCGCAACGCCCACTGCGAGATCCTGTGGGGCGCGCAATACGGCCTGCGCGTGCCGCGCGAGGCGGTGCGCGTCAACAATGACGGCAAAGCCGGCGTATATTGCATGATTTTCAGCCAACAGAAATTCAAGCCGGTGGAGATCCTGCTGGAGCGGGACAACTATTACCTGGTCTCCTATAAGCCGGAGCGCACCGGTGCCTTGCTGCCCGGCGATGAGGTCATTGTCCGGGGCAAGGATCTTTACGACGGCAAAGTCCTAAAATGAGGTAGCCCTGGGGGCGGCGCTGGGGGCGGCGGCTTTCCGCCCGTAAACCTAACCGGAGGTTGACGCCAATGACCATTGCCGAGCGCGTTCTGGATATCCGGCGGCGCATCGACATGGCGGCCGGCGGGGTTTGGCGCCACCCCATCACATTGGTGGCCGCCGGCAAGACCATGCCCAGCGGGTCGATACGCGAGGCCGTTCAGGCCGGGGTAGACGCCGTGGGGGAGAACCGCGTGCAGGAGATGCTGGAAAAAGACGCGCAGGGCGCGTATGCGGGGGCGCCTCTCCATTTCATTGGCCACCTGCAAAAAAACAAGGTTTCCAAGGTGGTGGGGCGGGTTTCGCTCATCCAATCCGTGGACTCCCTGCCCCTCGCGCAAGCCATTGACGCCTGCGCTTCGCGCCTGGGCGTGGTGCAGCAGGTGCTCTTGCAGGTAAACATCGCCCGCGAGGAGACAAAAGGCGGATTGGATCCAGATGCCGTTTGGGATGCCATAAATGCGCTATCTTCCTTGCGGCACATACAGGTTCGCGGTTTGATGTGTATCCCGCCGCCCCTACCATCAAAAGGCGATACACAATATTTTGTGGTTATGAGGCAACTATATGTTGACATTCAGGGAAAAAAGAGGGATAATATATGTATGAATGCCCTGTCCATGGGCATGAGTGATGATTTCGAATCGGCCGTGCGCGCTGGGGCAAATATGCTGCGCATCGGAACAGCGCTTTTTGGTACGAGAAGCCGGTGAGGAATCGGTACATTTTTATATAAGCAAAGAGGAGGACGCGTAACATGGGACTACTGGACGAACTGAGGAGATTGACCCGGCCCTACCAGGAGGAAGAGGATGAGTTGGAGGATTTCATCCCTCAACGAGAGGCCGCGCCGCCCGTACACAATGAGGAGAGGCACGATAAAGTGGTCAACATTCACACCACCACACAACTGCAGGTTGTGCTGGTCAAACCCGAACGGTTTGACGCCGCCCCGGAGATAGCAGATCATCTGCGGGACAAGCGCACGGTTGTCCTCAATCTGGAATCGGCCAACAAAGAGATCGCCCGGCGGCTTGTCGATTTCCTGTCCGGCGTCGCTTATGCGCAGGATGGAAAAATCAAGCGTGTCGCCAACAGCACGTATATCATCACGCCGTATAACGTGGATATCATGGGCGACCTCATCGACGAACTGGAAAACAACGGGTTGTACTTCTAGTACCGCAAGGTACTAACCCCGCGCGGGCGACTTGCCCGCATCCCAAGCATCTCTATGCGTGACGCCTGTCTTTCCAGGCGCCGCATACCGCCACTCGCCAAAAGGTACGGCCTTATGGGGCCGTCAAAGCGGGGGGCCTATGAAGCCGCGAATTGCAGACGCCCTGCGGGGCGCGTTAGGGGATGAGAAGCATGCTTACGCCGCAGGAGGTACAGGACAAAAGATTCGAAAAAGCCATGTTCGGCGGCTACGATATGGCCGTCGTGGATGAGTTTTTGGAGCAACTAACGGCGGATTATGGCGCGTTGTACAAGGAGAATGCAGTGCTGAAAAGCAAGCTCAAGGTTTTGGTTGAAACGGTGGAGGAGTACCGCAGCGTGGATGAGGCCATGCGCCGCACGCTGTACACCGCCCAGAAAATGGCGGATGACCTGACCCGCGAGGCCAAAGAAAAATCCGAAGAGACCATCCGCCGCGCCACCTATGAAGCCGCCGAGACGGGCCGGCGCCTGCGCGCAGAAAACGAGAAGGAGCTGACCCGCCAGCAGATGCTCAAGGAACAGAGCGAGCATTTCACGCAACGATTGGCGGAGGCCTACGCCAAGCAACTAGAGGCCATCAACGCAATCAGGACGAAGGAGTTTCCCACTTCGG
>WRCJ01000124.1 GCA_009784085.1 Oscillospiraceae bacterium | reverse complement strand
GCCTGGATGGCGATAAAATCGGGAGGCAGTAGATGGCCTCGGGTGTTCGGTAGTCTCTCCATTAACCCCGCATAGTGGTCCAGCCCTCGTGCGCGGGGCAGGGTGCAGGGGGATTGTCGGCGGGCCGGATATAGCTATCTGGATTGCCTGATGGTGTCCTTTTCATCAGAACCGGCCGACAACAACGTTTCGAATTGCGCGGCGGTAACATGCAACTGGGTGGAGGCGGAGGCGTTTTCCGCCGCGTTCACGGCATTGCGACCCGCAATCTCCCGCAGTTTGCCCAACTCAGCAACAAACTCGGTCAACGTCCGCGACTGTTCAGCCGCAAGTCCCGATATGAGGCTCATCACCTCAATAAGGCGGTCAGCAGACGCACGTATTCCCGTCAAGCGCTCTTCCGTCCGCCGTCCCTGCTCCACGCTTTCATCGGCTTCCTTCCGCGTCTCCGATAGCAGTGTAGAGGACATTTGCGCGGCGTCGGCACTACCACCGGCCAGCATACGCACTTCGCCGGCCACTACCGCGAAGCCGTGCCCGGCCCGACCTGCACGCGCCGCCTCGATGGCGGCGTTGAGGGACAGCAGCTGGGTCTGGAACGCTATCCCGTCAATGCTTTTCACGATGGTGCCGATACGCGCGGCAGCAATCGCCAGACGCCCGGCCGTTTCGTTCATCCGCGCCATTTCACGGCTGCCGTCGCAAACCGCCTCCTGCATGGCCTGCACCATTTCATTGGCACGGGTAGCGTCTCGGGCATAGGTAGCGGCGTCGGACGTTAGACGATCCGCTGTTTTTTGGAAAAGATCGAACAATGTTTTCTGTGCGTCTGCGTCACACGACAGGCTCCGGGAGGAAGCTGCCACCTGGTCGGCAACGCTGGTCAGTTCCCCGGTGGTAACGGCCACGCGTCGCAGGATGTCGCCGCGTTCCGACAGACGCCGGCGCAATTCATCGTCGCGGTCAGCCAAGCGCGCCGCCATTTCGTTGAGAGCGGCCACCAGGTCGTTGATTTCGCCTTTGCGGGAAAGGGACACGCGGATGGAATAGTCCCCGTCCCGGATGGCGCGGGCCAAAGCCATCGTTTGGTGAATGGGCGCCAAAAAGCGGCGGACGGATACCATCAGTGTGAACAGGAGAGCCGCCAGAAACACGAACATCACCCCCAACATGACATACAGCCGCTTTCGGGTGGAGCCAAGCACCGTCTCCTCCGGGATGACCAAGATGTAGTACCATCCTGTAGCCTTGATGGGCGCGCCGGCCACCAGCACCCAGGAACCATTTTCCTCCAGCGAGCGCATTCGGTGTTGCCATACATCGCCTTTTTCCAGCTCCTGCCTCAAAAGGCGCCAGGCGGCGCTCTCCGCATCATCCTTCGAGGATTCGAGGCCAAGGGTAATCACGTTCTGTTCCTGGAGTACCCGGTCTATATTGGGGTGAGCAATATAGTTGCCTTGTGCGTCGACGATCAGCGCATAAGCCTTTTCCCCGAAATCGGCGGCCACGTCCAGCAGGCGTTGGATAACCTCCGCGGTGGGCGTGTCGATGGTGGCTACCCCGGAAATCGGACCGTCGGCCTCCAGATAGAAAGGAACACCGTAGGTACTCATGTAGATGTTGCCCGCGCCCTCGTCGAAATAAGGCTTGGTCCAGTAGCCGGTTTGGCGCTTCTTGGGCTCGGCGTACCATTCTTCCAGAAAATAGTCGTAGGCGCCGGTCTCGGGACTGATCATCGCGTGATCAAACCCTCCGCCCTCGGCGCGGCTGACATACGGCGAAAAAAAGTGCTGCCCCGGCTCAAAGGCGCCCGGCTCATATGCCAGCGTTCCGCCGAAGGCATCGGGGCAAGGCGAAAAGGCGTCTTCCAGGATGGAGAAGATATGCTCTGTGGTGGACGGGGGGCGACGGGTCAGGCCCGCGGCGAAGGTGTTCGGGATTTGTTCAAGGCGCGTGAAGAAGACGTCGGCGTCGGCTGCCCGGCGCAACACCATCTGCCGGAGCAGATGCTCCGTGTCGTACACCAGCCGGCTGGTGGCGGTGAAGTGTGCGTAAAAAGCGGGCGCCAAGAAGGCCAGCAGGGTCAGCGGACCTACCAACAGCAGCAAACGGCGATACAGAGACATTTAAATCCCCTTGCCCCGGTTCTTCACCTTTGATTCCGAACTCTATGGATGCATTCCGCAAGTATATCGAACCACCCGCCTGTGCGCCACCCCCAACGATATGGAACGCCAGCCCGTCGCCGGGACACCGGCGACCCAGGGATCGGACGCCGGCGCCTCGCGGGCAGGCTCCGGTCGGTCCCGAAACGGAGGAGGAGAGACACAAAAGCGCCAACGAAGCCCGGAAAACCGGCGGCGGCGTGGAGAAATCGGTTTGCCAACGGCGGAAAGGCATCGTATACTACCAAAAACCGAGAAGGAGAAGCCTGGCCGACGTCCTCGTGGACTCGGGGCTTCTCGTCATCCGGAGGCGGCGAATTCCTCTGTCCATTAAACATCTCAAACGGCTAAAGATTTCGAGGCAATCAGCATGAACGGCCCGTACCGCATTGTTTCCGCCGGCGCGCCGGCCGCCCTGGCCCTCTTGGCCTGCGCGTTTTTGGGAGCCCCGGGGACCCTTCCCGCCCGCGCGGCCGAGCCGCCGCCGGTTCGTGACGGCGCCGCGGACGGCGGCCTGGAAGGGCTGTATTTCCAAGATTTCATCCCCAAACCGAACCTGGAGATGTTTGTGTCGGCGGCCTCGGCTTCGCTCCCCTATTGCACCACCTGCCACCCGGGCGGGATCGTCGACCGCGACGAGGCCCAGCGGGCACTCATCGAATACAACGCCACCCTCGACTCGCTGGTCCGCATGGGCGACGAGGCGTACGATCCAGAGAACCGCGAAATGGTGGAAATCCGGGATGCATGGGCCGAACAGATCCGGGCCCGCGCCGAAAGCGATCCGCTGGCCAAGGCGATGAGCGGCATGGCCTTGCTCCAGAAAACGATGCCCCTGCAGGAGGAGCTGCTCCGCGAGGGTTTCCGCCTCGAGCTGTTCCGGGTCGAGGACGAAATCGACTTTTGGCTGACGCGGCTCAGGCAGCACCGGCTGGACCAGGATTGGGGCCAGAAGGCCTGGGAAGCCTGGGGGTCCCTGCCCACCCCCCACCGGGCCCACGATGGCGATCCCTTTCAATGCGTCGACCCGGTCACGCCCGTCTACCGGGGGCGCGACACCGCCTATTACAGTCTGTTGCTGGAATATTTGCTGCGCTGCCGCGAACGGTACGACACCGACGCCCCCGAGTACGATTCCCTGTATGTGGCCCAGGAGATCGACAAAACCAGGGCCAAGCTCGATTCGGTGCTGTATGAGCACGCCTACGGCGAGCCCGGCGAAATAGAACCCGTCTCGGAGGCGAT
>WRCJ01000123.1 GCA_009784085.1 Oscillospiraceae bacterium | reverse complement strand
TTTGAGCTGCAAAAAATACTGCAGGACACAGCCCGGGCTGTGAGCGAAGGCATCACGGGCGAAGATATGATGCGGAAACTGCAGGATGTAACGCCAAGATCCATGCAGATGGCGATAACGGTCGTGGTGACCGTGCCGATCATCCTGGTATATCCCTTTATCCAGCGGTATCTCATCAAGGGCATGACGATCGGCGCCGTAAAGGGCTGAGGCCGCTTACCGCGGTTCCCGGCTCCAACTACATGACCCCTTTATCGCGCAGCTCGTGCGCGTACCGGATCGTCTGCTCAAACAGTATATAGAGCTGCCACAGTATCTCGTCACAGGTAAGCATAGCCTCCCACTCTTCCAGTTCCTCCTCGCCCTCCGGTTTCAGCACGCCCTGGTTGCATTCGTACAGCATCGAGACCGTGCCGCACGCGTGGTGCAGCGCAGACATGATGTTGAACGTTCTGGGCGGATTGGAATCATCCTCCCGGAACTTATTCAGCAGCGTGGGCAGGCCATGCTTGTCGGCTTCCGCTGTCACATTATGCTTCAACTGCTGGACGATCTCCTTAACGACGCGCGGGGAGTAGTCGGCGCAGTCGATCTCGTTCTTGCAGCTGGCGCCGTGCAAATGAAGCGTGAAGTCCGGCGCTTCATCGATGGCAATATCGAAAATCGCCTGCGTCTCGCTCGCCATCTTCCCAAAAAAGTTGTCGTGAACAATATTGACGCCGTCGTCGTTAAAATACGCGCCGAGGAACGACACATGGTCCTTGATCGGATGAACTTGCTTGCACATCGGCCATGAGCACAGCGACCGGTCCTTCCAGCGCCCCTGCGCATAGTGGCGGAAGACCTCGTAGGGGACCCGGTTCAGCGTGTCGATCTCCATGCGCGCCCGCCCGTCGGGGTTTGCGATCGGGATCAGCAGCAGCCGACAATTTTCGATGCAGTCTCGCAAATAGGGGATCGTCTCACCTTTAAAATCCTTCCCCGTTTCGATCATCCGGATCATGTTCAGGATGGCGACCGTTCCCTCCAGTTCGTCGCCGTGCTCCGCACCGATGATGTAGATCACCGGCTTTTTGCCCTTCTTGTCGGCATAATATTTGATGCTTCCCGCGCCCATGGCCGAACTGTAATTTGCGGTCCCGCCAAAGTTTTGTTTTTCACCGTATTCCACGAGATATACATCCCGCCCGCCGGCGCTTTTGGCCGCCACCTTCACCGTACCTTTCCGGACGGTGTCCATGACCGTCTTTACCTCGTCCAGCCTGGTCTTCCAGAATTCGGGCCTTTCATACATTGTGCTGGTTCTCCTTAAGCGTTATACAGCCAATAATCCACCTTCTCGATTGCCCGGATCAAATCATCGATGTCCCCGTCGGCAAACTGCGGCCCAATCGCGATCGCCACATAGCGCTCCACGATTCTGTTTGTTTGCGGGCAGCACGTTTCGGTGTCGTATACGATATGCTCGCCTTCGCATCCGGCGCCAAACGGGGGCAGCGAACCATGCGGCGCTTTCTTCGTCTTTATCGGATACACCGCCAACAGATTTTTGCACGCCGATGTCGCGCCCAGCGGGATTCCTTCCGTCGCGAGACACTCGCCGAATTGATCCGCCTCGGCCTTCGTGGAAAACAGCATGAACAGCGTATTGCCGCACTCGCCCGGTACATATCTGATTTTGAAGTGCCTGTTGTTTTCAAAAGCCGCTCGGAGCTTGCGGTGATTCTTTCTGCATATTTCGATGATCCCATCCAGCTTGCGCAGCTGCGCCAGTAAAACCGCGCCCTGCAGTTCGCACATTCGAAATTGCGAACCGAAAAAATCATTCGCGGGGTCGGCGATTTGCTGATCAACGAGCTGGTCCTTAAATTCATCCCTGATCATGCCGAGGTCATGATACCGGACGGCCCTCGCAAAATATTCCTCGTTATCGGTTAACAGCAAGCCCCCTTCCCCGGATGACAATATTTTGTTCTGCTGAAAACTGGCCACGCTTATGTCGCCGATCGAGCCGAGCTTCTCACCGTCCCAGGTTCCCCCGATCGCCTGCGCGAAATCGTCGATCACGTTGATACCACGTTCGGATGCGACGCGGATGATGTCCGCTAAATTGGCCGGACATCCTTGAAAATCCACGGCGATGACGGCTTTCGTCCTTGCGGTGATCTTAACTTTGAAATCTTCGGGGTCTAAGTTCAAAGTTTCGTCTACATCCGCGAAAACCGGTACGGCCCCGAAGTTCGTGATCGCGAAAAAATTTGAAAACCAACTGAACGAAGGGATGATAACCTCGTCCCCGGGCCCTACTCCGATGGCTGCCATCGCGCAAAACAACGCTCCCGTTCCGCTGGACACGGCGAGCGCGAATTTGCGGCCAAAGTATGCCCGGGCTTCCGCTTCAAATGCCGTTACCTTGCACGGATGGCCGATACCGTAATGCCTGAACGGGCTCTTTTCGTTTATGACATCCGTGACTTCTTTTAGTTCCTCCGCCCCGTAAAATGAAACGCCAAGGTACGCCGTTGGAAAGGGGGCCTTGCGCACCGGTTCGCCGCCGTGGGTCGCCAATTTTTCCATTCTTTGTCACACCCCTTTTGAGCCGAATTTCAACGTTTCTTATAGTCCAGTATTCTCTGCATGTTCAACCCGAAAATGTCCAGCTTTTCTTCGTCGCTGATTTCGGCCATCGCGATGCGGGCTACGGTCGCGACCGGGGTCATGCAGGCCATGTCCGTGCCAAACAGCACCTTCCGCGATCCGATTTCCCGCACAAACCATTCGATATTCCCTTCAAAGGACTGGGAGACGGCGACGTCGCCGTATACGTTGTCATGCTTGCCAGCCACTTCCAGCGCCTGCTCCACATTATGCCCCTCGCCGCCCGTATGCGCCATGATGAAAATCGCGTCGGAGTATTCGCGGGCCAGCACATCGGTGGCCATGACATCCTCCGGGGTATATGTATGGGACATGACGAAAAGGCGCCTCTGCGCGGCAAATTCATATACGGGCACATAGTGTTTATAGCTCAGCGCCCGCTGATGGGTATACGGGTGCAGCTTGATGCCCCGCATCCCGTCGTGTTCAAAGCATCGGTTCAACTCGTCCCGCATGCTCTCGGGGTAATGCGGGTTGATCGTACAGTATCCGTAAAATCTGTCCGGGTATGTTTGGATCGCCTCGATGATCCGATCGTTGCCCCATCTGTAATCCCCCTGCAATGCCGCGCTATGCGTGACGACCGCCCTGTCGATCCCCAGGCTGTCCATCATTTGAATGACCCCTTCGGCAGAACAGTCGCCGGCAAAAAGGCCGGGGAAATAGCCGATGTGGCAGTGCTCATCGATCAGCAGGGCGTCCATCGGCGTGCCGGTTTTCACGCGCTCAGCCATCGAACTCATAGTCTCACATCCTTCAGCAAGCGTTCCAGATTCTCCGCCGCGATCAT
>WRCJ01000122.1 GCA_009784085.1 Oscillospiraceae bacterium | reverse complement strand
GCAGGAACAGCAGGCCCAGCGGAAGGGTCCTGAGGCTGTCCTGTTGAATGAGCACATTGGCCAGGATGAACTCGTTCCAAGAGTTGAGGAAGGCATATATGACCAATGTGGCGGTGGCGGGCGCCAGTAGCGGCGTGATGACATGCGTAAAGCAGGTAAAGATGTTCGCGCCGTCAATGCAGGCGGCTTCCTCCAATTCCTTTGGTATCCCCCGCAAGAAACCGTAGTACACGAGCGACGCAAAGGACAGATTGATGGCGGTATACACGGATATCAGGCCGAACCGCGAGGTACCCAGCCCCATGTCGTTGACAATACGGGCTACGGGTATCAAGATCGCCTGCACCGGAACGAACATGCCAAACGACATATACACCTGGGCGATCCGCCGCCCCGGCCATTTGAGGCGCGCGACGGCATACGCGAACAAGGCGGCCAGCACCACAACGAACAGGGAGGTGAGGGTGGCGACAAAGAAGCTGTTGAAGAAGTAAGTGGGCACATCGTATTGGCTCCACGCCTTTTCATAGTTTTCCCATCGCAGGGTGGTCGGGAAGCCGAAGGGGTTCGTGACGAAGATCTCGCTGTTGTTCTTCAAGGAAAAGAAGATCATCCACACGATCGGGAAAAGGGAAAAAGCCGCGTATGCCCAGCAAAAACCCTTGAAAATGACGGATCCAATCTTGGATCGCATGTTCTTTGCCTTCATTGGATTTATTGCGTTTATTGTGTTTATCATTACGTTCGTTGCGTTCATTGCGTTCGTTGTGTTTATTGTGTTCGTTTCGTTCATTGGATTCTTTGCCTTCATTGCATTCCTTTGACCCATTTCAGGCGCCTCCTTCCCCCTTCCCTGGCGTCCCTGTTGCGGACACGGGCGTCCCTGTTTAGTGCGCGGGCGTCCCTGTCACGGAAAAGCCAGTTGATGATCAAGATAATGGTCAGGCATTGCAGCACCAAGATGCTGGCGGAGGCTAAGCCATACCCGTAGCGGAACTCGCGGAACGCCGCCCTGTACATCAGATAGGTAAGCGTATGGGTGGCGTTGCCCGGGCCGCCTTTTGTCATGATGAACATTTCCGTAAAGGCTTTCACGCCACCGGTCAGCGAAACCGTCAGGCACACCTTGTACGTTTCTTTCAGCAACGGGATCGTGACCCTCCGATGCGCCTGAAGCGTGGAACAACCGTCTATGATGGCGGCTTCGTAGTAGTCGTGGGGGATCGACTTGATGCCGGCCATCAGCAGTGCGAACTGATACCCCATCCATTGCCAGGCGTTTACAAAAGCAACCGCGTAGATGGCTTTGTTGCGGTCGCCGAGCCAGTTTTGCTTGCCGATGCCGAATACGTCAAACAGGCTATTCATCAGCCCGCTGTCCGCGTTGAATATGGACAGCCACAGCTGGCATACGACCGTCACGGAGAGCACGACGGGGATGAAATACGACACGCGCAGCAGGCTTCTCCCGCGCATCTTGCCGGCGGACGCCACCAGCGAAAAGACCGTGGCGAAAAACAGCTGATACACGGTGATGAGCGTGGCGAATATCAGCGCGTTTTTGTTGGCCGAGGCAAAGATGGTGTCTTTGAATAGCTTCGCGTAGTTGTCGAAACCGATGAAGACGCCGCTACCCAAACCGTTCCAGTCATACAGGCTCTTGCTGAAGACCTGTATGATCGGCCAGACGACGAAGACACTGAAAACAAGCATGGCCGGAAGGGCAAAGGCGGCCACTGCCAACTTGTTCGAATAGAATTTTTTCACCGCAGTGGTCACCCCCTTTACTGTTTGGGCACGGTAGCGGCGTAGGCGCACGAAAAAAGGGACCGCCAAACAACAAAACACAGCTGCCTAGCATGCCTGGCGTGGCGGTCCCAACGGTCTCTATTGCAGGGCCGACTCCAATTCGGAGATAAACTCTTCCGGTGAATAATCCGGTGTCAGCAGATATTTCGTCTGGTCTTCCAGGGCGGTCTTAAACGTGGGGTTGGTCAGGTGCCATGCAAACTTTGTGATGCTGGTGATATTGGGCATATCGGCCTGTAGCTTCTGCATCATGGCGGGGAAGGGTTTGTCCGGCGTCACGTTCACATCAAGGGCTACCAGCGGGGTGCCACGCAGCTTGACCTTGGCCTCGCAGTACTTTTCAGAGAGGAAAGCCGCCACTTCGGCCGCCAGCTGCGCGTGCTCGGAATTGGGGTTCACGGCATAGCCGGCAGCGGCGCCGCCGCCGGACCAAACAATCTTGCCCGCCTCATAGGAGGCCGCGTCGTAGGACGGATAGTACATCCAGTCCACGTTGTCGCCCATTTCGTCCGTGGCGTCTGTCATATACCACTGGCCGTTGATGAACATGGCGGCCTTGCCGGTCAGGAACAGCTCGGACGCCTGGTCGTAGTTGGTGGATGTCGCGCTGGCTTGGAACAGGCCGGCCTTGACCAAGGTGTTCATCATCTCAGCCGCTTTGACATAGGCATCCTCCGTGGGCTTGCCCGCGCCATCGTCCAGCTTGGCGATGCCCCCGGCATCCCAGCGCGTGGCGATGGTGTCGTACATGGCCGCCGTGATCCAGCCTTCGGCGCCGAAGATGGACATGGGGATGATATCCGCCGCTTTGAAGGTGGCGATCGCGGCCAGGAGATCATCAAAGGTCTTCGGCACTTCCACGTTGTTTTCCGTGAACAGGGCCTTGTTGTAGTAGATGACCACATACTCGTTGCCGGCGTAAGGGAAGGCGTAGATATTCCCATCCTCGTTGTACAGGATATTCTTCGCGCTCTCAAACACCTTGTCGGTAAAGCCGGTGGATGCGGCTACATCATTGAGTACCATGATGTTCCCCGACGTCTTGAAGTTTTCGATCTGGGCAAGGGCCACCTGGTAGATGTCCGGCAGGTTGCCGGTGGCGGCGTAGGTCATAAGCTTCTGCCCGTCGTCCTGGGCCTGCGGCTCCAGTTGCAGCGTAACGTGGGGGTACGCGACGGCGAGCTGCTCGACGGCATAATCGTAGGGGACTTTGGTATCATCGTCGGCGTACTGGGCATAGATTGACAGCGTGACATCCTCCGGCCCTGGATCCGGCGTTTCCACCGGGGGATCCGTCGCCGGCGGGGTGTCGGTGGGCGTGTCGGTGGGGGTGTCGGTCGGCGCGTTTGTTTCCGCAGGGCTGTCCGAACAGCCGGCAAACAAGCAGAAACAAAGGACTAGGGAGACCACCAAGCATACGTACCTTTTGATTTTCATCATGACTTCCTCCTACTTTTCTTTTTTCCTCATGGCCATGGTTCTCTGCCATGCCATATTAATAAGTATAGAAGAACATCACAACGCTTTCAAGGAAACATCCAAAACAATTTGGTAAAATCAGAAGTTTTTGTTTATTACATGGGGCAACTGTAAGGAAAGGAAAATGTACCACGCCGAACGGGTGCAATACGGCATTCGTAGGGGCGGCATCCTGCCGCCCGCGCCCTACGACGGATATACCGCACCCTACGGCGATTCACCCGGCGCGTCACGGATGCCGCGCCCTACGGCGATTCACCCGGCACGTCACGGATGCCGCGCCCTACGGCGAT
>WRCJ01000121.1 GCA_009784085.1 Oscillospiraceae bacterium | reverse complement strand
GACGCGCTGGAGGAATCCGTCACGGCCCGGATGGACACGTTCGAGGAATCCGTCGCGGTGTTGCATGACGCGGTCGCGTCGAACACGGCCCGGATGGACGCGCTGGAGGAATCCGTCACGGTACTGCATGACGCGGTCGCGGCGAACACTGTCCAAATCGAGACGCTGGAGGAATCCGTCACGTGGCTGCGTGGCGTGGGTGTCAGGCTGGAAATGGAGCACTTGCCAAGGATACTCGCTACCTTTGAAGGTACGGCTGAATTTCAGAGGAGACAAATCGATGCCCTCAGGCGGGACGTCGATCGGCATGATAGGGAAATAGCCGCCTTGAAAGAGGCGTAACGGGCGTGAGCATGACAATCTCCTATCAGGTAGGCGCCGGATTGTATCTCAATATCACGAACCGCTGTCCCAACCGCTGTGTGTTTTGCGTGCGCAACTTGGCCGACGCGGTGGGTGACGCGCACACGCTGTGGTTGCCCCGTGAGCCGACGCTTCGGGAGATCCAGGCCGATCTGGACGGGCGCAACCTGTCGGATTACCCGGAGCTCACGTTTTGCGGCTACGGGGAGCCGACGCAACGCCTGGAAACCCTATTGGCCGCCGCCGCCCATGTGAAACAGGCTTCCCCCTCTACCCCCATTCGCCTCAACACCAATGGCCAAGCAAACTTGCTGGCCGGCGCCGACATCACACCCCGGCTGGCTGGGGTGTTCGATGCGGTCTCGGTGTCGCTCAACGCCGCCCGCGCCGCCGACTACGAGGCCCTCTGCCGCCCAACGTATGCGGGCGCCTTCGAGGCGGTGCTGGATTTTTCCCGCCGCGCGGCCCGGTATGTGCCCCGCGTGGCCATGACCGTGGTGGGCGGCACGTTGCCCTCGGAGGATATTGAGGCTTGCCGCGCGTTGGCCGTTTCTTGTGGGGCCGCCTTCCGGGTGAGGCGCCCCTGCCATGAACCGTGATGCCATGAATCGTGAATCGATTGTCCATCGATTGTCTTATTTACTTGTAAACGGACGGGTTATCGATCCCGTTGGCGGGTTTGACCGCGTTGGCGACGTATTTTTACGCCGGGGACGGGTAGAGGCCATATTGGCGCCCCGCGCGCGGCCGCCCGCCCCGCCGGATGTCGTTGTGGACGCTTCGGGGCTCGTGGTTTGCCCGGGGCTTGTCGATATCCATGTCCATTTGCGCGAACCGGGGCAGACCCACAAGGAGGACATTGCCTCCGGGACGCTGGCTGCCGCGCTGGGTGGCGTGACCGCCCTTGTCTGTATGCCCAACACAACACCGCCCGCCGACGCGCCGGGCGTGCTGTCCCGGATCCGGGAGCGCGCCACAGAGGTGAATCTTGTCAAGCTGTTCCCCGCCGGGGCGCTCACCGAGGGTTTGGGCGGCCGGCGCCTGACCGATTTCGCGGCGTTGAAGGCGGCTGGCGCCGTCGCGTTGACCGACGACGGGAACCCGTTGCCAAGCGATGCCTTGATGGAGAGTGCTCTCCGGCGGGCCTCTCGCCTGGGGTTGCCGGTGCTGTCCCACTGTGAGCCGGAGATCGAATTGGCCGCCCGCGATATCGCGCTCTCCGCCAAGACCGGCTGCTCGGTACACATCTGCCATGTCAGCCGGCGGGAGACCGTGGATCTGATTCGCGCCGCGAAAGCCCAAGGGGTCCGCGTGACGGCCGAGACCTGCCCGCACTACCTGCATTTTACCCATGCGGATACGGCGCGCCTCGGGCCTAACGCCAAGATGAATCCCCCGCTGGGCGCGCCAGAGGATCGCGAGGCGGTGATACAAGGGCTGGCCGATGGCGCCTTGGATGCCATCGCCACCGATCACGCGCCCCACCACCCCAGCGAAAAGGCGGTGCCTTTCGAGAAGGCGCCGAACGGCGTCATCGGGCTGGAGACATTGCTGCCCGCCGCGCTGGAGGCACTCTACCATACCGGGCGGATGGGGCTTTCGCGCTTACTCGCGTTGATGACCAATAGGCCGGCGGCCATCGCCGGATTGCCGGCGGGCCGGCTGAGCCCCGGTTGCCCGGCCGATGTGCTGATCTTCGACCCCTGTGCCGAGGTGCGGGTTGACGCGGGCCTCATGGCTTCCCGATCGCGCAACACGCCCTTTGACGGGATGGCCTTGCGCGGCCAAGTTGTTCATGTCTTTGCCGACGGGCTTTGGCGGATCCAGAATGGAAGGAGGAGGCTCCCTTGATGATGCATGCTTCCGATTATCTCGAGCGGGCGGCGTTGCGCATACCCGACAGCGTCGCCTATTTAGCCGACGGGGAGGCGCTCACCTGCGCGGAGACGGATAGGCTGGCGAGGCGGATAGGCGCCGCCGTCGCGGGAGCCGTGCCGCCCGGCCGCGTGGTGGCTGTGCTGGGCGAACGCGGGGTGCGGACGCCGGCGATGTTTTTTGGCGTGCTGTACGCCGGGTGCTGTTTGACGCCACTCAGCCCCGAAGTCCCGCCCAGCCGGTTGCGGGAAATGCTGGAAACCGTCAAAGCCGAGGTCATCGTGACGGATGGCCACTACGAGTCCCTCCTGGGGCAACTGGGCTTCACCGGCCCCGTCGTCCGGCTTGCCGACGCGGGGGATCTCCCCTACGACGATGCGGATTTACGCCGCCGCCGTGCGGAAGTCTCCGGCAGCGACCCCTGCCTTGTCCTGTTCACCTCCGGATCCAGCGGGAAGCCCAAGGGCGTCGTGTTGCCCCATCGCGCGATCATCGACGCGATTGACGTATACGCAAGGGTCTTTTCCATCGGCCCGCGCGATATCCTGGGGGCGCAGTCCCCGCTGGACTACGTGGCGGCCATCCGGGATATCTTCTTGCCGCCGGCCACAGGCTGTAAGACCGTGATGATCCCCCGCCGGCTGTTCTCCACGCCGGCGCCCTTGTTTGCCTTCCTCAACTTGTATCGGATCACGACGCTGTTTTGGGCGGCGCCGGCCCTTTCCCTGTGCGCGGAGCTGGGCGTGTTTTCCAGCTGTAGGCTGGAATCGGTGGAAAAAGTCATCTTCACCGGTTCGGTGCTGCCCATCCGGCACCTGCGCATCTGGATGGAGAACCTTCCGGGCGCGTACTATGCAAACCACTACGGTCCCACCGAGATCACCGGCAGCTGCATCTATTACGAGGTCAAAGGCCCGGCAGATCCCGCGCTCGAGAAGAATTCCCTCCCCATTGGAATCCCCTTCCCCAATGTGCGGATATACCTGTTGGACGACGACGGCCGCGAGGTTCCCGAGGGGGAACTCGGCGAGATTTGCGTCGCCGGCGCACGGCTGGCCCTCGGCTATTGGGGCGCCCCCGCGCTGACCGGCCAAGCCTTTGTCCGCCATATGGACAACGGCCTGGTGCATATGCTGTATCGGACCGGGGACGTGGGGCGGCGCGACGCCCAAGGCACCTTCACCTTCCACGGGCGGCGGGATTCCCAGATCAAACACATGGGCCACCGCATAGAACTCGGCGAAATCGAGTCGATCTGCGTGTCGCTCCCGATGGTGGCGCGTTGCGTCTGCCTGTACGACGGGAAGCAGATTTGGCTGTTTTACGAGGGGGAGGACGATGCGCGCGGCCTGTCCCTGTTCCTGCGCGAGCGACTGCCTTCCCACATGATCCCCCGCAAGATCCG
>WRCJ01000120.1 GCA_009784085.1 Oscillospiraceae bacterium | reverse complement strand
TCTCACAGTAGCATTCCCCCCGCCCCGCCCAACATGGGGCGCCGCATAACGCCACGCCACACATGGGGCGCCACACAATGCCCGTCAAACATGTTGCATCACACAACGCCCCGCCGGGCTATGCAAACATTATCTTCCCGAACAGGTCGGAAAAGCTACCGTCGGCCTTATAGAATACCGGCGGCTGGCCCAGCGGCGCTTCGATGTCATGTTCGCCGCCCATATAGGGGCGCCCGCTCCACATGTGAATCCAATAACCCGCGGGCAGATAGACCCGGCGGCCCTGCTTGCGCCCGCCCATCACGGGCGCCACCAACAATTCGCGCCCCAGCATGTAGGCGTCCCGCACATGGTATGCCTTCCCGTCTTCGGGGAACTCCATGAACAGTGGGCGCATGACGGGTATGCCGGCGGCGGCGTTCTCTTTGATACAAGCGACCATGTACGGCGCCAGTTTGGCGTGGATCCGTGTGAGCCGGGCGAACTTGTCGAGGGGGCGCCGCTCCATGCCGGTAGGAAGCCGCCCCTCCGGCAAGGGCAAGCGCATGACCGGCGTAAAGGCGGCGTATTCGGACCAGCGCAGGAATAACTCGCCCTCGCCCCGCGCAGCAGGCGAAGATTGGCCGCGGATATCCGAAAAACTCAAGCCAACGCCGCTGCAGGCCAAGGTCAGCGAGGCATTGAGAGCCGATGGCAGGCCGTCCACTTTGCCCCATCCGGCACTGTGTTCACCGGTACTCGACAGCATGATTTGCCCGCCGGATCCGCCGTAGCCGGTGTGGGAATAAAATACGGCATCGGTGGCGCGGCGGCCGGCTTCCCGGATAGCCTCCCTGTTCAGCTTGGCCCATAGCACCGGCCAGCGGTTGTGCATGCGGTTGGCGCTTTCCCCGCTGTGCAGCACCGCATGGGCGGGCAGGAAATTCCCCATATCGGCGCAATAACCCGAAAAACCCAGTTGAAAGATGTTGTTTTTGACGATATCCTTATACCACGCGCAGGCCTCGTTGTTCGTCAAATCCAAATGCCCAGCCACCAAGCCGCCCATATCGTTGAGCAGGTTGCCGCCCTCCGGTTTGCGGATCAGGTAGCCGCGCATGGACGCCTCGGCGAATAAGCGGCCCTCGATGGAGATATGCGGGTTGGTGTAGGCCAAGGTGCGCACCCCGCTGGCCGCCAGCTCAACAAGCAGTTCGTCCAAGCGGGGATACAATTCCTGGTTGATGACCCAATCGTAGAACACCTGCGGGCCGCGCTTGGTATCGCGGCTGCCCGACCAGTCCCGCAGGCACAGGGCCGAGACGCTGGCGCCGGCTGATACCACCTCGTCCAGCATGGCCAGCAGATCGGGCGCGCCGCCGCAGACCTCCAGCCAAACGCCCTCGACGCACCATCGGGGCAAAACCGGTTGGCGGCCCAGCACGCGGCTCATGCGTTGCATAAGTTTGGGGATGTTCTCCTCGACGCCGGCGACGACAGCCGACGGCAGTTCCCACAGCAACACGCGGTGATGCCTGGGCGATCGGAAATCCAACGCGCCGTACACCGGGGAGTCGATATGCACAAACATGCCGTCTTGGGTAAAGAAGGTGGGTTGCGGGAAAAAGGTGGCGTGGTGGCCGCTGCCCGTGAACAGGGGAAGCCGTATGCTCTCCCGGCCCACCCGTTTTTCATGCACCCAAAGGGGGAGGAGATGCCCGCGCAGATCCAGGCTGCCGTATTGCGCCCCGCCGCCATAGACGCCTTGGCCTAATATGGCGGAAAAATGCAACACAACACGATTGAGCCCGGTCGTGGCGCGTTGCGGGGTGAGCACCAGGTTGCCTTCGGTCTCGGAAATGTGAAAGGTGAGCGAATAATCCCCGCCCGAAAAGCGGATGGAGTTGCGGCGTTGATCGTATTGCGCGCGGGTCAGCGGCGTTAATTTGCTGTTGCTGTCTGTGATGCGCCAATGCCCGCCGCGCACGGAAAAGCGGCCAGCCCCGCTTCCCACCAGCACAAAGGGGGAGTTCGGCGCGTGGGCGAACACCGGCCGATCGCCTAGGAATACCGTGATTTTGTCGCCGTCCACATCCACTCGCAGCATGGTGGGCACGTCTTCCTCTCTATGTGGATTTGTGCATTTATATTTTGAGGTTTTATGGTTTTGAATGCCCCAGGATGGCAATGTCCTCGTTGCAGAGCGTCAGCCGTTCCGTGCCGCCCTCGGTCACGAGATAGGTGTTTTCCGCGCCGACAGGGCCGACGCCCGGGCAGATCAGTTTCGGCTCGATGGCGATGATCATGCCGCTCTGCAGCGGCGTTGCGTCGCTCTTGGTCAGCACCGGAAGCTCGTTGACCTGCAAGCCGATGCCGTGCCCGATGAACTTGGCCTGTTGCACGGTCCCCATGAAACAGTCGGCATATCCGGCGGACTCGGCCATATCCCATGCCAGGTGGTACAGATCGCTGCACAGCACGCCGGGGCGGGCGGTATGCTCAATCGCCCGCATAACGGAAAGCGAGAAAGCGTGGGCGGCGGCGGCTTCCGGTTTGACATAACCCACGGCGTAGGTTCGGGTGATATCGGTGAGGTAGCCGTTGATGTTGCCGCAAAAATCCACATTGACGGTATCGCCCGGCCGCATGACATGGTTGTCGGGACCCATGGGCGCCGAAGGGTGACGGCCCCCTCCCGGCAAGGAGTAGTCGTAGGGGGAGGGAGAACCCGCGCTGTCCCCGGATAGCACGATGGCGGAGCAGGTTTCCAGCCGGATGCCGGCGCAGCGCATGATGCCCAAGTGGCCCATGCGCCTGATCTGGTGTTCGATCTCCACAGAAAACGCCCAATCTGTCATGCCTTCGCGGTACAGCGACGGGATGCGCCTATGCGTTTCGTCGTGTACTTTGGCGCCTTCGCGCAGCAACGATATCTCGTAGGGGGATTTGATCATGCGTATCCGATAGAGCAACGCGCTGCCCCCCAGGATGGAGGCGCCCGGGAACAGCCCGGACAGGTAGGTATACTCGGCGTAAGGTAGCTCCCTGTCCTCCAACGCCAGGTGTTTCGGGGGAGGGAGGCCCGCGCCGTGAAGCAAATCGGGCAGCTGCGCGGGGCTTTTCAAGCGGATGGCGCCGGCTTGCGCTGGGGTCAGGGGGCGGCGGATCAGTTCCACGGCGTCCCCCTGCGCCGGCACGTAGTAGAATCCGTCAAAGATGCGCCCGGTCATGTAGAAAAGGTGTACCGGGCTGGTGACTAAAAAAGCGTCGGCGCCCAGCGCATGCATCTGGATTTGCAGGGCTTCTTTGCGCCTTTCGCGCTCGTTGGACAAAACAGTCCCTCCCCATCTCATCGGCTGGGCTTCCGTAGCCCGCGCTGTGCTTCGCCGCGCTGTACCTCGCCGCGCCCCCTTATTATATAGAAAAACAAATGCGCTTGCAAGACCCAAGGAGGAAATTGCAGGCGCATAGCAACAGGCCGACGAGAACGGACGCAATGTTCCGTACGCGGCGGCCCGCTCATGTCGATAAGGGGCAAGGGCAAGGAAAAGGGCAGGGCGGTAGTGCAGGGCGGCTGTTGTTACGGTTGGGGCGGATAAGGTGGCTGTTGCTGTTGCGGCGGCTGCGGCGGATAGGGCGGTTGCTGTTGCGGCGGATAGGGCGGCTGTGGCTGTTGCTGTTGGGGCGGATAGGGTTGCTGTTGCGGTTGCGGCG
>WRCJ01000119.1 GCA_009784085.1 Oscillospiraceae bacterium | reverse complement strand
CGAATGTACGTGTTCTGGCGCAACGCGGGCGGGAGGCGGCGATGGCGATGGCTGTGGCTGGCACCAACGCGAAAAACGCGGCGTTGCGGGCTATCGCCGATATATTGCGCGAGCGTCAGGCGGAGATTCTGGCCGCCAACGCGTCAGACGTGGAAGACGGTCGCGCGGCGGGGCTGACTGAATCGCTCATCGATCGCCTGGTCTTGACCCCCGCGCGCATCGAGGGCATGGCATCGGGGGTTATGCAGGTGGCGTCGCTGCCCGACCCGGTGGGCGGCGCCGACGGGACAACCAAGCGGCCCAGCGGGTTGTCGATTTCCCGCCGCCGCGTCCCCTTGGGACTTGTCGGCATGATATACGAAGCCCGCCCCAACGTGACGGTGGATGCGGCCGTCCTCTGCCTCAAGGCGGGCAACGCCGTGCTGCTGCGCGGCGGGAAGGAAGCGATCCGCTCCAACATGGTGCTGGCAAAGCTCATGCGCGAGGCGTTGAGCGGATGCTCGCTGCCCGCCGACGCGGTGTGCCTGGTGGAGGACGCCTCCCGGGACAGCGCCCGGGAAATGATGGACCTGACCGGCTTGCTGGATGTCCTCATCCCCCGGGGCGGGGCGGGGCTCATCCGCTCTGTGGTGGAAAACGCCCGGGTGCCGGTCATTCAAACCGGCGTGGGCATTTGCCACATCTACGTGGACGACTGCGCCGATCTGGACATGGCTGCCGACATCCTCTACAACGCCAAGACCTCGCGCCCGTCGGTCTGCAACGCCGCCGAGTGCGTCCTGGTGGCCCGCCCGGTTGCCCGGGAGTTTTTGCCGAAAGCGAAGGCGATGCTCGACCGCAAGCATGTCGAGTGGCGGGGGTGTCCCGAGACCGCAGCCATCTTGGGCGACATCCGGGAAGCCTCGCCCCAGGACTATGACACGGAATTCCTGGACTATATCCTCGCCGCCCGCGTGGTGGACGGGCTGGACGAGGCCATCGCGCACATTAACGCGCACGGGACGCGCCACTCCGAGGCCATCGTGACGCGGGATCTGGCTCATGCGCGGCGGTTCGTGGACAGCGTGGACGCGGCGGCGGTCTATGTCAACGCCTCCACCCGCTTTACCGACGGCGAGGAGTTCGGGCTGGGGGCCGAGATGGGCATTTCCACCCAGAAGATGCACGCCCGGGGGCCCATGGGCCTGGAGGCGTTGACCACCATCAAGTACGTGGTATACGGCGACGGGCAGGTCAGGTGAGGGCTGCGCCGCGTTGTGCTGCGCCGCGCTGCGCTGTGCCGCGTTGCGCTACGTCGCGCCGCGTTGCGTCGGCCTGGAGGACCATTGATCGGGAGAACCATATAATCGGGAGAACCATTGATAAGGGAGGATGCATACAATGGAGCTGAGATTCACCAAGATGCACGGCTGCGGCAACGATTATATCTATTTCAATGGCTTCGATTTGGAGATTCAATCGCCGGAGACCCTTTCGGTTCGTTTGTCCGACAGGCACACCGGCGTGGGCGGCGACGGGATCGTGTTGATTCTGCCCCCGCGCGGCGGCGCCGCCGACGCCAGGATGCGGATTTTCAACGCGGACGGCAGCGAAGCCCAGATGTGCGGCAACGGCATCCGCTGTGTCGCCAAATACCTGTACGACAACGGGATGGTCACAAAGGAGCGCATGCGCATCGAGACGCTCGGCGGCATCAGGGAGATCCTCGTGACAACGCAAGGCGGGCGTGTCTCCGACGCGCGGGTGGACATGGGGAAGGCCGTGCTATCCCCCGGCTTGATCCCCGTGAATCTGCCTGGGGACAGCGTGATAAACAGGCCCGTGACCATTGGCGGCGCCACGTACGCCATCACCTGCGTGTCCACGGGCAACCCCCACGCCGTCACCTTCTGCGAAGATGTAGATGCGCTGGATCTGCCCTGCCTAGGGCCGCAGTTTGAAAGCAATGCCCTGTTTCCCGAGCGGATCAACACGGAGTTCGTCGAGGTCTTGGGGAGGAACCACTTGAAAATGCGCGTATGGGAGCGGGGCAGCGGCGAAACCCAAGCCTGCGGCACCGGCGCCTGTGCCAGCGCGGTGGCCGCTGTACTGAACGGGCATTGCGACCGCGGCGCGGACGTGAGGGTCGGGCTGATCGGCGGCGAACTGGTCGTCCGCTATCGGGAGGACGAAACGGTTTTCATGACCGGCGACTGCCATAAAGTATTTGAAGGGGTAATGGAGTATGAATGAATGCAAATTGGATGATTACATCGAAACCCAGGTGTGCGCGATACGGGAGACAGCCGGCGGCCAATGCGTGCTGCTCGCCCTATCCGGCGGCGTCGATTCGTCGGTGTGCGCGGCGTTGCTGTCCCGCGCCATCCCGGATCAGGTGACCTGCCTCTTTATCGACCATGGCTTCATGCGGCTGCACGAGGGGGACGAAATCGAGGGCGTCTTTTCCCAACACAAGCTCCGCTTCCTCCGCGTCGACGCGCAGGCGCGGTTTTTAGGCAAGCTGCGCGGCGTGACCGATCCGGAGGCCAAGAGAAAAATCATCGGCGAGGAATTCATCCGGGTATTCGAGGAGGAAGCCGCCAAACTGGGGGATATCCCGTTTTTGGCCCAAGGGACCATCTACCCGGACATCGTCGAGTCGGGCAACGCGCAAGGGAACCTCGTCAAGAGCCATCACAATGTGGGGGGGATGCCGGACAGCTTGTCCTTTACCGGCGTCATCGAGCCGCTGGCGAGCCTCTACAAGGAAGAGGTGCGCCAACTCGGCCGCAAACTTGGGCTGCCGGAATCGCTGACTGGCCGCCAGCCCTTCCCGGGGCCGGGCCTTGCCGTCCGCGTCATGGGGGAGGTCACCGGGGAGAAGCTCGACGTCCTGCGGCAGGCCGACTACATCGCGCGGGATGAAATCTCCCAGTTGGAGGAAACGCCGCAGCAATACTTCGCCATATTGACCGATACCCGCTCGGTGGGCGTCAAAGATGGCCTTCGCACGTACGACTATGTCGTAGCCATCCGCGCCGTGACCACCACCGACTTCATGACCTGTGAATACGCGCAGCTCCCCCACCAGACGCTTCGCCGGATTTCCCAGCGCATCACGAGGGAGATAGATGCGGTCAGCCGCGTGGTCTATGACATCACCGAAAAGCCACCGTCCACAGTGGAATGGGAGTGACGGGAGTAGATAGGGGATTTGAAAGCCTTGCTACATAAGGGTTTCGCGATGGTCAGTATTTGTTGTGATGATATTTTGATGACCAAAAAAATAATTGCGACATTTTTTATTTGAAGTATACGAAAGTGAATCTGCTGTATTCTTCGTGAGAATCATGACTATAATGCGAAGGTGCAAAATGGTGTGGCAATGCGGATTCATTGGAACATGCAATACAAGCTGTTATAGCATTAGTGGGAGAATTTATGGGAAGATATTACTCAAGAGAAACACTAAGGGCATTGCATGTGAAATCAGGAAACGAATGTGCTTTTCCTGGTTGCGTGCATCCAATTCTTAACCCATCTTTCCCGCACAAGCGGGCGAAAGCCTTGCAAATACAGGAAACAATTTTTTGGTGGGTCACTACAAAGTATCAATTTTCGAAGTAATTGTACCAGGCAGGGAGCAGATGCCCAACTTGTCCAAAATAACCTGATGCTCCTCCTCGGGCGCTCCTGAGAGACGGAGGTTGTACACAGTGCCGCGATCATCCTGCATCGTAACAGTGCCGCGCACCAACGTGGACATCACATCGCGAAGCGTCTTCCAAGT
>WRCJ01000118.1 GCA_009784085.1 Oscillospiraceae bacterium | reverse complement strand
CCGCCTTCCCGCGCAATGGCGATCGCCATGCGGGCCTCGGTAACGGTGTCCATGGCGGCGCTCATGAACGGGATTTTCAGGGCAATGGTCTTGGTCAGGCGGGTGTCCAGGTTGATTTCCCTTGGTGGTGTCTCGGAATAGGAGGGCAGAAGCAGTACGTCGTCAAAGGTGAGGCATGTATCCAGAAACTTGGAAGACGGATCTAGGTTGATCATGCGGCAAACCCCTTTCTTCACGAGAATCTCGATGGCTGTCTTGTTGATATCTCGATGGCTGTCACGATGGCTGTCTCACTGGCTGCCTTGCTGGTTGTTATTCAATCATTGTACCCCTTAATTGTTTGCCGTGTCAAGAGAAAAATCGAGCCGTCCAGCCGAAAACCCTATCCGCTAACCGCTCAGGATCCGGTGGGCCAGGAAGGCCGCGCCAAAGCCATTGTCGATGTTCATGACGCCCACGCCGGCGGCGCAGCTGTTGAGCATCGCCAGAAGCGCCGCCAGCCCGCCAAAAGAGGCGCCGTATCCCACCGAGGTAGGCACGGCGATCACAGGCTTGTCGGTCAGCCCCCCCACCACGCTGGCCAACGCCCCCTCCATGCCCGCCACGACAATGACAACAGCGGCGGCACGGACGGCGTCCATCCGCGCGAGCAGCCGGTGCAAGCCGGCCACCCCCACGTCATACAGCCGCGTGACACGGAGGCTTAACGCCTCGGCAACCAGCGCCGCCTCCTCGGCCACCGGCAGATCGGCCGTTCCCGCGCTCACGACCAAGACGGCCTTTTGATCACTTTGAACCTTTTGGACCTCTTGGGCCTCTTGTTCCTCTTGGCCTTCGGGGGGCCGCCTGTCCGCGCCCCTTATCTGAATGAGGCGGGGCAGTTCATGGTACGCGGCGCCGGGGCATTTTTCACGCACGGCGGCAAAGTGTTCCGGGCTGGCGCGGGTGGCCAGCAGGCCGGTGGTGTTGTCACGGAGGAGGGCGCAAGCGATCTCGGCGGTCTGGGCGGGGGTCTTGCCCTGGCAAAAGATGACTTCGGGGAACCCTGTCCGCAAAGACCGGTGGCGATCGGGCACGGCGAAGCCCAGATCCTCAAAGGGAAGGCCCGCCAGCTTCTCCAGCGCGGCGTCCAGCCCCACCGATCCGTCGCGGTAGGCGTCGAGAAGGTTGGCGAGCGCGGTCTTGTCCATGGAGACGCACCTCTTTCCCCGTAGATTTCGCAAATCCATTATACCACAGTTTTGCGGGGGCTTCAATGGAGGCTTCCATACAATCTGGTTCCTGGTTCCTGGTTCCGCGATCCGCAATCTATTTCCGCAATCTATATTCCGCGACGTGGTCTGCGAAAAATCCCTTTACTTTCTGTCCCGACACAGCTATAATGATGAGTAAACGAGGCTACGAGGAGGGCTATTAAATGCAGGATGAATTCCGCCAACTGGCTTCCCGCATCCGGGAACTCCGCGAAATATACGGGTTTTCGGCTTCCGATTTGGCCCGGGAGCTGGATGTGGCGCCCGAAGTCTACGCCGGATACGAGGAGAACGGCGAAGATATACCCATATCGGCGTTGTACCACCTGGCGCGCCGGTTCGGGATCGAGTTCAACGAATTGCTCACCGGCGCCCAGTCGCATCTATCCACCTTGTCCGTGGTGCGCGGCGGCCGCGGCATGAGCGTGGATCGTTTCCCCGGTTACCGTTTCCACAGCCTGGCTCACACCTTCCGGCATAAAATGATGGAACCGCTGTTGGTGACCGTCGACGAATCCCCGGACGCCCCCAAGCTGGTGACCCACGCCGGGCAAGAGTTCAACTACATCCTGGAGGGCATCATCGAGCTTCTGTTTGACGAGAAGCGTGTGATGCTGCATCCGGGCGACTGCGTTTATTTCAACGCTGCCCACCCGCACGGGCAACGCGCCGTAGGCGGCGTCTCCCGGTTTTTGACAGTGATAACGGAATGAGATTGAGAATGAGATTGAGATGGTGATGGACGATGATGTTGCTGAAAAAGTTCCTGCCCAGGATCGAATTTGACTCCTACGAGGACTTTAAACAGAATTACACGGTCAATATCCCGGAAAACTTCAACTTTGGCTTCGACGTGGTGGACGCCTGGGCCGAGAGCGACCGGGACAAACCCGCGCTCCTATGGTGCGACGATCACGGGAACGAGCGATCCTTCACGTTCGATGAGATCTCCCGCCTGTCCAACCAAGCGGTACATTTCTTTCGGTCGCACGGCATCCGCAAGGGCGACGCGGTCATGCTCATCCTGCGCCGGCGTTGGGAATACTGGGTGTGCGCCACAGCCCTCATGAAGATGGGCGCCGTGTTGATCCCGGCCTCCATGCTGCTGACCGCCAAGGACATCGTCTACCGCGTCCAGGCGGCCGGCGTCAAGATGCTGGTCTGCGTGGACGACCCGTTCGTAACGGCCCAGACCGAGCTGGCCGCCGCTTCGGCCTCCTTCGCCCGCGTGCTGGTGGCCGGCCGCCGCGACGGCTGGCTGGACTTTGCCGCCGGGCTGGCATGTCAACGCGAGGACTTCCCCCGCCCTGTCGGGGCGGACGCCACCCGCAACGACGATTTGATGATGATGTATTTCACCTCGGGTACCACGGGGTTGCCGAAGATGGCCATGCACGACCACACACATCCATTGGGCCACATTGTTACCGCCCACTACTGGCAGCGCGTGGCCGAGGGCAAGCTGCACATGACCGTCTCCGATTCGGGCTGGGCCAAGTTTGGCTGGGGCAAGATTTACGGCCAGTGGATTTGCGGCGCCGTCATCTTCGCGTATGACATGGACAAGTTTGTCCCATCGCTCCTGCTGGAAAAATTACAGCATTATCCCATCCACACCTTCTGCGCGCCGCCCACCATGTTCCGCTTCATGCTCCAGGAGGAAAACCTGGCCTCCTTTGATCTCTCCTCCATCCAGCATTGCGGAAACGCCGGCGAGCCGCTCAACCCGGAGATCTTTCGCCGCTGGTTTGACCTGACCGGCATACGAATGACCGAGGGCTTCGGCCAGACCGAATCCACGGTGCTCATCGCCAACTTCGAATGGTTTGCACCCCGCCCCGGCTCTATGGGCAAGCCCTCGCCCCTCTACGACATCGATCTCGTCGATGCCAAAGGCGACACCTGCGGCGAAGGCGAAGAGGGCGAGATTGTCGTGCGCCACATCAACGATTACCTGCCCACGGGGCTATTCACCGGGTATTTCCGCGATGAGGAAACGACCGCCAAAGCCATGGCGGGCGGCGACTACCACACAGGCGACGTGGCCTGGCGCGACGCCGACGGCTACTATTGGTTCGTGGGCCGCAACGACGATGTGATCAAATGCTCCGGCTACCGCATCGGCCCCTTCGAGGTGGAGTCGGCGTTACTAGAACACCCCTCGGTGGTGGAATGCGCCATTACCGCCGTCTCCGATCCCATACGCGGCCAAGTGGTCAAGGCCACCGTCGTGTTGGCCAAAGGCTATACGGGCGCGCCGGAACTGGTGCGCGAACTCCAAGACCACGTGAAGAAGGTCACGGCCCCCTACAAATATCCCCGCGTGGTGGAATTCGTGGACGAATTGCCCAAAACAGTGGGCGGCAAGATCAAGCGGGCGCAGATACGGAAAGCGGACGAGGAACGATCGCAGTGAGCGGTGAGCGCGGTGAGGGATGAGCGATGTCGACGAGCGGTGTGGACGAGCGGTGTGGATGAACGGTGTGGACGAGCGGTGTGGATGAACGGTGTGGATGAGCGGTGTGGATGAGCGGTGTGGATGAGCGGTGTGGAT
>WRCJ01000117.1 GCA_009784085.1 Oscillospiraceae bacterium | reverse complement strand
GACACAGGCGGAATGGGCCTCGTCCACCATCAGGATGAGGCCGTACGCCTTCTTGAGGCGCACGAACTCGTCGATGGGGGCGATGTCGCCATCCATGCTGTATACGCCCTCCACCACGAGCAACACCTTTTCGAAACCCTTCCGGCTCATTTGGAGGACTTCCTCCAGGGCGGCCACGTCGTTGTGGGGGAAGGCGCGGCATGTGGCGAGGCTCATCGCGCAACCCTGCAGGATGGAATTGTGGCTCAAGGCGTCGTAGAGGATGAGATCGTTCTCGTTGCAGAAATTGCCCACGAAGGTGACGTTCGTCGCATGGCCGCTCACCAGGACCAGCGCGGCTTCGGTGTGTTTCCACGCGGCGATTTCCTCCTCCAACTCGCAATACAGCCCCTTTTCCCCGGCGAGGAGGCGGCTGCCGCTGGCGCTGGTGCCATAGAGCTCGGCGGTCCGGCAAGCGGCCCGGACGGTCTCCTCGCGCCCGCTCATGCAGATATAGTTGTAGGAGGCGAAATTCAACACCTCGCGCCCGTCGATGGTGGATACATCGGTCAAGACGCTGTCATGGCGGATAAAGTACGGATGCGGCATGTGCGACATGTCGCGCACCCGCTCCTGGAAGGCGTGGTGTTCGCGGGAATCGGTAAAGCGGGTAATGGGCGTAACCTCCACACGGTTCAGTGGCAAGGGTTTGCTGGGCTGGCCCATGCGCTTGCGCCAAATTAGGCGCGTGATATCATCCACCGTGGCGCATCCCCTGTATTCGCGCTCATCGACCATCAAGCCAAACGCCGTCTCCACCCGGACCAAGAGGTTCAGGCTATCCAGGCTGTCCCCGCCCAAGTCCTCGATAAAGCGTTTGTGGATGCCAATCTCGCCGGGTTCCATGGAAAGCACCGCCGCGAAACAGTTGACGACTTCCCGGCGGATCTCCCTCATGGCGGCCGTCTCCACATCGCTCGCGTCGATCCCGGCCGCCGAGGGGGCGTCCCCGCCGGTGGCGCCCAACGCGCCCGACGCCATATCCACGGGGCGCGCGTCAAAGGCGCCCGTGCCCAGCCATTCCTGCAACTTTTGCCTGCGCACCTTGATCCCGTTGGCCAAGGGCAGCGGCTGCGCGGCGACAAAGAGCCGCCGGACCCGCTTGAACACGGGAAGCTGGGCGTTGACGGCCGAAACCTCGGCGGCCACGGTGGCGACAGCGGCGGCATCGACGCTGTTTTCCGGAAGCTGGAAGACGAGGGAGGTATCCCCGTAGGGCGTACCGTTGGCGAGGGAGAGGATGCACAGCTGGTCCACGCCCGATATCGCGTCGAAAACATCCTCTAGTTCGTCCGGATAGATGTTCTCGCCCGATTCGTTGAGGATGATTTCCTTCAGCCGGCCGTCGATGTATAGGCATCCCTTCTCCAGCCGGCAGATATCCCCGGAGCGGAACCAGCCGTCCTCCCCGTAGTCCGGCGGCCGGCGCACCCCGTCTATCAGGCGCGCCTTATGGATGCTGTCCCCGCGTATCTGGAGCTCGCCCACAGGGGCGGGGCGGTCGTTTTCGTCCAATGTCCGGTAGCTGATGCCGGTGATCGGCGTACCCGTGCAACCCCCCTTGCGGTAGCGCGCTTGCGGGCGCGTTTCGAAGGAAGTCAGCCCGACCTCGGTCATCCCGTAGCCCGGTATGGGATAGTACCCCAAGGCGTTGACGGTTCGCAAGGTTTTTTTCGGGATGTGGCTCCCGCCCACCAGCACGGTGCGGATGGAATTGCCCAGTAGCTTGCTCTGCACGGATTTGACGAGATGTCCGGCGATATCCGGCCCCCGCCTGGGGAGCAAGGCTTGGGCGCCGTTGCTCAGGGCGAACAGCGTCTTGAGGAGCACGACCTTGCCGCCGCCGTCCTGCCGGACTTTCTTCCAAAGTCCTTTGGTCAGGTTGTTGAGGAGCAATGGCACGACAATCAGGTTGGTCACGTGGAAGCGCAGGCAGGTCTCGCGTATGGTCTGCGGCGCGCGGTCTTTCAGATAGACGACGGTTTTCCCCACCACCGGGAAAAGGATGCAATGCACCATGAAGCCCAGGATGTGGTGCATGGGCAAAAACGCGAGATGGCGCACGGGATCCCGCACATCCTGCACAAGCCGGGGGCATTCCGTGATCTTGGGGATGACGCCGAGCGTCTCTTTGACGATGGCGCCCTCGCCGAACACATAGACCTTGGCGTCGTTGGTCGTCCCGGAGGTACACAGGGCGATCTCGTCGGAAAAGCGGGGCGGGAAGGAATCGCCCTGATCGGCGGCGGCGGCGTCAATCTCCGCCGGCGTGATGGTGGGGAAAGAGCCGGCCTGATCGGCGTTGCCCACAAGCACGACCGCGCCGGAGGCCGCCATGAGGCTCCCGAATACCTGCTCGGTGATGTTGGCGTCGAGCAGTAGCGGCTTGTACCCGGCCATCAGGAGACCCCAGAAGGCGACCGGCCAGAGGTATTGGTTCCCCATCTTCAAGGCGGCGAAACGCCCTTGGTTTTCCTCGCCGATGCTTCGCCGAAACAGCGCGGCGGCGGCGCGGACATGCCGATCGAACGCGGCGAAACTGCGGGTCTGCTCAACGCCCTCCTCGTCGATCCACATGGCGGCGGCTTTGTCTGGGTCGGTTCCTGTCAGAATATTGTACAGGGCCCCAAATGTGCCGTCGCTGCGCCGGAGGTTCTCCAGCCTATCCAATTCCTCCCGGATGGCGGCCGCCCTTTTCATACTGCTTCGCGTAGTCGTTTTTTCCATACCTAATCCATCCCTTTTCTTTTCTTCTCGCGTTTTTTACGTTTTTTACGTTTCTACGTTTTTCACGCTTTTTGCGTTTTTTGCGCTTTTTACGCTTTTTGCAATGCCGCTTCCCGCAGCTTCCACCCCATGACCATCACAAGCGCGCATAAACCCCAGAAATATGCGCTCATATAAGGCACTTCAAAGATGTTCTCAAAGTAGCAATGCACCAGCACGCCGACGAGCCCCGCGAAGATGCCGCTGATCAGGGAATACCTCTCGTTATCCGCCCGCACCCGGAACAGCGCGCGCAACATGTTGCACAGCATGGACAAGAGCAGGAAAAGATAGCTGACGAGGCCGACATATCCCATTTCCACCAGGATCTTGAGATAGTAGTTGTCCAAGTAGAAATACCGGATACTCCCCGTCTGGTTTTGCATGGCGACGGCGCCGCCAAAACGGCCCAGGCCAAAGCCAAACACCGGATTCGTCCTCTCCAGCAAGTCGAGGCCGTAGGCCCACCGCTCGCTGCGCCCGCCGGATGTGTTGTTTCGCTCGAAGGCCGAAGTGAAGATAAAGGAAAAGCGGTTCCAAATCTGCGGGATCGACAGCGCCACCACGGCGGCGAGCGCGCCCAAGATCAATAGCCGCCTGTCCCTAAGCAGGGAAAACACCAGCACGGCCACCAACAGCCCGACCCACGCGCCCCGGGAGAACGTGAAGACGCAACCGAGGCACATCACCACCACGCCTGCCCAGCAAAGCGCGCGGCGTCGCAGTCCAGTCATCGTATAAGACAAGCCGGCGGCCATGGGCGCCAGCATGACCATCAGACAACCCAAGATGTTGGGGCTACCCACGATGGAGAAGGCGCGGGTACGGAGCCCCGCTTCGTAGATCGAGACCCAGTGGGCGGGGATGGGCACACCGGCGATATACTGGAAAATCGCGTGCAACCCCAGCGCGGCCCCCATCAGGACAAAGATGACATAGCATAGGCGCACGGCACGCCGCGTACGCGCCAGCCGCACCACGACAAAGAACCAAAGGATATACTCATAGACTGCCCGCCAGCCGGAGATGGCTATCGAAAAGAGGGGGGATACCACACAAAAGAGCAGGATCCCGACGCCAATGAACAACAGGAGCGGCCCATCCATCGGGGAGGCGTCGGACTGGCATTCGTTT
>WRCJ01000116.1 GCA_009784085.1 Oscillospiraceae bacterium | reverse complement strand
GCGAAGCCGCCTACCGTCCTAGCAAGCTCGTAGTCCGTCCCGGCTGGCTTCGCGAACCCGCCAGCGTACGTCTTGTTGTACGTCAGCGACGCGCCGTCGGGGAATGTGACCTTGGCCGTCAGCGGGCGCTCCTCCACTTGGAACTGGTGGCTGTGCCGCCAGCCGTGCCCAAGCGGGCCGCCGCTGCCAGAGGCCAGCGAGTTGTACGCGCGCGCCCACGCCAGCGGCTCCGCGCCGAACGACTCGATGTCCGTGTACTGCCACGTGAAGTTGCCGTTTATGATGTTCAGCGGGTCGCCGACGATGTTGCCGTACTGGCCGATGTACGCCCCTGAGCCCAGCGCCCCGTTGACGTTCTCGTAGTCCACCGCTATGCCCAGGAAGCTTGGGTATTTTCTTGTCCTTTTGTCGATCGGCAGGATGGCGACCGCGTATAGGTGGCCGCCCTCTATGGCGCTGCACCCGGGCCCGTCCTTGCCCAGCTGGAAGGACGCCCCGTCCTCGTCGGTCACGAACCCTTTCCATATCACCTCGTTGTAGCGTTCGTCCGGGCTGTATGAGGGCAGCGGGTCCGGGTACGCCGTTCCTTCCGGTAGCAGCGGTCCGTTGTAGCCCAGCGCCGCGAAGGGCGTGTCCGGCCCGTACGCGTTGCCCGGCGCGGCCTGTTCGGGCCTGTCGTCCAGCCAGCCCACGAAATCGTACAGGTCCGGCCCGGGCTCGGCGCCGGGCTGGTTGTGCGGCCCCACGGCCATCCCCCCGTACAGCAGTTTCTCCAGCGTGACTTCGGGCGACACTTCGTACACTCCCAGCGCCACGGGCTGGCCGAGCTGGAGCGTGAAGCGGAGCGCCGCCGCGGTCTGGTCGGGGTTGAACACGCCGTACACGTACGTTTTCTGGTCGTGGTAGTAGCATTCGCTCAGCTGCTTGTTTGTCCCGGCCTCGTACAGGCGCATGAACTTCCATTCTTTTTCCAGCGGGGCCGCCTCCGCGAGGCGCGCGACCGCCAGCGCCGCCGACCCCTCCGCGGTTTGGTACGCGGCTTTGACGAGGTACTGGCCCGCCTCCGCGTGGGCGCCGACGTGCACCAGGCCCGCGGCGCTTACGTACGCGCCGGTCCCGCCGTCCGGGTCCAGCGACCATTCCACCAGGTCGCTGACCTCCCGGCCGTCCTGGCTGCGCGCCGTCGCGGCGAGCGTGGCCGTCCCGAAGAGGGGTGCGAGGATGGTCGTTGCCTCAAGCTCCACCGTGATGGAGGAGAGTACGTAGAGCGTCAGGTCCGCCGTTGCGCTGACTGCCGGGTCCGAAACGCACTCCGCGCGTACCGTGACCGTACCGGGCGAGGCTGCGGGGGCGACCGTGACCTCGCCTGTTGCCGGGTCTATGGCCACGCCTGCGGTGCTCGACTGGATATGCCATTCGATGCCTATGTTTTCGAGTTCGTTGCCGTAAGCGTCGTATGCGGTAACCGCCGCCGCCGCCCTCCCTAGGTAGCCTGCGCTTGGGACGGGCAGCGCGGCGGGCGTCAGTTGGACGGACAGGCTGTCGGGGGCGGGCGAGTCCCCGCCGCCCAGCGGGAGGGGGACAGGGATGTCGCTATATGCCCATTCCTGCGGCGGGAGCCCCAGCTGGCCGTACTCGTTGCTCCCCCAGACCCATACGCTGCCGTCCGGTGCCGCGGCGGCGCTGTGGCTTTCGCCCGCCGAAATGGATATCGCGCAGGGGGCGTCGCTGACCTGGACTGGCCACCATTCCTCGCCCCCGCTTTCGCCGTTGCCCAGCTGGCCTTCCCAGTTCTCGCCCCATGCCCATAGCGCCCCGGCGCAGTCTATGGCGAGCGCGTGGCCGCCCCCGGCTGCCACGGACGCGATGCTGGCCGCTATCCCGAGCTGTTCCGGGCTGGATGCGTTGCCCCAGTACGTGTCCCCGAGTCCCAGACGGCTCCCGTTTTTGCCCCAAGCGTATGCGTCGCCGCTTTCTGTTGCAGCAAGGCTGAAGGTGCGTCCGGCGGCCAGGGTCGCCACGTCGCACAGGCCGGGTATTTGGCCCATTGCGTACCCGTCTTCGAATCCGAGCCCCATGCTCCCATAATGGCTATAGCCAAGTGCGTATGCCGAGCCGTCGCCGCATGTCGTCAGGTAATGGTGCTCGCCGGCTGCTATGGCGCCCCCTCCGAATTCGCCTACCGCCGCGACCCCATAGTATTGGTCCCCGCCCGATATCACCAGTTCGCCGCCGGCTAGGATCAGGCCCGTGTTATGTCCAGCAGACACGGCCTCCGCCCCGGCTATCCCCAGAACCTGTATGGGGACGGCGCTGTCCGCATTCGAGGAGTCGCCCAGCTGGCCATGGCTGTTGCTGCCCCAAGCCCAGACGCTGCCGTCCCCCTTGCGCGCGAGGTTGTGCGTGAAACCGGCGGAGATTTCAACGATGCCGCTCAGCCCTATGACTTGGGATATCGGCGCGATGGCGGAAAACGTGCCTGTCCCGCATTGCCCGTAGTTGTTGTCGCCAAAGCTCCACACCGTGCCGTCTTCCTTCAGCACCAAGGTGTGGTAGCCGCCCGCCGCGACCTGTGCCGCGCCGCCGGACTGGCTGTACAGCCCGAACAGCGCACCCCTGCCGGGGATGTACCCGTGTACGTCGTAATCGTAAGCCGGGTTCAGCGACAACTGTTCTCCTTCGTCGCCCGACAGGGCGTTTGCCAGATTTGCCCTCCTGCCGCCGGTTACCTTTCCCTCGAGGTTGTCCAGGCGGTCAGCCGAGTGCAGCAGGCGGCTTTTTATCCCTTCCGCGCTTTCGGCGTCTGTCAGCGAGGCCACGGCTGCCGCCGAGCCAGCGACGAATGCGGCTGCCATGGACGTGCCGCTCATCGGACCAGTTTTCCCACCCGGCAGTGCCGAGACTACGTCGCGCCCCTGCGCGGCGATGTCCGCCGGTCCGTAGTTCGAAAAGTAGCTGAGGCCACCGTCCTCGTTGGTCGATGCCACGCTCAGGGTGTTGGTGAATTGGTATGCCGCCGGGTACGATTTGTACACGGACAGATCCCGCCGTGCGTTTCCGCAGGACGAGACGAACAACATCCCGCTGCCCGCGATCGCGTCGGCCAGCGCCGGACACTCCCTCGCCGTGCCGAAACTGCAATTCACTATTGCGGCGCCGGCCCCCTCCGCGAATTCGATGGCGAGCAGGACGTCGCTGAGCCGGGAGCTGCCGTTGCTGAAGGCCTGGATCGGCAGGACGCGCACGTCCGCGCCCGTCCCGCGGGCGGCGTTGACTATGTTGCCTATAACGTGCGTGCCGTGGGAATGGGCATAAGGCGCACCGGGGTCGTATACGGTGTCCGTGCCGTCCAGCACGTTGTAGCCATCGATGAGGTAGCCGTCCAGCATCGGGTGCGTTACTTCCGCGCCGGAGTCGACGACCGCGACCAGTACGGGGGTGGCGGCGTTACTGTTTGGGCCGGAAAAGGCGCCGCCTACGCCAAGCACGCTTTCTGATGGCCAGTCTGCCATGGCCGCCCCCCGCCGGGGGGCCTGCCTTCGCCGGGGGCGGAAAGCGACAAGGCGACGTTCGGCTGTATGTATTCAATCTCCCGCCCCGCGCCGGCTGACCGGATCTCCCCCGCGAGCGCCCCGGGGTTCACCTTTTCCGTCAGTGTCAGCAGTTCCAAGCGCCCCTCCCTGCGGCACGGTAGCGGTTCGGCCTGCGCACCATCGGTAAAAGAGTACCTGGCCAGCGAACGGCTGCCAGTCTCTTTGTATTTCACTATATAGCTGTCGAAGTATACCTCGTCGCGGATGCGTGCGGCTTCGCCGACAAGCGTGGCCGGCAGGCTCCCGAGGCTTTCGAACTCGCGTGCCCGCCCTTCCGTTGCCAAGGCTTTCAGCTCCCCTGCCTGGCGCACGAGCGCTTCGTCCTCATCCGACCTGCCCCTGCCTGGGC
>WRCJ01000115.1 GCA_009784085.1 Oscillospiraceae bacterium | reverse complement strand
GGGCGAGGACAACATCACCGTGGACGGCGTGACCATCCCCATCTACTCCATCATGGACCCCGCGCAGCTGCCCTGGGGCGCCCTGGGCGTGGACGTGGTGCTGGAGTGCACGGGCATCTTCACCACCAAGCCGAAGGCCAGCAAGCACATCGAGGCTGGCGCGCGCAAGGTCGTCGTGTCCGCCCCCGCCGACAAAGAGACCAAGACGGTGGTCTTCGGCGTGAACGAGGACATTTTGAGCGCGGATGATGTTGTCATCTCCGCCGCCAGCTGCACCACCAACTGCCTGGCCCCCATGGCCAAGGCCCTCAACGACTTCGCGCCCATCCAGACCGGCATCATGACCACCGTGCACGCCTACACCGGCGACCAGATGATCCTCGACGGCCCCCACCGCAAAGGCGATCTCCGCCGCGCCCGTGCCGGCGCGATGAATATCGTCCCCAACAGCACCGGCGCCGCGAAGGCCATCGGCCTGGTGGTCCCCGAGCTCAACGGCAAGCTGATCGGCTCGGCCCAGCGCGTGCCCGTGAACACCGGCTCCACCACGCTTCTCGTCGCGGTCGTCAAGGGCAAGGACATCTCCGTGGAGAGCATCAATGCCTATATGAAGTCGGTCGCCAACGGTGAAAGCTATGGCTACACCGAGGATCCCATCGTATCTTCCGACATCATCGGCAGCTACGTCGGTTCGCTGTTCGACGCCACCCAGACACTGGTTATCGCCCTCGGCGACGACACCTATCAGGTGCAGGTCGTTTCGTGGTACGACAACGAGTTCAGCTACACCGCCCAGATGGTCAGGACGATCAAGTATTTCTCGGAGCTCACGTAAGGGCTAACTGAACAACACACAGCCGCCGGGTGAGAGCCCGGCGGCTTGCGTGCATCTACTCTACCATAGAATAAACCGCAACCCATGAAGGCGTGACTGGTTTCCGGCCAACCAAAGGTCTGCCCTACGGGGATTCGGCCAAAGGCCGCGGAATAAAGCTCGAAATCTGCGTAGAATTCTCCGGCCTCGGGCCGCATCCCCGTAGGGCAGACCTTTGGTCGGCCGTAATTCGGTCTAGACCGCGATGGATTAGATTCGCGTGCCCGGCGGCTGTTTCCCCTTGCTTTTTTCCCGCGCATGCGTTATAATGGTGGGGTCAATCGCCCGGGAAAGGAAGGGATCGCCATGCGCAAAACGATCAGCATACTACTGGCCTGCCTGGTTGTCGGGACCTGCTTTGTCCCCTCGGCAGCTGCCATTGAATTGCAGGAGGCTACCATCACATACGAGGCGTACGGGGCGGTCGGCGACGGCGTAACCGACGATTTCAGCGCGATCATCGCCGCGCACAACGCCGCCAACGCCGCGGACCTGCCCGTTCGCGCGAACGACAACGCAACATATTACATCGGCGGTGGGGCCAAGACAGCTATCATAAAAACAAATACCGACTGGGGCAATGCGAAGTTTATCATCGACGACACGAATCTGAACGACGCCGACCTGTGGCGTTACGTGTTCCATGTGGCCTCGAAACACGCGGCAATCTCCATCACCACGGTAACCAGCCTGCAAAAAGGCCAGGCGAATCTCGGCGTCACCCTGCCGATGGCCTGCGTTGTGGTGGTCACCGACAATACGACGCGGCGCTTTATCCGCAGGGGCGCCAACCAAAACGAGGGCGCCGCGCAGACCGACGTGTTCATCGTTGACCGGGACGGCAACATCGACCCGGACGTACCGCTCATGTGGGATTACGATTCCGTCACCGCCATGACGGCCTACCCCATGGATGAGGACAGGCTCACCGTCAGGGGCGGGCACTTTACCACCCTGGCCAACCAGGCCGGCGGAAAGGCCTACCATGAACGCGGGATCGGCGTCACGCGCTCCAACGTTGAGATCGCGGACGTCACCCACGTGGTCACGGGGGAGGGCGCGCAGGGCTCGCCCTACAACGGCTTCGTCCATGCCCGGGACTGCGCGAATCTTACGGTGCGCGGCTGCCGGTTTTCGGGGCGCAAAGCATACGCAAAAGACTTCGACGATTCGCTCATGGGCCGTATCTCGGGTTTGTACACGAAAAGAGGCACCTACGACATCCGGCTGCACAGGGTGGCAAACGCGGCCTTCGTCGATTGCAGGCAGATGAACAGCATCCTCGATAGGAGCCTGTGGGGGGTCATGTGCTCGGATTTCTCGAAGAACCTCTCGTTTGAAGGCTGCGAGTTCTCCCGCGTTGACGCGCACATGGGCGCTTACAACGTGACAATCAGGAATTCGACGCTGGGCCACGCGGGGATCACCGTGACGGGGTTCGGCACGCTGCTGGTGGAAAACTCGACGATCCAAAGCAACGCCATCGTTGACCTGCGCCACGACTACGGCAGCTTCTGGGACGGGGAGATCGTCATCCGCAACTGCGTGTTCGCGCCCTTCGCCGGCCAGGGGGGCGCCTTTGTGGACAAACTGGCCAACTGGCTGCGGGGCGCGGCCATCGTCAGCAGCGTCAACGACGGCCAGTGGGACTTCGGCTATCCCTGCATGATGCCGAAAAAAATCACCATAGAGGGCCTGGTGATCGACGACAAAAAGCACCCGCCGCTCTACTTCGGGCCCCGCGTCTTCGACCATTTAAGTTACACATTCGGCTTCAAAAGAGAAACCTACCCCTACGCGAAGACGCAGGAGGTCACCATCAAAGGCTTGAGCATAAAGAGCTGCCGCCCCCTGCTGAAAAATAAGTTCTGGTCCCTGTGGCTGCTGCGGGATACGAAGGTCATTTGCCTTTGAACCACGTCCCGATCTGCCTGCCGTCCAATAAAAATACAGCCGCCGGGCATTTTAACCCGGCGGCTGCCTGTGTTTTTTGCGGCCCTCCCTGCGCCGCGCTTGCGGTCTTTTCTTGTGCTTCCTGTAGCATACAATGGTCGGCTTCATCTCTGCGCATGCCTCACAAAAATCCAAATAATCTGACAAAACCACATCCTCTGCCTTCAGGCGGATGTGGTTCAATTTGTTCCAGCAGTCCAGGCAAAATTCAGCCATCTATTATCACCTCCAGAACAGTATATCTTAAAATCAGATGAAAGTCAATATCTTGTTTTAAGATAATGTATGCTGTTGCAGAGGTGAGATGATGCGATACGAAACTTTGCCCTTTGAACGTATCCGGAATCTAAGGGTGGACGCAGATTTGACACAGGAAACGGTTGCCCAAGTGTTGGACATCAAACAAAACACCTATTCGCAATACGAATTAGGTGTTTTGAGGTATCCGATTGAGGCCTTAATCAGGCTTGCATTATTTTACAACACAAGCATTGACTATCTCGTGGGCTTAACCGATGAGCCAAAGCCCTATGAGCGCAAGCCCTGATCATCATTCCTTTTGAACCATGTCCCGATCTGCCTGCCGTCCATGAGCTGATAGAGATTCTCCGGCGTGCCGCCGTTGATAATCACAACGTCTATGCCCGCTTCAGTCGCCAGCTTGGCGGCCTGGAGCTTCGTATACATGCCGCCCGTGCCCCGGTTCGAGCCGCTGGCCCCCCCCAGGGCGAGGATTTCCTCCGTCACGCGGGGTACCACGGGCATGAGCACGGCGGTCTCGTCCTCGGCGGGGTTGGCGGTGTAGAGGCCGTCGGTGTCGGTGAGAAAAACCAGGGCGTCGGCCCCGATGAGCCGCGCCACCATGGCCGAGAGATTGTCGTTGTCGCCCAGGTGCAGGCCTTCGATCTCCTCGGTGGAGACGCTGTCGTTCTCGTTGACCACGGGGATGGCCCCCAGCTCGAACAGCTGCGTGAAGGTGTTGAGCAGGTTCTCGCGGCGCCCCGCGTGGCTGAAGTCGTCCAGGGTGAGCAGCAGCTGGCCCACCTTGTTGCCGCACTCGCCGAAATATTTGTCGTAGAGGAACATCAGCTCGCACTGGCCCACGGCGGCCACGGCCTGGCGGGCC
>WRCJ01000114.1 GCA_009784085.1 Oscillospiraceae bacterium | reverse complement strand
ATGGCCGCCTGCGGTCTGCACATCCCGGCCGACAGCGGCAGCGAGGTGCCGCTCTGGGCATCGGTCTACGCCGATATAGGCGATGAACAGAGTATCGAGCAGAGTCTTTCCACGTTTTCGTCGCATATGGTCAACATTGTATCGATCTTGTCAGAGGCCGGGCCGGGAAGCCTGATCCTTTTTGACGAGCTGGGAGCCGGCACGGATCCGGTCGAAGGCGCGGCGTTGGCCGTGTCGATCATCCAGCATACGCGGGCGCTGGGCGCCGCCATCGCCGCCACCACCCATTACGCGGAGCTGAAAACCTTTGCCCTGGCCACCCCAGGCGTGGAAAACGCCTGCTGCGAGTTTGACGTGGATTCACTCAAGCCCACGTTCCGCCTGCTCATCGGGATACCCGGAAAATCCAACGCCTTCGCCATTTCCCGGCGGCTGGGGTTGCCCGAAGATATCATCGAAGCCGCCCGGGGGTACGTGGGCGCGGAGGATTTGAGCTTCGAGGATGTGCTGGGGAAACTGGAAGCCGAGCGTCAAACCATGGAGCGACTCAGCCTGGAAGCCGAGGTGTCCCGCCAGGAAGCCAGGTCGGCCGGCGAGGAAGCCATGAAGCTGCGCGATAGCTTGCATCGCAACCGCGAGGCCATGATGGAGAAGGCGCGCGGCGAGGCCAGGCTCATCATCGAGCAGGCGAGGCAAGCCGCCGACAGGGCAATCGAGGAAGCCCGGGCGTTGCAAAAGCAGGCCGCCGAGAGGCAACTGGACGCGGATCTGGGCGAGGCGAGGGCACAGCTGCGCCGCCGCCTGCGAGAGGCCGACGATGCCGCAGGTGCCGCCGGCGCGGATGGTGCCGATGGTGCCGATGGCGCTGTTGGTGCTGATGGTGCACACGGCGGAGGCGGAGGCGAACCGCCGCACAGGCCCATACGGGCGGGGGACAAGGTAAAGTTGCGTCGGCTGGGGACAATCGCACACGTGCTGTCCGTGGACGGGGACAAGCTCAACCTGCAGGCCGGCATCATGAAAGTGACCGTGGATCGCGGCGAGGTGCGGCTGATGGAGGACGAGGGGGCGCCGGGTTCCTTCCCGTTGCCGACGTCAGGTGCGTTAGGAGCGCCAGGTGCGTTAGGAGCGCCAGGTACGCCGCGCGAAGCGCGCACGGCCCCGGCGTCCGCGGAGCTGGACTTGCGGGGGCAGGCGTCGGATTCGGCGCTTTTGGAGTTGGAGCGCTTCATAGACGACGCGCTGATGGCCGGTTTGCACACGCTCACGATCATCCACGGTAAGGGGACCGGCGTCTTGCGGACGGCCGTACACGCCGCGCTGCGCACCCACAGGCAGGTGGCGTCCTTCCGTCTGGGAAAATATGGGGAAGGGGAACAGGGTGTCAGTATTGTGACGTTGCGCTAGTGAAATAGCGGATAGAATCGTAGATCTTTGGTGATATTTCCAGTAGAGTGCGCAATGTTATAAAAAAGTGTTGACTTCCCCGCGTCTCGTTGGTATAGTATAAAGTAGTTTAACTTATAATCCAATGAGGGAGGATGATAAGGCCATGTATACGCGCGCTGTGATTGTCAACAACCAAGTCGGGCTGCACGCCCGTCCCGCCACATTTTTCATACAAAAGGCCAATGAGTTTAAGAGTAGCGTTTGGGTGGAAAAAGAGGCGCGCCGCGTTAACGCCAAGAGTTTGTTAGGCGTGTTATCCCTCGGCATCATCAAGGGAACCGAAATCAACATCTCGGCTGACGGCCCAGACGAGTCCGAGGCTGTCAGCGCGCTAGCCGACTTGATATCCTCAAATTTTACCGAAATGTGATTATGTATTCATGTATTGCAACGGGCGGGGCTTTTGCCCCGCCCGCATTTCTTTGGTGACAGGGGTGGCAGGTGCCTGACATGACAGACCTGAAACAAAAAGCGTTGTCCCTGCCGCTTGTCCCCGGCGTGTATATCATGATGGACGAAGCCGGCGCGGTGCTTTACGTCGGGAAGGCCAAAGCGCTTAAAAACCGTGTCTGCCAATACTTTCAAGATATGGGCGCGATCAACTCCAAGACAGCGACCATGATGTCGCTGGTCGCCGATTTCGATGTCATCGTGGCGGACAGCGAATTTGAGGCGCTCATGCTGGAATCCTCCCTCATCAAGCACCATAAACCCAGGTTTAACATCAAACTCAAGGATGATAAGGGCTATCCCTTCATCCGGCTGCCGAGCGGCGAGGATTATCCCCGCTTTGCCATCGTCGGCAAATGGAAGGAAGACGGCGCGCGCTATTTCGGGCCGTATGGGGGCAGGTTCACCGCCCGCAACGTCATCGCCGCCGTGTCAGGGGCCTTCAAGCTGCCGGTATGCGGGCGCAAATTCCCCCGCGACATCGGTCGTGAGCGCCCCTGCCTGCAGCATCATATGGGCCGATGCATGGCGCCCTGCCGGGGCGATGTGACGCCATCGGAATACCAGGAGTGCATCCGCCAGGCCGTCGGCGTGTTGGAGGGGAAATACCTCGATATGGCCTCGGAGATCACCCGGGACATGGAGGCCGCCTCGGAGGCCATGATGTTTGAGAAGGCGGCGGCCCTGCGCGACAGGAGGGCGGCCATCGTCGGGCTGGGGCAAAAGCAAAAAGTGGTTTCGACGAGCATGGCCGACACCGACGTGGTGGGGTATTTTGCCGGCGAGGCCAAGACCTGCGTCGCCGTGTTGCATTTTATCGGCGGCGCGTTGCTGGATAGGGACACGGCGGTTTTGGGGCAGGCCCTGTCCGACGATCCGGCGGACATGGTGGCCGATTATGTAAAGCAATTCTACTATACGCGCATATCATACCCCCGGCATGTCCTGTTGCCCTGCGCATTGGAGGATCAGGAGGCGGTGGCGCAGTGGCTCTCCAAACTGGCGGGGCATCCTGTGGGCCTGATAACGCCCAGGCGGGGCGATCGGAAAAAGCTTGTGGATATGGCGGCAAGCAACGCCCGGGAATTGGCGGTGAGCCTGACCACCAAAGAGGAGAGGATCTCGGCGTTGCTCACGGCGTTGCAGGGCATGCTCTCGCTGGACGCGCCGCCCCGCCGCATCGAAGCCTTCGATATTTCCCACACCGGCGGCGGCGACACGGTGGGGGCCATGGCGGTGTTTCGGGATGGCGAGCCTTTGAAGGGCGCCTACCGCCGGTTTGCCGTCAAAACGCAAAGGGAGGCGGATGATTACCACGCGATGGGCGAGGTCGTCGGCAGGCGGTTTCGGCGTTACCGAGAAGGGGAGCGCGGGTTTTCGGAAGGACCCGACTTGCTACTTATCGACGGGGGCGCGGCGCATGCCGCCACGGCCGAGAACGCGCTGCGCGAACTGGAGTTGAGCTTCCCGGTGTACGGGATGGTCAAGGACAGCCGCCACCGTACGCGCGCGCTGGTGGCCTCCGACGGGCGGGAGGTTGGCCTGACCGGGATCCCGGCCTTGTTTGCCCTGATTGGGCGCATCCAGGAGGAAGCCCACAGATTTGCCATCTCGTTCCACCATGAGCGACATGGCAAGAGCACCTTGACATCGCGCCTGGACGCCATCCCCGGCGTGGGCAAGGCCCGGCGGGAGGCATTGCTACGCAGTTTCAAGACAATGAAAGCCATGAGCCAAGCCAGCGTGGAGGAACTCTCCCAAGTCGTGCCCGCCAACGTCGCCAGCGCGGTGCGGGAGGCGTTGCAGAAGCAGAATGGTAGCGGCGGCAACAGCCCTGACGAATCCAAAGACCATTGGGGCCATTGCGGACCTCGGAAGGTGGGCGGACCGCATGCTTGAGGTTGCCATTCTCAAAGTGATCCCGGAACTCACGCAGGGGCAGTTCGATGCCCTGCTTGCCTTGGCGCCGGCGGAAAAACAGGAAGCCATCAGGCGTCGGCGCGTGTTTCGGGACGCACGCAACACCTTGTTGGGGGACTTTCTGGCGCGCTCTGAGATACGCCGGGTCCTGGGCATCGATTGCGCGGGAGTTCCT
>WRCJ01000113.1 GCA_009784085.1 Oscillospiraceae bacterium | reverse complement strand
TTACTCATGAATGTATAGGGCGCCATGCATCCGTCTATCCGCGCCTCTGGCAGGTGCTCCCTGATTTTGTCGATGGTGATTGTCGGGCCGAAGTTCACCCCGTTGAAGCCGAGCCTGCCCAGGATCGGTAGCAAATGCTCCATTTCGCTGTCCGAATGCTGATAACGCTCATGATGCGATTCCGGTGAAAAGCGATCAAAAACCCGCTTTATCACCGGGTATCCGAATGCTTCATACATCTCGGCGTTCAGCATACAGCAATTGTCGTCATAGAACCTGAAGCCGAAAGATTCTGCCCCTATCGCCTCATCGATGATCTCCGTCATCCCGATGATGACATCCGCGATAGTGTCTGAAAAGCGTTTCGCGAGTTCCGGCTCATCCAACAACAGGAATATGAGGTTCTCCACGCCGAAAAGGGAACAAGCCAGCGTGACAGGGCCGCGGAAGGCGTGATACCACGGAGGCCTCGCGCCGCTTTGCTTGTAGATGTCCCTGCAACTATCGTCCCAGTCTGGTGGTGTAATGAGTTGCCGTAAATCCGCTTTCTCTATCTCATCCAGTTTTGCTTCCAGCTGTTCCGGCGTTTTGATATCGCTTTCCAGCCAATCTGTCCCATGGAGATAGGAGTACCGCCCCCCGAAAACCTCCCCGATTTGCATGAATTTCGGCAAGACCATATCCTCTGGCGGGAACTCCTCCGGAAGGAGGCGTATCCCGACGATGCCTTCGGCTTTGTCGTTATAACGCTTGTTGAGCTCGATCCTCCGCGCGCGATCGGGCGGCTTCCACATGGGGTTGCCGACCTCCTCGCCGAACTCCGCCAACACGCATTCCTCGCTCATGCGAATGCCGAGGGCGACTTGCGGGGCTTCCTTGGCGAAGCAATTGTCACGATGAGCAATCTCATCATCTATCCAAAACTGCTCCAAATCAACGGGTCTAAGTTCCATGGCGCCTTACTCCTGTCCATTCGCGTTCAATATCATTTCCGCCGCAAAAAAAGTACATACTTGCGGTTTCGCGAATTACGATTATAATTATAGTATAGTGCCGCCATGAAGTCAACAAGAGGCCGGCGCGTGTGGCGGCCGGCGCGCGTATGCGCCCGCGTATGCGCCTTCGTATGCGCATGTGAAGAGACACCCGCATGTATGCGCCCACGTCCGCGTGTATGCGCCCGCGTGGCGGCAGGAAAGGATTGCATGGTATGATGGAAAAACATGTTTTTACTGTGAAGGGGATGTCCTGCGTGTCCTGCGCGCAGGGCTTAGAGAAAGCCATCCGCAAGTTGGATGGCGTCGCTGTGGCGTCGGTGAATTTCGCCGCCGAAAAGGTCTCGGTCACCTATAACCCCGAAACTGCGCGCCTGTCCGATATCTGGGAAGCGGTGAGGAAAGCGGGGTTCACGGTTGCCAACACGGGGAAAACAAAAGGCAAAACGGAGACGAGGGGCCTTTGGATAAAATTCATCGCCAGTGCCGCTTTTGCCCTGCCGCTCCTCTATATCGCGATGGCGCCGATGATAAAGTTCATGAGCTTGCCTTTCGCATCGAACCTCCATCACTTGATGGTCAATTCTCCGCTGACATACGCGCTGATCCAACTCGCATTGACCATCCCGGTCATCGGCGCGGGCTACAAATTCTATACCGTCGGGTACAAATCGATATGGCGGCGCAGTCCCAACATGGACGCCCTGATCGCGCTGAGCACCACCGCCGCCATACTATTCAGCCTATACAATACATGGCAAATCGCGATCGGGCGCACAGAAGCCGTAAACTCGCTGTATTTTGAATGCGCGGCGGTGATCGTCACGCTGATCCTGCTCGGCGAAACGCTGGAGACCGTGGCGATCGGCAAGACAAGCGAGGCCATCAAGAAGCTGATGGGGCTTGCCCCCCCCACGGCGATAGTCGTCAGGGACGGCGTGGAGGTGGAAACCCCCATCGAGCGCGTCGAGATCGGCGAGTGCATCCTGGTCAAACCCGGCGGTAAGATCCCGGTGGATGGCACGGTCATAGACGGCCACACCTCCCTTGACGAATCCATGCTGACCGGGGAGAGCATGCCGGTGGACAAAAGCGCCGGCGACCCGGTGTACGCCGCCACCCTCAACACCACAGGCACGATAAGGTTTCGGGCCGAGAAGATCGGAAGCGACACCGTACTGGCGCAGATCATCAAGCTTGTGGAGGATGCGCAAAACAGCAAGGCGCCCATCGCCAAGCTGGCCGATATCGTGTCAGGCCGGTTCGTCCCGGCCGTGAGCGTGATTGCCTTGCTGGCCGGGGCCGCGTGGTTCCTGTTCGGCGGCGATGTGGAATTTGCGCTGACGGTGTTCATCTCCGTGCTGATTATCGCCTGCCCATGCGCGATGGGCTTGGCGACGCCTACCGCCATCATGGTGGGCACGGGCAAAGGCGCCGAGTCCGGCATCCTCATTAAGAGCGGCACGGCACTGGAAACCGCCCACAAGATCGATACGGTCATCTTTGACAAGACGGGTACGATCACCGAAGGGAAACCTAAGGTGGTATCGGTCGAAGGCGATGTGCTGCAACTGGCGGCGTCTCTGGAACGCTATTCCGAACACCCCGTCGCCCAGGCGATATGCGATGAGTACAAGGGCGAGTACCTCGAAGTCAGCGGCTTTCGCGCCGTCGTCGGCCAAGGCGTGGAAGGCGTCATTGGCGGCAAGAAAATTGAGATCGCGCGGGGGATAAAGGTTTACATCGACGGGGCGTACGCGGGGCGGATTGTCATTGCGGACAAACCCAAGGAAAGTAGCAGGCTGGCGGTTGAGCGGCTCAAAGGCATGGGCATTGCATCGGTCATGATCACGGGGGACAACCGCGAAACCGCCGCGTATATCGCGGAACAAGCCGGCATTGACAAAGTGATAGCAGAGGTGATGCCGCATGACAAGGCGGACGAAGTGAAAAAGTTGCAGGCGGCCGGCCACCGGGTCGCCATGGTGGGCGACGGCATCAACGACGCGCCCGCCCTGGCGCAGGCCGACGTGGGCATAGCCATCGGTTCGGGTACGGATGTTGCGATGGAATCGGCCGACATCGTCCTCATCCGATCCGCTTTGACGGATGTCCCCGCGGTGATTGATTTGAGCCGCGCGACCATCAGGAATATCAAACAGAACCTTTTTTGGGCGTTCGGGTATAACACGCTGGGCATCCCCATCGCGGCGTTGGGCTTCCTCAACCCTATGATAGCGGCGGCGGCCATGGTCTTCTCAGACGTTTCGCTCCTGTTGAATGTGTTGCGGCTGAAGCGGTACAAACTCGTTTCTCTTGAAAAGGAAAAACGTCAGGGACAAGAAAGCGCAAAACAACAAAACAGGCGCCAGCAAGGAAGGTAAATGACCGAATTGAAGGATGCCGCTCGACATTAACAGCAAATTGACCGGATATACATCCCATATCCTAAGTGACGCGACACTCAGGACGAGAGGCAACAAAAGGATAAGGCTGGCTTTCATCAAGGCGCTGGACAGGTTGATCCGGTTGATCCATTTCGGGTTCGATGCCCCGCCCCTGGGGGCGGACTTGCGAAACCAACCGCCGATGCCCCGCAGTAAGCTACGGGGAGACGCTTCATGTTGTGGGAGCGTGACCGCGTAAAACGCGAATACCAGTAGGTAACAGCTCATCAGTCGTGTGACGTACATCAGGATAAGCGCCCCGGTCAACGAGAACTCGCCAATATTTTGCAAGAATGGCAACGAACCAGCTTTCGCAGATCCGTGACGTAAGCCATAAACATGAAATATCTGCATAAACTCGGCAAGATTAACCAAAACGAACAAGACCGATACCAACAGCAACGCCACGGATACCTTCCGAAGAAACAATTTCCCCCGTCCATTGCGCGTGCTACGTAGCAGAAAACGCATATCGGCCTCTTGTGTCCAAACCGGGACTACGCAGATCATGGCAAACAGCGTGAATAGCAACGCATCCAGCCGGTCTCTGTCTTGCCCTTCCTGGTTTCCGCCCATTAACGTTT
>WRCJ01000112.1 GCA_009784085.1 Oscillospiraceae bacterium | reverse complement strand
CCCCCGACAACCCCCATATCGCCCGTGCCCCCGACGCCCCGCACACCCCCGACACCCCCAGCGCCCCACACGCCCCACTCTCCATCGTCCTGATGGGCATGGGGGAACCCTTGGATAATTTTGCACATACCGTGCGGTTCTTGACACTCATCAACCACCCCGGCGGGCTAGGCGTGAGCCTACGCCGTGTGTCGCTGTCCACTTGCGGGCTAGTAGGCGGCATAAGGAAGCTGGCGTCGCTCAGATTGCCCGTCACGCTGTCGGTATCGCTGCATGCGCCCGACGACGAGACCCGATCGCGCTTGGTGCCGGTGAACCGGCAAGCGGGCATCCCACAGTTGCTGGTAGCCTGCCGGGACTACTTTGACAAAACCGGGCGGCGGGTGTCCTATGAGTACACGCTGTTCGACGGCGTCAACGACACGCCGGACAAGGCGCATCACCTGGGGCGGCTACTCTCCGGCGCGCCGGCCCATGTCAACCTGATCGCGATGAACCCGACAGGGCGCGCCGGGGCTTTGCATCCCTCCAAGCCGGGCGCCGTCCGCGTTTTCCAGAAAATAGCGGCTTCCTATGGCCTGTCTGTCACGTTGCGGCGGAGCTTGGGCGGCGGGATCGACGCGGCATGCGGGCAATTGCGCAACCGCTTCGACGGCGGGGCGATCGCGGACTAAGGTTTGACTAAGGTTTGTGCGCCCGTACCGCGCAGTTCCCTTTACAAATCAGAAAAAAAGGCGTACAATAGGGGGTAGAAAGGCGGGAAGGTTATGATCGCTTGGGGCCTTACCGATAAGGGCGTGGTGCGCGCGCAAAATCAGGATGCCTTCTTTCTGCGCGTTTTCCCTGAGGACGGCATGGCCATCGCCGCCGTTTGCGACGGCATGGGCGGGGCGCGCGCGGGCGACGTCGCGTCCAACATGGCGCTGGGCTTTTTCTCCGAAGAGATACTCCGCGCCCTCAGGCCAAATCTCACCGTCCAAGAGATTGCGGGGATACTCACCTATGCGGCCCATCGGGCCAACGCGGAGGTCTTCCTGAAGTCCGAGAGCGGCGGCGCCTTCAGCGGCATGGGCACAACGTTGGTGGCCGCCGTTATCTCCGGCAACCGGGCCGTCGTCGCCAACGCGGGGGATTCCCGCGCCTATTTTATCACGCCGAACGGCATCGTCTGTGTCACCCGCGATCATTCGCTGGTGGAGGATTTAATGTGCAAAGGCGATATCACGCCGGAAGAGGCGAAATCCCATCCGAGCAAAAACCTCATCACCCGCGCGCTGGGCACCGACCCCCATGTGGATTGCGACTTGTTTGAATTGGAGATGGCCCCCGGGGACGCCCTCCTGTTGTGCTCCGACGGGCTGACCAACGTGGTGGACGACCAGGAGATCCTACACGAAGTCCAAGGGGGCGTGGAGCCGGAGCAGGCCTGCAGGCAACTTCTGCGGCTGGCTTGCGATCGGGGCGGGCCGGACAACATTACAGTCGTCATTGTATCGCTGTAGCATAGGAGGCATATTATGGAGAAATATATCGGCGCCATGCTGGACAACCGTTATGAAATATTGGAGGTCATCGGGACGGGCGGCATGGCCGTGGTGTACAAGGCCAGATGCCATCGGCTCAACCGTTTCGTAGCCGTCAAAGTCCTCAAAGAAGAATTCGCGCGGGACGCCGATTTCCGCCGCCGGTTCCACGCCGAGAGCCAAGCCGTGGCGATGCTCTCCCACACCAACATCGTGGCGGTCTACGACGTTTCCCGTTCTGCCGATACAGAATATATTGTGATGGAACTCATCGACGGCATCACCATGAAGCAGTACATGGAGCGAAAGGGCGTACCGCTGAATTGGCGCGAGGCCCTCCATTTTGTTTCGCAGACCGTGAAAGCCCTCAGCCACGCCCACGGGCGGGGCATCATCCACCGGGACATTAAACCGCACAACATCATGATCCTGCGCGACGGGAGCGTAAAGGTGGCCGACTTCGGCATCGCGCGCCTGACCTCCATGCATAACACGCTGACGCAGGACGCGCTGGGTTCCGTGCATTACATCTCCCCCGAACAGGCGCGGGGGAGCCATATCGACGCGCGATCGGATATCTACTCCTTGGGCGTCGTTTTATACGAGATGCTGACCGGCCGACTGCCTTTCGAGGGCGATTCGGCGGTTTCGGTGGCTATCCAGCACATCAACTCCATGCCCTTGTCCCCCCGCGAGATCAACCCCGAGGTGCCGGAGGCGCTGGAGGTCATCACGATGAAGGCCATGGCCTCCTCCCTGTCGCGTCGGTACACGTCGGCCGAGGCCATGCTGGCCGACTTGGATGAATTCCGCAAAAACCCAAACGTGCGCTTTGCCTACGATTTGAGCGACCCGCGCACGCCGACGGAGGCGCCCACCAAACAGATACAGACGATCCCGATGAACGAGCTGGCCCGGCGGAAGCATCAGGCCGCCATGGGCCTATCCACCGCGACCGGGCGGAAAAACGAACAGCTTGTCAGCCGGAACGGGCTGGCGGGGCAAGAACCCGACATGGAAGCCGCCGAGGAAGAGGACTATCGCCGGCGTTCGCGCAACAGCGTGCTGACCATCCTGGTGGCCACGGTGTGCGTGCTGGTCTTTTTGGGCGGGCTGGTGATGGTTATCCTCATGTTGACCAGCCCGAAATCGGAGGTAAGGGAAGTTGACGTACCCGATCTGTTAGGCCAGAGTTTCGACGAGGTGTACAACAAGCGGTACAACAGCAAGTCGGAATACATGGATTTTGAGATTATCAAGCAGGGGGAAAAATCCTCCAGCGAATACGCCAAAGGGGAGATTATGAAGCAGGATCCCTCTGCCGGCGACACGGTGCCCGAAAAGACGGTCATTAAGGTGACGGTCAGCACGGGGCCGGTAATGGTCGAGATCCGTTACAGCGAAAACAGGGAATACCGGCAGGTCCGGGGCGAGCTCTCATCGCGGCACTTTGTTGTGGAGCGCATGGACGAGGAGAGCGAGGAGCCTAAGGATACCGTCCTGCGGACAGTTCCGCCGAACGGGACAATGGCGGAGGAAGGTTCCACCGTCTATGTGTACGTGAGCGTCGGGATGAACTCCGTGGAAATCCCCCCTATGCGTAACAAGGATTACGACGCGGTTGTGGAGGAATTGAAGGAGCTGAAGCTGTTTACCGAAAAGATCGAAATCAGTTCCGATATAGAAAAGGGGAAGGTAGTGCGTACGGATCCAGCCAGCGGCGAGCGGGCGGAAAAGAATTCGACCGTCAAGGTCTATGTCAGCACCGGGCCGCAGATCCAGACCGTGAGAGTCCCTTCCTACTACGGCAAGATGCAGGGCGACTTGGCGTCGGCGGTCGCGAGGGATGGCCTGACATTGGGCGAGATAACCAAGCAAGCCTCGGAAGACGAGCCGGAAGGCAAAGTGCTTTGGCAGAGCCTCTCCGAAGGCGCCACCGTGGAGGTGGGCACGACCATCCATTTCCGGGTCAGCGAGGGGCCGCCGCCAACTACCACGCCCCCGCCCCCAGAGAGCCCCACGCCGGACGACATAGTGGAAAAGCTCATCATGTTGCCGATGGATAGTTATAATTCACAGCCCACCGTATCCGTCCTCGTGATGTTGGGCGAAGCCACTTACTACAGCAACCCCGCATACCCAACGGATTCGTATTTTACGCAGACGGTCACAGGCCGACAGAACGATTTTGTCATTGTATCTTTCGACAACGTCGTCGTGTATTCGAGTTATTTGAGGGATATCCACTGAGCACCGCAAGTACCGTGCGTGACGTGCGTGACGTGCGTGATGCGCGTGACGTGCGTGATGCGCGTTCCGCGAGCGACGCGCGTTCCGTGCGTGACGCGCGTTCCGCGAGCGACGTAAGTACCGCGAGTGCCGGCGACATCTTTGAGGGATTGATCCTCAAGGGGGTAGGTGGGTTCTACACCGTCCTATCCCCCGACGGGCCGGTGGTGTGCCGGCCCAGGGGGCGTTTTCGGCTGGAGGGCGTCAAGCCTTTGCCGGGCGACCGGGT
>WRCJ01000111.1 GCA_009784085.1 Oscillospiraceae bacterium | reverse complement strand
TTTGGAAAAGGCGCCGAAGGCGCGATTAACTGCGCGAATAAATCCATTCTTTTATCGGATGCGCTAACGCATATCGGGATTTTCGCTATGCCGGTGGCGATTACGAATTGGATATTCGACACGGATAGTGAGGTATTCATGAATGGATCAAGCCATGTGGTCGCGCATGTCTTTCTGCCTGAAATGAGCAAATGGATTGTCCTTGACCCATCATTCAATACGTATATTGTAGATGATCAACTGCGGCCCCTCAACTTAATTGAAATTGCCGCCGCCAACAGAGACGGGGAACCGTTCTTCTCTGTGGATGCCAATGAAAAAGCGCTCGGTTCAAAGGGGTTGGCGTGTCTGTTATGTTCTCTGCCGCACATTCAGATTTGGCGAGGCAATGATTATTCCAATAGAGTTGGGAAGTTCACTTGGGATACAGCCTATCGCGTGAAATCTGAAAAATCATTGCGGCAAGCGGAGTATTTGCTGAAAAACCACACGCTTCCGGATTGGCAGAGGGTGAATTTGGAAAGTTATTTAAGTAGTGACAAAATATCAGTTGACGATTTACTGACTCCTCCCAAATTGCACATACTCGAAAGATAGAACGAGTAATTTTTGCGTGTCGTGTGCGCTTATCGTTTTTTTTGAGTTCATACCTATTCATTTCCATCACTTTATGCTATGATAGTCATGCCGCGCACATCGCGGCGCAACAAAACCAAAGGAGCGTTCATCATGAGGAAAGCATTGATCGTTTGGGGCGGCTGGGACGGGCACGAGCCGGACAAAGTTGCGAACCGCTTTTCGCGCATGCTCAAGGCGGAGGGGTTTGAGGCGGAAGTCAGCGACACGCTGGACGCGTTTCTGGACTATGAGAAGCTCAAGAATCTCGACCTGATCGTCCCGGTTTGGACGGGCGGGCAGATCACCGGGGACCAGCGCAAGGGGGTCGTCGAGGCGGTCGGCATGTACGGGGTGGGCCTGGCGGGCTGCCACGGCGGCATGTGCGACTCCTTCCGCAACGACACCGAGTGGCAGTTCATGACCGGCGGCCAGTGGGTATCCCACCCCGGCGGCGAGGTCACCTACCGCGTGAACATCAAGCAATCCTCCAGCCCACTCACCTTCGGCATCAACGATTTTACGGTGACGTCCGAGCAGTACTACGTGCACGTGGACGAGGCCAACGAAGTGCTCGCCACCACCCGCTACCCGGTCGCCAACTACTACCACGCCGCCAACGGCGAGTGCGACGTGTCGGTGCTGTGGACGCGCCGCTGGGGCCACGGGCGGGTGTTCTACTCCTCGCTCGGCCATCACGACGACGTGTTCGAAATTTACGAAGCGCGGGAGACCATGCGCCGCGGCATGCTGTGGGCGGCCGATGGCAAGGCCATCTTCAACGAGACCAAGCCCGATCCCATGCAGTACACCAGCCAGGCGAAGATGTATTAGCTCTAATAAATTGATGAGGTGAACAGTATGAATCGCGTGAAAGTCGGCATCGTTGGCTGCGGCAACATCAGCGGCATATACCTTACAAACCTGACCGGCATGTTCAAGGGCGTCGTGGACCTGGTCGCGGTGTGCGACATCATCCCCGAGCGCGCGGACGCGGCGAAGGAAAAGTATAACATCCTCAAGGCCTACTACACCGACGAGGACATCATGGCCGATCCGGAAATCCAGGTGATCGTCAACCTGACCACCCCCGACCAGCACGCGCCGGTCAACCTCATGGCGCTCAACGCCGGCAAGCACGCCTACTGCGAAAAGCCGCTGGCCACCAGCCGCGTGGAGGGCGAGAAGCAAGTGGCGCTCGCCAAGGCCAAGGGCCTGATGCTCGGCGGCGCGCCGGATACCTACCTCGGCGGCGGCATCCAAACCTGCCGCAAGCTCATCGACGACGGCTGGATCGGCGAGCCGGTCGCCGCGAACGCGCTCATGCGCGGCCACGGCCACGAGACCTGGCATCCGGACCCGGCGTTCTACTACAAAGTGGGCGGCGGCCCGATGTTTGATATGGGCCCGTACTACCTGACCGCGCTAATCAACCTGATCGGCCCGGTCAAGAGCGTGGCCGGCTCCACCCGCATCACCTTCCCCACCCGCACGATCACCAGCGAGCCCAAGTACGGCACCATCGTCGATGTGGAGGTGCCCACCCACGTGGTCGGCATCATGAACTTTTGTAGCGGCGCGATCGGCACGATCACCACCTCCTTTGACGTGTACGACAGCCTGCCCGTCTGGATCGAAATTTTCGGCTCGCGCGGGACGCTGCGCGTGCCCGACCCCAACGGGTTCGGCGGCCCCATCCACATGCTGCGCGCCGGTTCCCGCGAATGGGAGACGGTGCCGGTCGCGTTCGGATACCAGCAGAACAGTCGGGGCCTGGGCGTCGCCGACCTGTGCGCCGCAATCAACGAGGGCCGAAACCTCCGCGGCAACTTCGACCAGACCTTCCACGTGCTCGACCTCATGTGCGGCTTCCACGACGCGTCCAATCAGGGCAAGACCATCGAACTTCAGAGCAAGTTCGAGCGGATGCCTGGGTTGGTGCTGGGGGCAGAGTTTTAGGGGGAGGGGGACGCTGGGGCTCTGCCCCAGACCCCGCTTAAAGGACTGAGTCCCTTAAGAATCCCCATAGCCCTCACGCGGGTTGTTTTAGGATTTAAGCAAGAGCCTTTCCTCGTTCTGAGGAGAGGCTTTTGTCTGCGGAAACCCAATCCCGCGTGAGCGAAGCGGGGTCCGGGGCACTGCCCCGGCCGCCGGAGGCCGTCACCCCGTCCCCCGTAACCCCGCCGCGCCGCAGAGAGAACCGCGACCGCACAAACGAAACAGAAACGATCACCCAACGCCAAAGAAACCAAAAATCGGCGCGGCAATCCCGGCCGACCAGCCGCCCAAAGGGCGCGCAATGTCGGCCGATCTCATGAGTCGAAGCGCAGAGTTAGCGGATTGCGGCGCATCAGCATCATATTCGCTTTACGCGGCACGGGACGGGCAAATGCAAGGTCTGCCCTACAGGATCACGCAAACCCGCCGGATAGCAGGGTAATGCCGCAAGATCTGTATTTTGCGTAATGAGGCGGGACGATGTGGGCATCGTCCCCTACGAGGGTGATCGAGGTAGCGGAACGGATGAATCTGTTCCCTACGGGATAGCGCACGGTTGATGTATTACAACGGATGAGCACAAGGCCTGCATTTCGCGCAACGGGGCAAACCCCCGGCGGCCTCACGGCTACCCCACCACCCCGCCGCTACGCGGCGCCCCCCAAGGAGGGGAATGAAGGGGGGGCTGGGGAAGGGATGGACGACGCTTAACGCCTCGACAATAAAATCCTGTAAATTGCCGCCAGCCCATTGTCACGTGCACATGCTCTGTGCTATAATACCTCGACGGCTGGGTGTGGCGCAGTTTGGTAGCGTGCTTGAATGGGGTTCAAGAGGCCGAAGGTTCGAATCCTTTCACCCAGACCATATCGCCGCGGACGATAGTTCAGTTCGCGGCGATTTCTGGATGATACGGGTAAGATCAGGTAAACTACCGGTGAACTCCAAGTGATAACGGGCGTTATCGAATCTGCATGGGGAGGGAAAACAATGTTCGATTATACCGGGAAAGTGGTTGTGATCTCGGGCGCTTCTTCGGGGCTGGGCGCGCAGATGGCCAAAGCCTACGCGGCGCAAGGCGCCGACCTGGCCCTTCTGGCGAGGCGGGTTGACCGGCTGGAGGCGTTGGCCGAGGAGTTCAAGGCGATGGGCCGCAAATGCATCGCGATAAAGTGCGACGTGACCGACTCAAAGATGGTGGACGAAGCTGCTGCTGCGGCGGAGAAGGCGTTCGGCCGCGTGGATGTGCTGGTCAACAACGCCGGCTCCGCGAAAAATGGGGGCGTGCTCTCCATGACGGACGAGGATTGGCAGTTTACCATCGACACCGACCTCACCAGCCTTTTCTACATGACGCGCGCCTTCGCCAACCTCATGAAGAAGAATAACTACGGGCGGATCATCAACATCGCCTCCATGTACGGCCTGATCGGGAATACCGCCATCGAGACCGTCGCCT
>WRCJ01000110.1 GCA_009784085.1 Oscillospiraceae bacterium | reverse complement strand
GGCCTCAACCCCGCGCAAAGGGAGGCGGTCTTGCAGATGGATGGGCCGCTGCTGGTGCTGGCCGGCGCGGGCAGCGGCAAAACCACCGTGCTGACCCGCCGCATCGCCCATATCGTCAACCAAGGCGTCCCGCCGTGGGGCATATTGGCGATCACGTTTACCAACAAGGCGGCCAAGGAACTCAAGACGCGCCTGGCATCCCTGCTGGGACCAGTCGGTTTGCAAGTGTGGGCGTCCACCTTCCATGCCGCCTGCGTGCGCATCCTGCGCCGGGATATCGACAGGATCGGCTATGACAAAGCCTTTACCATATACGATTCCGACGATTCCGCCCGGGTCATGAAGGGGGTCCTGCGCGATACGGGGCTCGATGACAGCGGGATCAAGCATAAATCGGCGTTGTCAGCCATCAGCGCCGCCAAAGACAAGATGATCTCGCCGAAGCAGTACGCCGCCGAGGCGAGGGGGGACAGATACTATCAGAACATCGCCAAGGCGTACAGCGCCTATCAGAAACGCCTCAAGGAGGCCAACGCCCTGGACTTTGACGATCTCATCTATTGCGCGGTCACGCTGTTGGAGTCTGAGGCGGAAGTGCGGGATTACTACCAGGATAAGTTCCACTATGTGCTGGTCGACGAATACCAGGACACCAACCGCGCGCAATACAAGCTGACCGCCCTGATGGCTGGCTGGCGGCGCAATATCTGCGTGGTGGGGGATGACGACCAGAGCATCTACCGCTTCCGGGGCGCCACCATCGAGAACATCCTGGGTTTCACGAAGCAATACCCGGATGCCCGCCTCGTTCGCCTGGAGGAAAACTACCGCTCCACCGGCCATATCCTAGGCGCGGCCAACGCGCTGATCCGCCACAACGAAAGCCGCCACGGCAAGACCTTGTGGACCCATGCCCCGCCTGGCGACCCGGTGATCCTGTACCGGGCGGAAACCGATGGGGGCGAGGCCGCCTACGTGGCCGGATGCATCCAAAAGGCGCATGCCGCCGGACGCGCTTACCGTGATTTTTGCGTGTTGTACCGCCTCAACGCGCTGTCGAACCGTTTGGAGGACACCTTCAGGAAGCATAGGATTCCCCATCGGATCGTCGGCGGGATACGCTTCTACGAGCGCGCCGAGATCAAAGACGTGATGGCCTATCTGTCCCTCATCGAGAACCGGGACGACACGTTGCGGCTACGGCGCATCATCTCCGTGCCCACGCGAAACATCGGCGAGAGAACGATAGAGAAGGCGGCCTACCTGGCCTGGCGGGATGGCAAACCGCTGTTTGACGTATTGCGCGAGGCCGCGGAATACCCCGATCTATCCCGCGCCGCCCCGGCGCTTTCCGCCTTTACCAGGCTGATCGATCAGCTGGGTGTGGCCGCTGGCGGGATGGAATTGCCGGATTTTTACGATTACATGCTCCAAAAGACCGGCTACCTGGGCATGCTGGAGAGGAAAATCAAAGAGAGGGACAATGAAAGCCAAAGCCGTTTGGAAAACGTGCTGGAACTCAAATCCAGCATCATCGCCTACGCCAATAGCGCCGCCGAGGCCGGGGAAGTGGTTTCGCTCAGCGGTTTCTTGGGTAGCGTCGCGTTGGCGACCGACTTTGACAGCGACAACGGGGAAGACGACGCGGTTCTTTTGATGACGATCCACACGGCCAAGGGCTTGGAGTTTGAGACCGTGTATGTCGTGGGGGCAGAGGAAAACCTCTTCCCGGGCTACCGTAGCATTGGCCGGCAGGAAGAGATTGAGGAAGAGCGGCGGCTGTGCTATGTGGCCATCACGCGGGCGCGTGAACAGCTCCACATCACCAGCGCCTCCACCCGTATGCTGTTTGGGCAAACGCAATACAACCCGTGGAGCCGCTTCATCGGCGAGTTGCCGCAACGCGACACGACCACGGGCGACATAACCGCGCTAGCCATGGCGTACACGGCCAAGGCCACCGCCGCGACCACGGCCAAGGCCACCGCCGCGACCGCGCCACGCACCGCCGCGTCCACGGCCTCTACCGCGACCACGTCCGCCGCGAAACCCCACAGGGTGGCACCTAAGCCCCCGGCCACAAAGGCGTCGAAGGCCATAAATCCTGCACGCGCCGGACGCGCCGAACCGAAGCCCAGCTTCACGCTCGCGCCCGGGCAGGTGATCGACCATAAGGCATTTGGGCGCGGCTTGGTGCTCTCCGTGCAACCCATGGGCGGCGACGCGCTCGTCGAGATAGCCTTCGACACGGTCGGCACGAAAAGGATGATGCTGAAGTCGACCGCCGCGCATATGAGGCACGTGGGTCCTTAACGAACCAACGAACTGAACTAACCTGATATTGTGCTGATGAATCTCTCGACCCTATTGTCGAAGTTATCGGCCGCGCCGGTTTCCAGCAACGGGATTTCCTCCACTTGGGTGTGCGCCATCTGGCAATTCCCGTTGAACCAGGAACCCTTTTCCGTAATCAGCGACCTTGTTTCTATACTGCCTTCCACATGGGCGGAAGCCTTGATGTGTACCACGTCCCCCCCGCAGATGTTGCCGACGACGCGGCCAAATACCTCGACTGTCCTCGCGCGGATGTCGCCTGTGACGCAACCGCTTTCCCCTATAACAAGAACACTTGAATCCACATCGCCGGTATATTCTCCATCTATCCTGATTTGCTCTTCCCCAGTCAGCCTTGCGGCCTCCAACCTTACGCCCCTACCAATGACGGTGGCTGAGTGGGATCCCGTTTTTTTGCTTACCATGCGAAACATCCCCTTTACCCAGAGCTATCATCTTCAAACTAAAGAAATTATTCCTGTCACCCCCATTATTATAGAAATACCGCCGCTTGTCAAGGAAAGAAAACATGGAAATCCATTTTTGTGAATTCCTTCTGAAATACAGAAAAATGTATCACAACGAACGATAATAGCACGATAAAATATATAAGAAGGCTGATATAAAGTGGCGGAATACACCATGGATGCCATATCGGTGGACGGACTTATCCTCCCCCTTGTGGGGCAGGGAGGTTGGTGCTTGGGTGACGACAAGGCTCGCGCCGCGGAAGAAAAGGCCGCGTTGCGGCGCGGCCTGGCGTTGGGCATGAGCTTGTTTGATACGGCAGAGATGTACGGGGGCGGCCGATCGGAACGGCTGATGGGGGAGGCCCTGCGCGGCGTGCCGAGGGAGAGCTATCAGCTCTGCTCCAAGGTGCTTCCCCAGAATGCCGGGCGGCCCGATATCTTTCGTAGCTGTGAGAATTCCTTGAAGCGGCTGGGCGTCGAAACCCTCGATTTGTATCTGCTCCACTGGCGCGGCGGCGTCCCGCTCCGGGAAACCGTGGCTGGGATGGAGGCGTTGGCCGAGGCGGGCAAGATCCGGCGTTGGGGCGTGTCCAACTTCGACGTGAGCGATATGGAGGAATTATGGGCTGTTCCGGGAGGGAACCGGTGCGCCGTCAACCAGGTGCTGTATCACTTGGGGTCGCGGGGCGTGGAGTACGACCTGTTGCCCTGGGCGCGCGCGCATCGCGTCCCCCTGATGGCCTACTGCCCACTGGCGCAAGGGGGGACGCTTCGCCGCACGAGGCAGGCGTTTCTCACCGATCCGGTCCTGTTGCGCGTAGCCCAGAAATACCGTGTCGGCGTCTTGCAGATCATGCTGGCGTTCGTTTTGCGGCACGGGGACATCGTCGCCATCCCCAAGGCGGGGACGCCGACGCATGTGGAGCAAAACGCGCAAGCATTGGCCTTGGCCTCGGACATCGACGCGCGAGACTGGGACGACATCGACGCCACCTTCTGGCCGCCTACCGCGAAGATGCACCTGGATATTGAGTAGGGAACGTGGCGGTCCCTGTATGGCGGTCCCTGTGTGGCGGTCCCCGAATGGTAGCTCCCTACATGTTCTCGATGACCTGTTTGTAGCCGCCCGCGCCGTATTGCAAGGAACGGTTGACCCTGCTGATCGTGGCTGTGGAGGCGCCGGTTTTGGCGGCGATGTCTGTGTACAGGCAACCCTGGTGCAGCATCCGGGCCACCTGGAACCGCTGGCCCATGTCGCGTAGCTCCCCCATGGTGCAGAGGTCT
>WRCJ01000109.1 GCA_009784085.1 Oscillospiraceae bacterium | reverse complement strand
TTTCTTCATAATTACGTCCCAAACGGTCTATACTCTTTATATAGAGCAGATCGCCGGATTGCAGTTTTCCTACGAGAGCCTTGTAAGACGGACGGTTGAAGTCCTTGCCCGATTGTTTATCAACATATATTTGTTCCACAGGTATTTTCAGTTCGCTCATGGCAAACATTTGCCTGTCCTCATTTTGGTCTGCGCTCGATACGCGGACATATCCGTATGTGGTCAAAAAAACTTCCCCTTTCAAGTTAAACGCGGTCGTTCTCGCGCCCGCCGCAAACGTATATTATCGTTCCCTACCCCACGCACTTTGCGGCTGCGGTTGCCGTTCCCGCTGTTCCAACCGCATGATATCGCAGGCACCACCTGATGGGTTCAACTTCCTTAACCTCACCATTTGGCACGGCATAATCCGAATACAATTTGATTCTCTCGCCGGTCAGCTCGCCGTATTCGTCCTGCCACTTCTTTGTGGGCGAAATAGCGTGGTCGTTCATGTGTTCGGCAAAGTACCGATCAGCGGCTTTATCATGCATGATCTCCCTGCAGTGTTCTTAGCAATATTTCTTTTTACTTCCTCGGTTTCAACTGCTTATATTTTTTTGATATCGGATTTCATCTTCAAAGCTGTTAATTCGCTCTAATATGGTTCGTTCCATAATGTGATCCTCCTATAAAAATGGTTTTTTAGCGCGAAAAGGCGGCTTACCCAATTGAGTAAGCCGCCATGTGCGGTCATGGCTTTATGCGGCTAATAGTAACGGATCGGACATCCACCCTTTACAGTAAAAATCCTCCTCATGTCCCCCTTCATCCAGGCAAATGCCGCCCGATACGCGCGCCCAGCGCAACATAATAATCGGCCTCATGGCGATTTAACGTCCTGAAAATGTCATCCCGGAAGGTAGGGGCTCCGTCTGGATTTTTCGCCGACAGGATATGGCCATAGGTCACATGCACCACCTGCCGGACATCGTCCCGGTCAAGCAACGAGGGGAGCTCACTATCGTCAAGCGGATCGATATCCGGGACGTTGTCGGTGTTTTCGGTGATGTGATAGTACTTTTTCGCTTCGTGAAGGCATGTCAGGGCGAACGGAAGCAGTGCGCGGAACAAGGCGGGGTTGTTCTGGGCAATCACCCGCACGGCCTCCAGCCAATTCGTCCCCGCCGTCTTGACATGGACATTTTTGCCTGTTTCCCGGTAAATAGCGGGGAACACGGCGAACTTATCGCTGCCGGAATGGATACTGAGCTTGTAGCCCATCTCTCGCGCGATGCTGGCGTGCAACGCAAATTCCCTTTCAAATTGCCTGACATCGCCCCGATAGTCGATCCCTTTTTGAAATTCACCGCAGAAGCGCGGCGCGAGGCTGACAAGGTCCACGCCCGCTTTTTTGAACTCGCTTGCCACATACAGGTGGTCTTCCGGGGAGGTGACTGTCTGCGTTTCGTCGATGGATAGCTCAAAATCGACATCCTTGCCGCGAAGGCATTCGTGATAGATCGCAATGGCAAATTCGACGACCGCCCCCAGCCCGTTGGGGATGTGTTCCGAACAATCCAGCGTGATCATCGAAAAGCCGCAATCCAGCGCCATCATCACTTCATCGCGGGTCTTCAGGTGATCGCCATCGGCGCCGTACCCCTTCCGATACCCCTCCTGGAACACCGCCCACACTGCCGCCGACAGCACGTCATCGTAAGTCCGGTTGGTGAGATTCAGCTCACGGATCGACTGCTGCGCCAACACCGGGAAGACATCCAGTTCCCGGATGAGCCGTATGTGCCCGGGCGAAGCGATGCCCAGCCGGTCGCCCAATCCCAGCGTAAAGGGATGCCCTCGATGGCTGACCGGGCGGGTAAAGGGGAAGAGTTCACGGATAATTCCGGCGTTGGCGTTGGATAGCGGGCAAATCTTCATGTCGCCCCCCGCATGCCTGGCAATCCTGCCCTCCAGTTTGTCAAACGCCTCGCCCGGGTCGTCGCCCGGGTCGTCGCCCACGCCGTGGGCATATTGGACATATAGGGATTTCTCCCCGTCCTCCTTTGCGATGAACAGCACCGCCCCGCCATGCCGGATCATCGAATCCCAGTAGATCATGCCCATGCTTTCGCTCACCTCTCGTATGCCCACATCCCCAACGCGGGGTTCCCGATAAAGTAAATGCCGGACGGGTTGGGACCCTCTTTCAGTCGGGCCGGATCATAGCTGGCCAGCATATCGGACAGCGGCGCGTATCGAAAGCCCACGCCCTCAATTTCCTGTCTGGACAGCTTGTCCACGGCATAGGTAATCGTGAACCTGCCGTCGCTGGAACCGTGGATCAGGTGGGCGGCGGCCGAAAGGTTGCGCCGCAGATCCTCGTTCTCCGCAATCCGCTCCAGAATCTGGCGGCGTCCCACATATCCGTACTTGCGGATCAGCCCGTCAATGACGCTGTCCTCGCCAAAACGCCCCACGCCGGGCGCCAGGACGATCAGCTCGCCACCGTCCGCCATGGCCTTGCGCGTCCGGTAGATCGCTTTGTTGCCGAGCCAGGTGCTCTTGAATTCATGTTCGTCCAAGTACACGACGGCGCGTCGCAGGGGTTCGTCGACAAACGTGATGTTCTTTTGCCGGCTGAGGTTGGCCGCTTCTTCAAACAGCGAACGCCCCCGGCCGATGAACAAGCCATGCAAGATGGTTTCAAAGCTCGATTGGGTGGTCACGGTCAGCACATACAGCAACGGCAAGTCCGCGATGAAATTTTCCTCCGCATAATCAAAAACCCGGCGCACTGGTGTGTCGACCCGGCCCAAGATGTTTTCGATGCCACAATAGGCGCCCAGCATGTGGGAGCTGTTGATCATGGAACTGCCACCACAGCCCACGAAGATATTCTTGCTGTAGTTGGCCATGCCCACGACCTCGTGCGGTACCACTTGCCCGATAGAAACGATCAGATCATAGGAGGGATCCAGGAGCAAGCGGTTCACCTCAACCTCCACCGGCGTGGTGACCAACCCTTCCGAAACCGACGCGACGAACTCGCCCGGCACCTCCCCCAGTTTGACCACATCGTCGCGCCAGTGATGATGGATCACGGATGCATACGGAACGCCCAGGAAATCATCGCACTCGCGCCGGGAAACCGGCTCGTGTGTGCCAAGCGCGGGCAGCACGTCGATATGACATGTGCCCTTCAGCATTTCGTAGTACATGGCGGTGATTTTCCCCGCGCAGGAATGCGCCCGGGTCGCGTCGGGCGGGATGAGCAATATCTTTTTCAATGGGCGTCCCGCCACAGATTGCGCCAGCGCGTCCCGCAGTTGTGAATCCGGGATGCCGGCGTCCGATGTCAATGCATACCCATTCCCATACCCGTATGCATTCCCATGCCCGTATGCATTCCCGTATGCACACGCATCCGCATACGTATCCGCATCCGCATTCATGGCCTAGACACCAGAGTAAGCCGAAAAGCCGCCGTCCACGGGGACGACAACGCCGGTCACGAAGCCGGACGCCTCCTCGCAGAGCAACCAGAGCAGTGTCCCCAGCAACTCCCCCGCCTCCCCGAAACGCCCCATCGGCGTGGCGGCGAGGATTTTCCCGGTGCGCTGCGTAGGCGTGCCATCATCGCTATATAGCATCCCCCGGTTCTGCCCGGTGACGAAAAACCCTGGCGCGATTGCGTTGACACGGATGCCGACGTGCGAAAAATGCACGGCCATCCACTGCGTAAAGTTGCTGATAGCGGCCTTCGCGCCCGAATAGGCCGGTATCTTGGTCAGGGGCGTGAGGGCGTTCATTGAGGAGATGTTCAGGATAGAGCATCCTTTTTTGTCGAGCATGTCCTGCGCGAATACCTGTGTGGGGATCAGCGTACCGAGGAAATTGAGGTTGAATACGAATTGCACGTCTGCCGCGCCGAGGCTGAAGAAAGTGGACAGATCGCGGGCGATGTCGCCCGGCTCGTAATACTCGTTTGTCGTGGTGGCGCGCGGGCTGTTGCCGCCCGCGCCGTTGAGCAGGATATCGCAGGGGCCGAAATCGGCACGAATCCGCGCGCGGGCGGCCTCCAGACTGCTCTTGTCCAACACATTGCAGGGATAGGCTC
>WRCJ01000108.1 GCA_009784085.1 Oscillospiraceae bacterium | reverse complement strand
TGAAGGGGGAGGCGCCGTGAAAAGGATTTTGATCATAGAGGACGACCCGCAGATCGCCATGATCGAGCGGGACTATCTTGAGGTCAACGGCTTCGAGGCCGCCCTGGCGAAGACGGGCGACGAGGGCATCCAAATGGCCCTGTCGGGGCAATACGGCCTGATCCTCCTGGATCTGATGCTGCCGGGGGTGGACGGCTTTGCCGTATGCCGCAGGCTGCGGGAAACCCTGGATATCCCCATCATCATGGTGACGGCCAAGCAGGAGGATATCGACATGATCCGGGGGCTCAACCAGGGGGCGGACGACTATATCACCAAGCCCTTTTCCCCCAACGTGCTGATCGCCCACGTGAAGGCGAACCTCGCGCAATACGAAAGGCTGAAGGCTTCGGCGGCGACGAAGGCGAGCGAAATACGCGCCGGGCATATCCGCATCCAAACCGGCCCGCGCCGCGTTTTTGTCAGGGACCGGGAGCTGGAGCTGAAAAACAAGGAATACGAACTGCTGTTGTTCCTTATCACCAACATCGATATGGTGTTCAGCAAGGAAACCCTGTATGAGCGGATCTGGGGCTTCAACGCGCTGGGGGACAACGCGACTGTCGCCGTGCATATCAACCGCCTGCGGGAGAAAGTAGAGGATGACCCCGCCGCCCCGCAGTATATCCAGACGATTTGGGGCGCCGGTTACCGCTTTACCATATCGGGAACCTGAATACAGGAGGCTTAAAAATATAGTAAATTGGAGGTATTGTCATGCACACCGGAAGAAGCAAGATGAAAACGGCATTGGCCCTGATCCTGTGCGCGGCCCTGCTGCTCACCGTGACAGTGCCCGCCGCCGCCTCGCAGAAAATCTCCAACCCGGGGAATTTCAGCGGGATCGACGGCATTGACACGGACCCGGAGGTCGGCGTCCACAACAGCTATGCCTGGTGCGCCGAGATGTTCGCCCAGACGGACGGGGACTACCTATGGGTCGGGACGAACCGGGATATGGGGCGCATTATCCTGAACCTAGCGGATGTTGTGGAGATCGACGCGCTGACATGGATCGCGGAGCTGCTGGGGAAAAACGCCGGGCTCCCGGAGATGTCGGAGGACACTAAAGGAAAAATCTACCGCCAGCGCGCGGCGGACAGCGACGCGCCCTGGGAGCTCATGTATGAAAACCCCGCCATCAACGGCTACCGGCGGATGATCCTGTTCAAGGGCGACCTCTATGTCTGCGCCGGGCTCACGAACACGCCGGACTACGACTATTCCGTCATCCTGCGCTTCAAGCCCGGTTTCAAGGCGGGCGGCGAGCCGGAGGTCGTACTGTGGGAGAGCCTCCCCCGGAACGACGATGGGAACCTGAAAGCCATGGAATACTTCCGCGCGGCCTGCGTGTATGAGGACAGGCTGTATATCGGCACCTTCGATTCCAAAATCTACGTGACCGACGGCGCGGGCCTGACGGGCCTGACGCCGGGCGCTGGCGAAAAAAGCACCGGCTGGGAGCTGTTTGCGAATCTGCGGCAGCACCCCGATTTCCAGGCGATCACCGAGGGCCCCCTGGTGGATCAGACCTACGTCTGGGATATGGTCGGCTTCAACGGCTCCATCTATGCCGCTGTCACCTATTTCGGCTTCAATATGTTTAAGCTCACGCCCCAGACGGGCGGCGCGCCCCCTGTGATCAAGCAGGTGGTCGGCAACAGCGCGGACGCGAAATACCCCAACGGCGTCGGCATGGAGGGCCTCGTCTCGGCTTCCCCCTACACCGCGAGTTTCGGCGGCAAGGAATACGTCTACGTATCCACCTACGCCAACGGCCCGTCGCTCCTGGGCAATCTGGCGCTGGGGCAGGTGGAGACCGCCTTCGACGAGCTGATGTGCCCACCGTCGATCTTCCGCTTCGATTCGGACGACAACTGGGAGCTCGTGGCCGGCGACACCGCCGGAAAATTCGTCCCGGTGGATAAGGCGGGCAACCAGCTGCCCAGGCTCGGGAACCAGCGCGCGGGCTTTTCCGCGTTTAACGACAAAATCGAGAATCTTTCCTTCAACCAGTATATCTGGTGGATGACGCAGTACGACGGCAAGCTCTATGCCAGCACCTGGGATCTGGGCGTGTTCAAGCGGCAGAATCCGGCGCTGGTTATCATGGGCCTGCTCAGCGCGGTCGTGTTTTCCGTCAGCGGCGCGCTGCTGTCCCTGTTTGCGGTGGCCGGCCCGGCCCTCAGCCTTTCCGGCGGCCCGCGCCTGGCGCAGACAGGCCTGCGCTATGCGGACGGCGACGGCGCGCCATCGGGCGGCGGCCTCATCCTCGAGCTCTTCATGGCGGTCCCCCGGGCGGTCTGGGCCATGCTCAAAACGATCCCCATGTGGATGGACGCATCGAAATATATGGAGCGCACCAATCCCTACGGCTTCGACCTCTTCGTCAGCGAGGACGGCGTGAACTTTGAGCCGGTGACGGTCAACGGCCTGGGCAACGGGGAAAACTACGGCGGGCGGGTGCTGCTGCCCACGCAGTACGGCCTGTTCGTCTGCACGGCCAACCCCTTCGGCGGCGCGCAGGTCTGGCGCCTGGACGACATCAGGAAGGAGCTGCAGCCCAACATCCCGGCGGTGGTTCAGCTGAAGGTCGGCGAGACATTCAAGGGAACCCTGCGCGGCCTGGACATGCCCAACGGTGCGGCGGTTTCCATGACCGGCGCGAGCGACTATGCGAACATTGCCCTAGAGCACCGCAAATCGACCACTATCATTGATACCACCAACAAGATACTGCGCATCGGCCCGCAGTACCTGGAATTCCAGTCCAACAAAAAGCATCCGGTGCAGATGTTCGACGTCGTCTTCACGGGCACGGCGGCCGGGGTGCAGGACGTGACCCTGCGCTTCAGTTGGAACGGCGTGGAAGCGGCCAAAACCGTTAAGGTCATCGTCACGGATATTGCGTAAGCCTGTATAAACATTTATAGAATAAACTAGGAGGAAACAACATGCAAACCAAGGGAAGCAAGATGAAAACGGCATTGGCCCTGATCCTTTGCGCGTCCATGCTGCTGGTAGCGGCGGTTCCCGCCGCGGCTTCGCAGAAAATATCCAACCCGGGGAACTTCTCCGGCATCGACGGCATCGACACGGATCCGGGGGTCGGCGTACACAACAGCTATGCCTGGTGCACCGAGATGTTCCCCCAGATCGACGCGGATTATCTGTGGGTCGGGATGAACCGGGACATGGGGCACACCCTGATGGGCGCCGCGGCGGACGTCGTGGGCGGCGCGATGGCGGTCATCGCGGGCATACTCAGTTCGGCCGCCGGGCTGCCGGAGACGTCGGAGGACAAGAAGGGGAAGATCTACCGGCAGCGCGCGGGGGACAGCGACGCCCCCTGGGAGCTGATGTACGAGAACCCCGCCATCAACGGCTACCGCCGGATGATCCTGTTCGGCGGCAGCCTCTTCGTCTGCGCCGGCCTGACCAATACGCCGCAGTACGACTATTCCGTCATCCTGCGCTTCAAGCCCGGTTTTAAGGCGGGGGACGAGCCAGAAATCGTTCTGTGGGAGAACCTGATGCGGGAGGAGGACGGAAGCCTGGCGCCTCTGGGGGAATACTTCCGTGCGGCCTGCGTCATGGACGGCAAGCTGTATATCGGCACCTTCGATTCCAAAATCTATGTGACCGACGGCGCGGGCCTTACGAACCTGACGCCCAACGTGAGCGCGAAAAGCACGGGCTGGGAGCTTTTCACGGATCTGACGGAGCACCCCGATTTCCCGCTTAACGAGGGCGTGACTGTGGCGGGGACGGATTATGTCCTGAAGAATACGACCTATATATGGGACATGGTCGGGTTCAAGGGTTCCATTTACGCCGTGGTCTCGCAGTTCGGCGGCTTCAACATGTTCAAGCTCACCCCGCAGAGCAGCGGCGGCCCCGTGATCAAGCAGACCGTGGGCAAGGGCGAGGACGCGAAATACCCCGACGGCGTGGGCGTAACAGGGAACTTGTCGGCCTCCCCTTACGCCGTCACCATCGGCGGCAAGGACTATGTCTATGTCAACACCTTCGCCAACGGCCCGGGCGTGCTCTCCAATTT
>WRCJ01000107.1 GCA_009784085.1 Oscillospiraceae bacterium | reverse complement strand
GTGGTCATTGCCAACCTGCTTGACTTCACGGATCTGTCCGACATGCTGACGGTCGACTACACGGTCAGCCGGGACGGCGCCCGCCTGCGGACCGGCACCTTTGCCATCGCCTGCCCGCCCCATGCGTCCCGCTTCGTCGCGCTCGACTTGGGTTGCCCCGAGGAGGGAACCTGCGATCTCACGCTGGTCTACCGCCAAAAGGGGGACAGCCCCTTCACGCCCCGGGGCCACATCCTCGGTTTTGATCAGCTGTCGCTGCGGGAGCGGCCGCCCTGCCTGCCTGTATTGCGGACTGACGCCAAGGCGCCGTCGGTCTACGAGACAGAAACCGAGATCACCATCACGGGCGGGACGTTCCGCTATGTGTTCGACAAAATCGGCGGAGCATTCTCCGAGATGATTGTCAACAACAATTCCTTTTTGGCTGCGCCCATGGAATACAACATCTGGCGCGCCCCCGCCGACAACGATTACTTCATCCGCCGGGAATGGGAAAGGGCGGGCTACGACCGGATTTGCGTACATGTGTATGAAACCGCCGTATCCGTAGAAGGGGGCGCGGCTGTCATCCGCTGCCGGCTGGGCATCGCCCCCCTATACATCCAGAAGATTCTGGACATAACGGCCGAATGGCGCGTCGACGCCGACGGCGCGACGCTGGCCAAGTTGGACGCCGTGAAAAATATGGACTTGCCCTGGTTGCCCCGGTTCGGGTTGCGCCTCTTTATGCCCCGATCTTTTGACAGCGTGTCCTACCTGGGATATGGGCCGATGGAGAGTTATGTCGATAAACGCCATGCCTCGATGCGCGACCTGTTTACCGCGCGGGTTGATGACATGCACGAGGACTACATCAAGCCCCAGGAAAACGGTAGCCACTGGGGCAGTAGCTTTGTCACGCTGACCAAACCGAACGGCGCATCCCTTAGGGTCGTCGGCGCGGAACCGTTTTCCTTCAACGCATCCCCCTACACGCAGGAAGAATTGGCGGCCAAGGCACACAATTACGAGCTTATCCCCTGCGGCCTGACAGTACTCTGCCTGGACTACGCGCAAAGCGGCATGGGTTCCCATCGGTGCGGCCCGCCGCTACTGGAAAGATACCAATTGAATGAGGAGCGGTTTACGTTTACATTTACATTGAGGCTCGGTTACATGGGGACGGACCATGTGTAACACATCACATATAGCGCATAGCACATAGCATATAGCGCATCACATATAACATATAAGGAGAGGAAGACCTATGGGACACATATTGGGCATAGAACTGGGATCCACCCGAATCAAGGCCGTACTCATCGACGACGAAGGCCACAACCCTGTCGCCTCCGGGACCCATGATTGGGAAAACCGCCTGGAAGACGGCTATTGGACGTATCATCTCGACGATGCCTGGACGGGCATCCGGGACGCATTCGCCAATCTCATGGACGACGCGGGGCAAAACGGACTCGTTCCGGACATTCGCGCTATGGGCGTGTCGGCCATGATGCACGGCTATCTTGTGTTTGGCGCGGACGGGGCGCAGCTGGCGCCTTTCCGCACATGGAGGAACACGACCACGGAGAAGGCAGCCGAAGAGCTCTCGCGCAGTTTTGGCTTCAACATCCCCCAGCGTTGGAGCGTCGCCCACATCTACCAGGCAATCATGGACGGCGAACCCCATGTAAAGGACGTCGCCATACTGACGACCCTGGCCGGATATATCCACGGGAAGCTGACCGGGCGGTGGGTGGCTGGCGTGGGGGAGACTTCCGGCATGTTCCCCATAGATGCCGCCACACGCGACTATGACGATCGGATGCTCGCCATATTTGACAAGATGGCCAAAGGCGCCTGTCAGGATCTGCGGAAGATCCTACCACAGGTGCTGTACGCCGGGGAGGATGCCGGATCCCTCACGGAGGAAGGGGCGCGGCTGTTGGACCCGTCCGGCCGGCTGGCGGCGGGCATCCCCTTGTGCCCGCCGGAGGGCGACGCGGGCACCGGCATGGTCGCCACGAACAGCGTGTCCGAATGCACCGGCAATGTGTCGGCGGGGACTTCCATCTTTGCGATGATCGTGATGAATAAAGAGCTGTCCCGCGTCTATCCGGAGATCGACATCATAGCCACGCCCGCGGGCAAGTCGGTCGCTATGGTCCACGCCAACAATTGCACCTGCGAACTTGACGCTTGGGTACGGCTGTTCGGCGAGTTGCTGGCTGAGGCGGGCGCCCCGGTGGAGAAAGACGCGCTGTATAAACTATTGTACAACAGCGCGTTGCGGGGCGACGCCGATGGCGGCGGCTTGGTTTGTTATAACTTCCTTTCGGGGGAGGCTGTTGTCGGGTTGCGGGCGGGTTGCCCTATGACAGCCCGCCTGCCGGACAGTCGCTTTACGCTTGCCAATTTTATGCGCACCCAGATTTTTACCGCCATGGCCGTATTGAAGATGGGCATGGACTTGCTCACCGAACAGGAAGGGATCACCGTCGACATGCTTATCGGGCACGGCGGGCTGTTTAAGACCGAAGGGGTGGGGCAGCCGCTTCTGGCAGGGGCGTTGAACATCCCCGTGTCGGTCATGGCCACCGCCGGCGAGGGCGGCGCCTGGGGCATTGCGCTGTTGGCGGCCTATGCGTTGAGGAAACAGGAAGGGGAGACGCTGGAGGCGTATCTTGCGCAACGCGTGTTCGCCGGCGCCGACATACGCGGCGCGATACCGGATCCCCGGGACATACAAGGCTTCGCTGGCTACTATGCCCGCTTCTTGTCCGGCTTGCCCGCCGCCGGCGCCGTGGCGGAACATTTGAGGTGATCGTCATGCTGAACGACTTGAAACAAAAGGTATACGAGGCCAACATGCTGCTGCCGGCGCATGGGCTGGCCGTCCTGACTTGGGGCAATGTGAGCGGCGTGGATCGGGAGAGGGGCCTCATGGTCATCAAGCCCAGCGGCGTGCGCTATGACAGGATGAAGGCGGAAGACATGGCGGTGGTCACGCTAGAGGGCGGCGAGCAGGTGGACGGCAGGCTGAAGCCATCCTCCGACACCGCCACCCATTTGGAGCTGTACCGCGCCTTCCCCCATATCGGGGGCGTGGCCCACACCCACAGCCGCTGGGCTACCATCTTTGCCCAGATGAACCGCGGCATCCCGCCGTTGGGGACTACCCACGCCGACTGCTTCTACGGCGAGATTCCATGCACGAGGGGTATGGCAAACGATGAGATCAAAGGGGACTACGAAGCCAATACGGGCCGTGTCATCGTGGAATGTTGCTGCCGGACGCCGGACGATATCCCCGCCGCTTTGGTGGCAAGCCACGGCCCCTTCACTTGGGGCACCGATCCCATGGAGGCAGTCCACAACGCGGTCGTTTTAGAAGAGGTAGCCTGCATGGCTTGGCACACGATCGCCGCAGCCCCCGGCATACCTAATCTCGCACAACCCCTATTGGATAAGCATTATTTGAGGAAACACGGCAAAGACGCATACTATGGACAGTGACAGTGTTGCACGGGGACGGGTCATGTGTCATGGGCAACGCGACAGACAGAGATAAGGGGGATTGACATGCATAGTAAAGGTCGCATCACGCTTCCGGTGGAGAAGGGCATGGAGCACCTGCTCCGGGAGATCTCGGAAAAATGGGGCGCCGACGCGGTGCGCAACAGCGATGGCACAGACCTGCCGGACAACATCAAAGAGCTGGGCCATAAGGTCTATTCCACGCTCAGCCTGACCCGCAACGATCAGGAATGGGCCAGAAGCCACGAGGATCAGCTGACGCAAAAATTCCTGATGTCCGAGCCGGTCACCGCCACATCCGAGCGTGTGGAGATCGACATCATGAAGGGTTGGTTCGATCAGCAGTTCAAGCCGTATGATGAAGAGGGCTGCGAGAAATGGTACGAGGTGTACGACAGGACGACCGGCGAGAGGGTGCCGGATAGCCTGTGGGTGTATAACCGCAAAACGCATACAGTTACGCTCAGGAATGCGGTTTTGTACCATGTCTACACGGTTGGTTTCCTGGCTTGGCAAATCTGGGACACGACGTCCATGTACAATTACGTCACCAACAACTGGACGGGGGAGCATATCAAGCCGCTGGATCCCAACCGGCCCGAGACAAGGAAGCATCTGCTTGCCTACCTTGACAAATGGCTGGACGACAACCCGGACACCGACGTGGTACGGTTCACGTCCCTGGCCTACCACTTTACCAACAATTTCCAGATGATCGAGGGGGAGATCAGGAGCCGATACAGGGACTGGGTGGGTTACCACGACTGTACCAGCGTGCTGGCACTGGAAGAATTTGCTAAAGAATACGGCTAT
>WRCJ01000106.1 GCA_009784085.1 Oscillospiraceae bacterium | reverse complement strand
TGAAGCAAGTGAAGCAAGCCACGTTTTCCATACCTCCGGCTGGTATCCAATCGTGGCTTGTTTCCCGTTGCGGACGATGGGCGATCGGAACAGGGTGGGGTCGTCCAATAACTTTTGCTCCCGATCCCGATCGTAGGCCAGATAGGAAAACAGCGCGGCGTCCGGGTGCTTGGGATCGACCAGCGACGCCAGCGAACCAACCGCCCCGCGGACGCTCAGCAACTCGCCCCGGCTCATGCCGAACCTGGGCAAATCGATGCGCTGGAAACGCACCCCACGTTCTTTGAAAAACCGTTCGGCTTTTTTGGTGTCAAAACACTTGGACTTCCCATAAATCTGTATGCCCATTAAGAACCACCCCGCCTATATTTGCCAATACATATACACATGCATACGTATATGTATGTGTGCGCATATATGCCTATGTGCATGTGTATATTGAAAGGAGTTCGGTCATGCCTCCCAAACGCCTGGAACAGAAGCCTCGCCGTGCCAAGGGATTTATTGCCGCCGTGTTGTATTGCACCGTTATTGTAACGGCGTTTTTCTCTCCGCCCTATCTGTTGCGATGGGCTTCCGCCGAGACATATGTCCAATCCGCCCTGCGCGCGGTGGCGGGGCTTTCGGATACGACGCGCCGCATGGCCAGCGCATTGGCGTTGCCGGCATGGGAGAGGTTGGCTGGCGAGGCGACGTACTTGACCATCACGATGGATCTCGAGGCACCCGAGGGCGGCGCTCTGCGGCAGCCCTTCCCCCAGGGCTTGCGCTGGCAGGGAGAAATGTGGCGTTCTGCGGAGCCCTGCGCCCTGTCCTCCCGCAATATCTTGTTTTGGGATGAAAATGTCTTCCGGCTGGACACGCACCTGGACGGGGCGGAGTTGATTGCCTATGCCCCCCAGCTCTTCCAGAACCCCTTGTCCCTCACGCCGGATTCTATAAGATCTGTATGGAATGAATCCTTTTTGGCCGAGATTCTCCACATGCCCAGCTGGCTGTCCCTTTCCGTCCCCCTCGCAACCGCCCCTGCCGTGACTGTTTCCGATGCCTTGCACGCGCATTTGCGCGATCTGGCGGCATTCGATATACGGTCTGCGGAGGTTGACCCGGACACGCCCGGCCTCTCCCTTGTTGCGTACGCCTTGCCCCAAGCCGAATGCCGCGCGCTGTACCAGACGCTGGCGGGTGCTTTTCGGGACAGGGTGGCGCCCTTGCGTTTCCTTCCCGATATGGAACAGACATGGGAGGCGTTGATGCCAAGCGACGATGTCTTCGCGGATGGCGAGGCGACCCTCTGGATCGATGGCATGTATTGCGCCACGCGCTATCGGTTGACCCTTCCGGCGGGCGGTGGGGATGCCCTTGTCCTGACGGCGGACTGGGAGGGGGAGAAAGAGGGGGAGCTTAGCCTCTCGTTCGAAATTCGCCGGATACGGCAGGGGGAACCCGATGCGCTTGCGGGGTTTTCCCTAGCGGGGCTGTCGCATCTCGCCAATACCGAGGAGATACAGGGCGAATGCGCCCTGTGGTATGACCCGGGGCTGGCGCCGCACGGGCTTTCCGTATCCTATCGGTTGGGGCTCGCGCAGGCGGAAGGCAACCTGTCTGCCGAGATCGAATGGGACGGCGCGTCGGCGACGCTCACCGGCGGCTACGCGGCCGATGCCGAGGCCGCGCGCGTCTCGCTCTCCATCGACAGCTTTACATCGGGAACCTTCGCCCTTGCCGGGCGGCTGACGCTCGATTGGCGCCTGGCAGGCGCGGATACCCCTGCGCCCCCCGCTCTGCCGGAAGGTGCCCGGCCCATAGGGGCGCTCACGCACCTGGAACAAAAAGCGATACTCGCCAGCTTCTACCAGCTCTTCTACGGCGCCATGCGGTCGCCATAACGGCACATCGCGTCGCCACATCACATCACATCATTCAGATCATTCGGACAGCCTTCCCGCCGCTTCGAAGCGGGGTTTTTCCTGTTCGTCGCGGCCCGAGATGAAGAACCGCCCGTCGGAGAGCCTGCCCGTGTACAGGTGCAGTGTTTCGCCGGCGAGCACTTGCGCGGTGAAGCCCACCTGCAGCGAGGTCATCCAGGCACCTGGGCGGTTTTCCAGCCGCAGCGCGTCGCAGATGTAGTCCGTATACCGCACATTGTTGACATGGTTGTTGACATCCAAATCGCTATACACCGCCCGCCGCTGCCCCACCCACGTCAGGCCGCTGGCGGGCGGCAATTTGTCCAGGAGCACGGCTTTGGCTTTGTGCGGCGTTTTACTGCGTTCCAAAGCCGTGATGGCGGAAGGACGCGCGATGCGGCGGGTCTCCCAATCCACCAGGACCCAGGCCGAGACCGCCTCGCCTGCCAGGACGCCGTCCGCCACGATATCATAGTCCCGATAAAGCTGTGCGCCCCGCGCGCCCCTGTGCCACGTGCGCACGGTGATGGTCTCCCCAGCCTGCAACGGCCGGGACAATGCGTACCAGCTACGCACCATCACCCAAAAAAGCCCGGCGCCCGAAAGCAAGTCCTCCCGGGACGCCCCCAAAATTTCGGCGTGTACGGTGGCGGTCTCTTGCAGGAAGCCCTGAAGCGCCGATGGGCGGCAGTAGCTGGAAGGATCGCTCTCGCCCGCGCCCACACGAAAGGTTTTCTCATAGATGTTCAGATCCATTATCTTTTTTATCCTTTCCACCATGGAAGGGGCTTGTTCAATGCGCCGGAAATGCCCTATATTATTATACTGTTTTTGTCTGGACTTGGAAAGAGAAAAATTTTTTTATGTCTTTCCCCAATTCGCCTTGAAAAAACGGGATTAATAATATATAATAGTATCGGTTGGAAGTCAAGCATTTTATTCTTGGAGGCGTTTTTTCTTGGAGGGACTTCCAATCCTCGCGCGGTACACGGCGACACGCGTATTGGAGGCGCATCCGCAAGCCGTATTTTTTGGAGGAGGTTTTTCAATGTTTGCCGTTGGGGACAAAATTGTCCATCCCATGCACGGCGCCGGCGTTGTCGACAATATCGTCTCACACAAAGTAGACGGCGTAGTGAGACAGTATTACGTCATTAAAATGCCGCTGGGGGGTATGCTGGTAATGATCCCCATCAACAATTGCGAAGAGATCGGCGTCAGGCCAATTATGGATTCCGATAGTGCTGAGGCTATCATCGAGTCCATGGCCGATCTGCAAATCGACATGACGCAGAACTGGAACCGGCGTTACCGGGAAAACATGCTGCGCATCAAAAGCGGGGATTTGCATGAGGTGGCCAAGGTGGTCAAAGGGTTGATGGCCCGCGAACGCCAGCGCGGGTTATCGACAGGGGAGCGTAAGATGCTACATTCCGCCAAGCAGATTCTCATTTCCGAGATCGTTTTGGCGCAGAGTGTCAGCTACGAGGATGTGGAGCGGAGGATCAATACAGCCCTGGCGTAAGGCTGGTGGGAGAAGTTTAGTGGGAGAAGGTTAGAAGTAGAAGTACGGCGGGGCGTAGGGGAGAAGACTGCGTCCCGCTTTATGGGACGGTGAAGGTATTGGCTTTTGGAACCAGAAAACTAAAACGTGGCAGGCATCCGTATTGCGGCGCGGTGGTGGCCGCCGCCGGCAAGTCAACCCGTATGGACGGGGAGGACAAATTGTTTGCCATGCTGGGCGGCGTGCCGCTTATCATACGCACGCTGACCGCTTTGAGCGACTGCCCCGACATCGATGTGATTGTCGTGGCGGCCCGTTCGGAGGACATCTTGCCGCTGAGCCACCTTTGCCACCAACATACGCTGAAAAAAGTGCGCAGTATCGTGCAAGGCGGCGAGACGCGCCCGCAGTCGGTGCTGGGCGGGCTGCTGGCCCTCCCCGCCAAAGCCGAGCTGGCGGCCGTTCACGATGCCGCCCGGCCTTTCGTCTCCTCTGCGGTGATATCGGCGGCGATCTGCCAGGCGGCCAAATCGGGCGCGTCCGCGCCCGCCGTGTTGGCCAAAGACACCATCAAGCTGGTGTCCGGGGGGCGCGTCGAGAAAACCCTGGACAGGGGCGCCGCCATGTTGATACAAACGCCGCAGGTGTTTCATGCGGGGTTGCTGAAGGGCGTGCTGACGCGGGCCATCCGCGAGAAGTGGGAGATCACCGACGACTGCGGCGCAATGGAGCGCATGGGCATGACCGTGATGATCACGGAAGGCGCCTACGAAAACATCAAAGTGACCACGCCGGAGGATCTGATTTTCGCGCAAGCGTTGGTGGAAAAGGCGGCCATGGATCATGAGAATCGGCCACGGGTATGACGCCCACCGCTTGGTGGAAGGGCGCCCGCTCGTGTTGGGCGGCGTCACGGTACCCTATCATATGGGTTTGCTCGGCCATTCGGATGCCGACGCGCTCACCCACGCTGTCATGGATGCATTGCTGGGCGCCGCCGGGTTAAGCGATATAGGGCAGCACTTCCCCGACGAC
>WRCJ01000105.1 GCA_009784085.1 Oscillospiraceae bacterium | reverse complement strand
GATAGGCGGAAAAGCCGATCCCCATCTCATGGTTGAAGCGCGAGCTGAAATACTTCTCGTTGAGCCCCACATGCCGCGCGACGCTGGCCAAGCTGAGCGTGGGGTCGGCATAGCGATTCTGGATATAACTCTTTGCCTTTTTTATCACGTCCATATGCTCGTGGACCCGGGAATCGGCCAGATAGTCCGCGACCCGACGGATAAAGCCAACAAGCCAGCCCCGGATGTCCTGCACGGTGGGGAGACTCTCTATGAGCGGCAAGAGGTTGCGCCCCTGTCCGCTCTCCAGCACGTTCCACAGCGCAATCCCTTCGTCGGCCAGCATGGCGGCGGTCTGGAGAGATAGGCGGAGTGCCGCGCCGCGTGCGTCGGCCACCGTCCCTTCTTCGAGCGACGCCGACAGTTTCTCCTGGTACTCGAGCAGTTTGGGGATATGCGCGTTCCGGAGCGCCGACACCAGCGGCGCGCTCAAATCGTCCCGTACCCGCAGATCGAGCAGTACCGATACCGCATGGTCCCCTCGGAATAATGCGGCGCCGCTGCCAAACATATGCTTCAGCGCCACGCAATCGTACGCCTCCTGCAACAAAGAAGGGAACTGATCGTGCGCCTCCCCCGCGCCACTGATGCCCACCGATACCGTAATATTCATATAGTTGTTCCACACCCGCTGCAGCTGGGCGCAGATCGACAGCATCTGCTGTGCCGAGGCATCCGCCTGGCCGCTATAGTAGAGGAGATAGCGTGTCCAAGAGAGGCTGGTTATCACGCCGCCCGAAGCGATGCGCGAGATTTGCCCGGCGAATTCCAGCATTGGCTGTGTAAGCTCCGCGTCGATGTTCGTACCAAATCTTTGCCGCTGTGCGTTAAAGTCATCTATCTCCAGGCAGGCGACGAAATAACGCCCGTTGAAAAACGCGCTGTCTATCTCCTTCGTGCCCAACGCCATGCCGCGCAGGATTTCGTCCGGCCTGTCGGCGCGGGGGGGCTGTCTGTCCCTAGCGCCGCGCTCGCCCAGTTTGGCCAGGATCCCGTCCATCGTCACGAAGATTTGTTCCGGCGTGATATCGCTCTTCACGATGTAGTCAACCGCACCGAGCTTAAACGCCTTGCGCACAAGCTCGAAGTCGCTGTAGGCGCTCAGCACGATCACCAACGGGGGCTGTGGATGGCTCTGCATCTGTTCCATCAGCGCAATGCCATCCATGATCGGCATCTTGATGTCGGTGAGGAGAACGTCGACGGGCGTGCCTCGCATCAGGCTAAGGGCCGCTTTGCCCGACGAGACGCTGCCAACCAGCGTGAATCCCAACTTTTCCCAGTCTACGATGGTCGATAAGGAGGTACGTACCACCACCTCATCGTCCACAATGAGCAGATTGTACATTTTATGCCTCACGTCTGTATCTTAATTCCGGGGCACCGTTCCTACATCAGGGGTTATGCCGTGTGTCGCCGTCTCATAGGGGATGAGGATCTGGGTCGTGGTCCCCTTGCCGGGGATACTGGCCATGGAGAGGCCGTACCGGTCGCCGTAACGCAGTTGCAACCGCTTGTGCACGTTGGAGACGCCGATGCCGGCTTTGGTATCTTCCTTGCCCTCGATGACCCGCGCGATCTGTTCCGGCGGCATCCCCCGGCCATTGTCCGACACCAGGATGGCGAGGTCCCCCCCGCGCCGCCGGATGGACACCTCGATCTGCCCCACGCCCGGCCAATCTTCAAAGGCGTGTACGATTGAGTTTTCTACGATGGGTTGCAGAATCAGGCGGGGCACTTGGCAGGCAAGGCAATCCTCGCCCACATCGCAAGAGAGGTCGAAGTTTTCCGCGTAGCGGATCTTCATCAGGTAGACGTAGCTGTCCAAGACGCCTAATTCCTCCCGCAACGCATACACGCCCACCGTCTCGCGAAAGCTTGTGGACAGCACATTGATGATCGCCTCCGCCATATTCTTGATGACTTCGTATTTGGCTACCATCGCCATGAAGCGGATGCTGTCCAGCGAATTGACCAGGAAATGGGGATTGATTTGGCTCTGCAACGCCCGCATCTCGGCCTGGTGCTGGGCAAGTTGCTGTTCGTAGTTGGCGCGCATCAATTCTTTGGTTTTTTGGATCATGCTGTTGAATGAATGGGCAAGCGTGCGCATCTCTTTTTGCCCTATCTGATCCACGGCGGTTTCCAAGTCGCCGCCTTCCACACGGCGCATGCCCGCTATCAGGCTGTTGACCGGCGATACAATGTTATGCAAAAAGAGGAGCGAAAAAGCGAAAAACAGCAAAAACAACGCCAGCGTGATCAGGATCATCAGGTATGACACGCGGTTAAACTCCCGCAGCAGCACGGCGTTGTCCACGGCGCTCACCAGGCGCCAGTCGGTCCCGGGCACAATCGAAACCGTGTAGCGTAGCGTCTGCCCATCCATTTCCCATAGATAGCTGCCCGGCTCGGCGGCGTGGACGGACGCGGGGATCATATAATCCTCATGTCCCCGCAGCGGGGGAATCAAGAGGTTGCCGTCGCCATCCACCAGGCACATATGCCCCAGGGTTTCATCGCGGCTGTAGTCCTGTATCGCCATGTTCACGCGGGTATACATGTACAGGCAGACCACGTCGATTGTCCCCGTCGTATCCAGCTTGCGCGGCGCCAGGGATATCGCCAGCGTGATACGCGATGTAACGGAAAACCTGCCCATATACGTGGGGTTCGTTTGCAAGGCGTCCACATGCGTGCGGTTCGGCGATTTCAACGCCTCCTGATAAAAACGCTGTGCGCGCAATTCGTCCATTGAGATCGCCAACTCGTTGCGCAAGTATACGTTTTGCCCATTTGTCCCGTAAAAATGGATAGCCAAAATGTCCGAACTGGGCGCGACCGAGTAATCGAATAGCACCTGGAGCTGTTCGGTGCTGGGGTACTGTTCGCGCGGCGCCGCGGAGATGATGTCCTTCGCCAGCCCCAGCGCGCGGGAGTTGCTGCTGTTGACAAAATGGGAGAGTTTGAGCATCGCGTTGCTGATGTCGCCCGTTAAGATGCTGATGACGTTGTCATGCGCCAACAGGATTTTTTGGTCCGCGTCCTCCAACGTCTGCCCCCGCATCACCGACAGCACAATGAAGATCAGCAATAGCAGCGGCAGGACAATCAACAATAGAAAGTTACGGTAGTATACGCTTGTGAGCCTGGAAATCTTCTTCATGAAAAACCGCCCCCCTCCCCCATGTCATCTGGCTTCCATCCACTTCAGGGGTATCAAAGGTATCCAACAATAATCTGGCGGTATTTTATCATTGTTGATCTCTCTTGTAAAGATTTCGGCAAAGCTGTGTCGGGGCGCCGGATTCGGAAAAACACCGGCGGGGGAGCCCCCGCCGGCGTTTTTTGGGCGCATCCAGGTAATCCAGGTAAGCCAGGTAATCCGTGCCATTCGTAACTGTCCATGCCATGCGTACGCAACTGTTGTACCGTTGCCGTTAGCTGGTAATGTTGATGGTAATCGTGAAGTAGTCCTGCGCCAGGACGTCGATCACCGTGATGACGGCACTGCCGGTACGGGCGGCGGTCACGAGACCCGTGGGGCTGACCGTGGCATTGGCGTTGGAGGAGAGGTAGACGACCGTGCCCGGGCTGTTGGTGTTGATATTGATCTGGTAGCTCGCGCCTTTCCTGAGTACAACGGATACCGGTTGGCTGCCAATGTTGAATATCAAGAGGGCGTCGATGGCGTCATTCAGGGCTTTGGCCGCGGCGTCGACCCCGGCTTGCAAAATGTTGGGGTCCGCAAATGCGATCTCGGCCGCGGCACAGGCCGCCACCGCGGCATTCCAGGAGGCGGGCGTGTAGAGGGCTTGGTTTTTCGTCCCAAAATCTTCGATGGCGGCGGCCAGGCCGGCCTTATCGACCACGTGCAACGTAAACACATGGCTAGCCGTCATGCCTTCGCTGTCGGTCACCGTCACGGTCAACGGGTACGCGCCCCCCGCCAAGCCTTCGGCGATCTTCAGCCGGTTGGTGGCGGCGTCCCACGTAACCTTGTCGCTACCCGCGACCGAAACCGCCAGCGGGGTGTTCCCGCCCCGTACGGTAAAGTAGCCGGAGTAGGTCTCGCCGTAGCCGATCTCCAGCCGCAACGATGCGGGTCCGGTGATAGACGCGGCTGCGGATGAGGTGACGATGAGCTGTGGCGCCATGCCCGTGTTGGCGGCTGTCAGCCTGGTACCGCCGGCGCCGGAGACGCCCGCGCCCTCGCGGCTGACGAAGTACAGCTCGGCCGCGTCGGTGGCTACGCCGGACACCGCGTTGAGGGCCAGGTTCAGGTTGGTTTGGCCGGCGGCCTTGGCGTCCCTGACGAAATCGGTGACGTCCACGATAACCCGGGTCCCGTCAATGGCGGTACCGGTGGGCGGGTTGCTGCCGGCGGAAAAGCTTGCGTCGAATACCTGCGAGGTCTTGGT
>WRCJ01000104.1 GCA_009784085.1 Oscillospiraceae bacterium | reverse complement strand
CACAATCCGCAATAATACGCAAGTATTTTTTGACTATTTTTCAAAAAAGTTTATCCCGGAAGCCACGAGCATTCCCAATGCTTCCGGGATTTGGTCAAATACTATTTATTTGCAAAACGCACGAGCCGGTTCTGTAAATTGTTTCCAGTTTAGCTTGTTGACATTGGGTACGGCCCCCCTTGGCCTCTTCGCGGTTATTTCCGGTGGCGATACGCGACCCAATCGCATATATGCCTGATGACGAGGCGGGATGCTCCCATGGGAGCGTCCCGTTTTTCGTATTGGAAAATGTTCAAAAATGCAGTTGAAAATGTTCTTGACAAACAATCTGGCATCACATATAATGATATAAAGTAACAACATGTGTGAATAAATTACATCGAGGCAGTGATTATGAACGAACGACAGCAGAGGATGCAAACGATTATCAGTGAAAACGGCGAAGCGACGCTTGCCGAGTTGGAACGCCTCTTCCCCGAGGTGTCTTCCATGACGTTGCGGCGCGATTTGGAAAAGTTGGAGATGCAAGGTGAGATTGTCCGCACGCGGTCGGGCGCCAAGTCTATCGCACATCTGTCGCGCTTGCATGAGGACCTTTATTCCGAGCGGGCGAGGGAGAACACGGCTGAGAAAAAGCAAATCGCACAAAGGGCGCGCCGCTTTATTACACAGGGGTCTTCCGTGTTCCTGGATTCGGGCACGACCGTGACCTACTTGGCGAACCTGTTGGTGGGCGACAGGCTTTTTGTCATCACATCCGCGCCGAATATCGCCTTATCCTGCGTAAAAAACCAATATATGACGGTGTTTTTGACGGGCGGCCGGCTGAGCGGGCGCAACCTGTCCCTTTCGGGGCTCAACGCCCTCACGTTTCTGGATTGCGTCAACATCGACACCGCCTTTGTGGGCGCCTCGGGCTATACGCCTGACAATGCGTTCACCTGCGGCAACTACGACGAGAGCCAGATGAAGAAGCGGGTCATCGAAAAGGCCGCCCGCGTTGTCCTGCTGATGGACAGCTCAAAGGCCGGCAAGAGCCTGCCATTTACCTTCGCGCACCCGCGAGATATCGAGTTTCTGGTGACCGACGATAAGATCGGGCCCGCCTACTTGGAGGAACTGCAAAAAGAGACCGAGGTGATTTGGTAATGGCGACGACGACAACGACGACGACAATGACGACAATGACGACCGCCGTGAGGCTCTATGGAAAGAATGATTTACGGCTGGAACAGTTTGCGCTGCCGCCCATTTCTGACGATGAAATCTTGGCGCGGGTGGTGTCCGACAGCCTCTGCATGTCGAGCCGCAAGGCCGCGCTTCAAGGGGCGGATCATAAGCGCGTGCCCGCCGATGTTTCCGAGAATCCCGTCATCGTGGGGCATGAGTTCAGCGGGGAGTTGCTGGAGGTGGGCACCGCGTGGCGGCATAAGTTTGCCCCCGGGCAGAAGTTTTCCATCCAGCCCGCGCTCCGCCACAAGGGGTCACTGGACGCGCCCGGCTACTCCTATCGTTACATCGGCGGCAACGCCACCTATATCGTCATCCCCCGTGAGGTGATGGAGGAGGGCTGCCTGCTGCCCTTCGGCGGCGACGCGTATTTTTATGCATCCCTGTCCGAACCCATGAGCTGTGTCATTGGGGGCTTCCACGCCTCCTATCACACGACGTCGTGTCGTTACGAACATGAGATGGGCATTATGGGGGGCGGGCGCATGGCGCTGCTGGCGGGCGCCGGTCCCATGGGCCTGGGCGCTATCGATTACGCGATACACGGCGCACGGAAACCCGGTTTGCTCGTCGTCACCGACATCGATGGCGCGAGGCTGGGTTGGGCGGCGCGGATCCTGACTGTGGAAGAGGCGGCCCGAAACGGCGTGACCTTGATCTATCTCAACTCCGGCGACGCCGACACGCTACTCGGCTTGACCGACGGCAGGGGTTTTGACGATGTGTTTGTCTACGCCCCCGTCGCCCCCTTGATCACACTGGGGGACAGGATATTGGGGCGGGATGGCTGCCTGAATTTCTTTGCCGGGCCGACCGACACGGGTTTTGCAGCCGCCCTGAATTTTTATAATGTGCATTACGAATCCACCCATATCGCGGCCACCAGCGGCGGCAACACAGACGATATGATCGAGGCGTTGTCCCTGATGGAGGGGGGCCTGATCAACCCGGCCGCCATGATCACGCATGTCGGGGGGCTGGACAGCGCCATCGGCGCCACGTTGAACCTGGATAAAATCCCCGGGGGGAAAAAACTGATATATACGCACATCGCCATGCCGCTCACCGCCATCGCGGATTTCGGGCGCATGGATGATCCCGTGTTGCAAAGGCTGGCGGAGATTACCAGCCGCCACAACGGGCTATGGAGCGCGGAGGCAGAAAGATACCTGTTGTCCGAAAAGGAGGTTTAACATGGCGACTTTGGTAGTGATGCCCAGGCAGGGGCAGTCGGTGGAGAGCTGTGTCATCGGGAAATGGCACAAGCGGAAGGGGGACAGGGTGGAACCCGGCGACATCCTGTTTACCTATGAGACCGACAAGGCCACCTTTGAGGAAATGGCCAACACCGGCGGGATGCTGCTCGACGTCTTTTTTGAGGAGGGCGACGACGTGGAGTGCCTGAAGGGCGTGTGTGTCATTGGGGAGGAAGGCGAGGATATCAACGAGTTCCGGCCCGCCCCCACCACGGCGGCGCACGCGGACGCGGGGCCGGCGGCGACGCCGACGGCGACGGCGATGACGGCGATGACGGCGGCGGCGATGGAGACAGTCCCGACCGCGTCGATTGCGCCAGTTGCGCCGACCGATCCAAATGCGCCGGTTGCGCCCGCAGAGCCGACCATGCCCGCCGCGATACCGCCGGCCACATGGGGGGAATCCGCCGTGCCGGCCGAGCCGGACAAGATCCGCATTTCGCCGCGCGCGCGGCAGCTGGCCCTGAAAACCGGCGCCGATGTCAGCCGGGCCCAGCCCACCGGCGCGCAGGGGCGCATCATCTCCGATGATATCCATAGGGCTGTGGAGCAGGGCCATTTCGTCACGCGGGCCGCGCAGGGCATCTCCACGGGCGCCGAAGTCGCCGGTACCGGCCTCGGCGGCCGGGTGGGTACATTCGACATGGTGGCGGGATCCGCGCCCATGCCCACGTCCGCAACCACGCCCACGCTCGCGCTCGCGCCCGCGTCCGCGCTCGCGCCGATGTCCACGTCCACATCGCCCACATCGCCCGTATCGCCCGTATCGGGATCCGCGCCCGCGCCCACGCCCGCATTGGTGGGCACGCCCGCGCCCGAATATGAGGAGGTCAAGCTCTCCCGTGTGCGCCGCGCCATCGCCAAGGCCATGCATGCGTCGCTGGCTGGCGCCGCGCAATTGACGTTGCATTCCTCCTTCGACGCCGCCGAGATATTTGCCTTCCGAAAGAAACTGAAGGCCGTGGGCGCGGACGGCCCGCTGCCCGGTATCACCGTCACCGATATGATCATCTACGCGGCTTCCCGCGTATTGGGCCGCCACAAGAGCGTCAACGCCCATTTCTTGGGGGACTGCATGAGGATCTACCGCGACGCGCACATCGGCGTGGCGGTGGACACGCCCCGCGGGTTGCTTGTGCCGACGCTCTTCCGCGCCAATACCCTCTCCCTGTCCGAAATCTCCGTGTCCGCCAAGGCGATGTTTGCGAAGTGCAGGGAGGGCGCGGTCGGCCCGGACATGCTGACGGGCGCCACCTTCACCATTTCCAACTTGGGTACGCTGGGCATTGAGGTCTTCACGCCGATCCTCAACCCGCCGCAGACTTGTTTGCTGGGCGTGTGCGCCGTCGTGGAGCGCACGCGGGAGGGCAAGCCCTACCCGGCCATGGGGTTGTCCCTGACCTTTGACCACCGGGCGTTGGACGGGGCCGACGCGGCGAGGTTCCTGAAGGATATCGTCCAATACTTGGAAAGTTTCAGCGTCTTCCTGGCGTTGTGAGGTGGAAAATATGTATGATCTCATTGTCATCGGGGGCGGCCCCGGCGGATATATGGCGGCCGAGCGCGCGGGACAGGCGGGCTTGTCCGTCCTGTTGATCGAGAAACGCGCGTTGGGCGGCGTGTGCCTGAACGAAGGCTGTATCCCCTCGAAAACTTTGCTGCACAGCGCGAAGATCTATGACGCTGCCCGGCATGGCGGCGCGTATGGCGTGTCGGTGTCCGGCGCGGCCATCGACCACGGCGCGGTGGTCGCGCGCAAAAACAAGGTGGTCGGCACGCTGGTGCGCGGCGTAGAGGCGGCGATGCGGGCCAGCAAGGTTACGGTGGCCTACGGCGAGGCGTTTTGCCTCGACCGATCCCATGTCCGGGTGGACGGCCAGGTGTACGAAGGCCGGCGCCTGCTGATTGCCACGGGATCCGTGCCCGTGATCCCGCCCATCGAGGGCGTCGGGGAAGGCATTCGCCGCAGGTTCGCGCTGACCAGCCGCGAGATTTT
>WRCJ01000103.1 GCA_009784085.1 Oscillospiraceae bacterium | reverse complement strand
GGTATCCTACGTGGTATCCTACTTCAGATTCTACCATGAAATGAGCCTGTTGGGAAGATACTTTGTCAACAAAAAACGTAGATCGTTGAGGAATTTCACGGGGCGCATATTCTCATTTATGAGAATTTTTCATTATTGAGGCGGCATATCTCGTGCATTGGTCCATTAATCAAGTCGTAGGGGCCGCATTTATTCCGCCCGGCGATCCCACACCCCCGTCATCCCACACCCCCGTCATCCTGCGCGTCGTAGGGGCCGCGCCCCCGCGCGGCCCGCCGTCCCCCGGCAACCCCATCCAACCCGGTGCGTCGGGATGCCACGGTTACGGGGTTGCGGGGGGCCGTACCACGGATAAGGCGGATCTCCCGGGTACGAGCGATGACGCCAGCAGTTGCGCGGCCATGTCGCAAGCCAGCCCCTCAAACAGCGAGGCAAACGCGAAATAGTCACAGCCCAGGAAGTAGGCGTCAGCTTGCATGTGACAGGTATTCTCGGGGTGATCCAAGTCCCGCAGGCGCGCGCCCAGCGCGGCGCGCTTCAACCGCGCGAAGAGATCGCCGTCCAACCCTTGGCGGGACACACGGGCGGCCTCTTCGAACAACAGCGCGCGCACGCGATCCGGATCCCGGCTCTCCCCCATGCAAAACATCATAAACATGCCCGGCGCGCGATAGCATCCATGCGCAAAACCGCGGTTGATGAGTTCTTCGCCATACAACTGGGCATAGAGGGGGGAGGAGGGGCCAACTATGGCCTCCATGGCCAATTCGGCCAGCAGTTCAAAGCGGAGCGACGCCACGCCCCCATCGGGGGGCGGGCAGACGAACCCCAAGGCAAACAAGGGCCGCGATACCTCCATGGCGACGGACACATCATGCCGATAGGCGGCGTCGCCGGTTTCCTCGCCCGTGTCGGAGACGGCGGCGTCGCCGCGCGAGGCGGGGAGTTCCTCCTGCGCGATGGCGGCTATCCGCGCGCCATCCAAGTCGCCCGCCGCGCACAGGCACATGTTGGCGGGATGGTAGAAGGAGGCGTGGCAGTCATAGAGCGTGCCAGCCGTGATTTGCCCGATGGAGTCCACCGTGCCGGCGATAGGCACGCGCACCGGGTGCCTCTCATACAGGGCGCCCAACAGCCTCTCGAACAGCTGGCTGTGCGGATGATCCTCAATCATGCGGATTTCCTGCGCGATAATGCCCCGCTCTTTGGCGACGCTTTCCTCGGTAAAGTAGGGCGTGGACACGAACCGCAGCAACAGCCGCAGGTTTTCCTCAAAATCGCTCACCGACTCGAAATGATAGGCCGTCATCCCATGGCTCGTGAAAGCGTTGGGGGAGGCGCCGGTTCGGGCGAATTGCTGCAAGGCGTTGTCCCCATCGGGGAGATCGAACATCTTATGCTCCAAGAAATGCGCCACGCCGGCCGGCGTCTCTTTCCAGCCGCCGCCCGCCCGGTAGCGCGTATCGACCGATCCATAGCGCGTGGCAAAAAACGCGAAGGATTTGCAAAACCCCGGTTTGGGCATGACAAACACCGGCAGGCCGTTTGCCAGCCGATAGGTGTACAGGCGTTCCCCGAGTAGATCATAGGTTTTCATCGACATGGCCCATTACCCCCCGGCCCTAAAAAATAAACGCTGTCCCATGTGGCGCGCCGCGCCGCCCGGGCCACTTGTTCGACGGTGATCGTCCCGATTTTGTCGGCCAGTTTTTCCAGACCCATGGATAGCCCGGCCGCCGCTTGGCCGAGATAGTAATTCTCCAGGCTGTGGGGCCCGTCGGTCAGCACGCGCAGGCGGCTCCGCAGTGACAACCTGGCCGCCGACATCTCCTCCGCGGAGATCTCCCCGTTTTGCACATGCGCCCATTGCCGGAAGATCTCCTGCTGGGCTTCCTCGCCGGCTTCCCTGTCGATGCCCGTGGATACCAGCATGAGACCCTTGAAGCCTTCCATTTTTGCCGAGGCATAATAGCATAATTGCAACCTTTCCCGCACATTGACAAAGAGTTTTGACGCCGGAAACCCGCCATAGATTTCCACCGCAAGGAGGGCCGCCGGATAGTCCGCGTCGGCGGCGGTAACGCCGGTGCGGGCTCCTATGGCCATCTTGCCTTGGGCTACCTGCATGGTCTCTTCGAAGCGGCGGAGTTCCCCCGCCGCCCGGGAAACAGCCTCGGTACCCACCTCCGCGAAGGATTCCCGCCTGGGTAGGTCGGACAGCGCGTCGGCCAGCGCGCCGGCGACCCTGGCGGCGGGCTGGGGACCCACATACAGGAGTTCCACGCGCGAGGAAGCCAGCATCTCCCTATAGTGCGCCCAAAGCGCATCGGGTTCAATGGCCAGGGCGGACACTTCGTCGCCCAGCATGTTCACGCCGTAAGCCTCGTCATGGCACATGCATTCCAGCAGGCGTTGCGTTGCGTATGTCGCCTTGTTATTCTTCGTGGCGGCGATGGCATGGGCCAGGCGCCCGCGCTCTGCCTCGACAAAGCCGTCCGCAAAACCGCCGCCGCCGCCGGCAGGGCGCAGGAGCACATCCCCCAGCAAGCGAGCCGCGGCTGTCAATTGCTCCGGCCGGCCGGGCAAGAAGGCATCGTCGACGAAGTCCACGGTAAAGCCGACGCCTTGGATCTCGCCCAACTTCCGCACGGACGGCTCCAGCCGCGCGCCATACATCTCCTCGCAACGGCGGGAGAGGGCGGATATATCCGGGTCGCTCGCAGTACCCTGGCACAAAACATGCGGCGTTAAGGCCGACAGGGCGGCATCGCGCCGCGACAGGGGTCGTAGCAAAGACAATGACAGCACGCCGGTCTTAAATTTCTCCGTTCGCAGGCTGGTCAGCGCGACGCCGGGAAACAGTTGCTGCCGAAAATATTCCATCAATCAATCCTCGTTTCCAATAGCTTTACTTATAATTTGCGCCCCACACACTTCGGGCCGGACAAGAAGTTGATGCCGTTGAAGATTTCCCATTCCCGTATCCGGGAAGGGTCGCAGGATTGCCGGACATAGCGTCGCGCCGTGAGGCCGGCGCCAATGCGCTCGTCGTCTTGTGCCACCAAATAACAGCTCGCCATATGTGTCCCACGCTTGATGAACGCGGCGGCGGCGTGATGCCCCCTCCTGATATAGAAGTCGTCGTTTGCGAAGAGAATATCGATGGTCTCCGATCCATCGCATTGCGCGATGAGCGACGCGGACAGGGTACGGGCGTCGATCGTGGGGTACAGCCGGAGTGGCGAGAGGAAGATATGAAGGGACTTATCGCCGCTTTCCCAGTTATGGTATCGATCGAGGATCAAGTCGGCCACCTCCCCGGGGGTGACAAACGAGGTATCGATCACACAGTGGTAATTGCTTAACCGGGAACAATCGACACCGTATTTCGCGAGGTAGCGCGCGTTTTCGCAACGTTTCCGCAAATCCAATTGCCGCACGGCGTTGGCGACGTCTGTGTAACGCTCCGACGACCCGCGGTAGTGGCCATGGATCCGCATGGCGGCGAGCCATCTATCGGCGGACAAGTACACTTTGAACGTATCCTGCACAAAATGCCATGCCAATCGGGAATCGATGATGATATCCTGCGTACAATGGGATAGATCCATCAGCGTTTGATCGATTTCGTCGTCGATCTCCGGGTGCGTTTCGGCAAATTGATTCAACTCATAGGTGGACATGCCGAGCTTTTCCGCAATTTGCCTCTGCAAGTTTCCGCTCGAAAACATCGCAAAAGACCATTTGCTTTGCAAATCTTTGCAAACGGTGCTTTTTCCGCTACCCAGATCGCCTGTCACCGAGATCCTGACCACATCATCCCCCCGCGTCCCATCCATCCTCCGCGTACTATCCGTCGCCCGCGTCCCAACCATCATCCTCCGCGTCCCATCCTTCGCCCGCGAGGGCGCAGCCCCTGCGCAAAAAGGCGCAGCTCCCCGGCGCCAACTTGAGCGATCCCCCCTCCACAACGCAAGGCGCGCCGATGCGATGAAGCACGCGCGCGTCCTCCCATCCGGCAAGGGGTACCTCCGCCGGTTGGGAAGCCGGGTTTATCGCGACAAAGATGCGCCCCTCTCCCTGCCCGCGCCAATAGGCAAGGGGTCCACAGTCCGCGCCATCGGCCGCGAACTCAATGCCCTCCCTGTTTTGGAGCTCCTTATATTTCCGGCGCAAGGCGATAAGCGCGCGTACCTCGCGCAGTAGCGAATGCCGGGTGGACATCTGGGCTTCGACGGTCGGCCTGTTCGGATCCGGATCCAGCGGGATATACAATTTCTCCGGCGCGGCGCTGGAAAATCCCGCGTTGCCTGTGGCGTCCCACTGCATCGGGCTGCGCGATCCGGTGCGCTCGTAGCCGCCTTCGACAGAATCGACGCCCTCCAGGTACCGCATCGCGATCTCGTCGCCATAGTAAAGGAAAGGGGCGCCGGGGATTGACAGCAAAAACGCGAAAGACAGGCGCAATTCGTTGTCGTCCAAGCGACGGGATATCCTCGGCGTATCGTGGTTGCCGCTCGGTATGCAGATCATCGACCCATGGG
>WRCJ01000102.1 GCA_009784085.1 Oscillospiraceae bacterium | reverse complement strand
GTTCCCTTCCGTTTCGTCAATACTCGTAAAAAGGAGAAATAGAAATTTTATCAATATAACTGTTGACGAAAGCATATCTTTTATTGTATATTATTATAAGTTGCGGAGTTGTGGCTGTCAAGGCGGATATACGGCGGACCTCCGCATAACACAGGGTCGTACCCATCGGATATTGATCTTTATATTACATGTTTCGCGCTATATAATACATGTTTTGAGGCGGACATCGCCTGTTACTGCATATCATACTAGTTCAGCATCAGATAATAAAGGTTGTTTGTGCATTATTATATTTCTCCGGGGCAGAAAATGGCATAAAATAAATAAAGTTTGAAGCTGTCCCCATTTGGTTGGGGCGGTTATCATATTATTTTAATTAGGAGGGAAAACACATGCGCAAATCAAGGCTGTTCGCGTTTCTTCTCATCATGGCGCTGTTGGTTGGCGTACTAGCCGCCTGCGGATCGGACGGAGGCGAAGCCACCTCGACCCCGGCTGCGACCGATCCCCCAACGGACACGCCCACCGCCACCCCGGACGATCCCGTCGATCCCACCCCAAATGATCCCGTCGATCCCACCCCCGACGATCCGGGCGTCGACACCTCCCCCGTCACCATCAAATGGGTCTTGTGGGATTACGCCACCATCGTCTACTACCGCCCGCTGATCGCCGCCTATACGGCCGTCAATCCCTGGGTGACGATCGAGGTCGTCGACCTTCCTTCCGCCACGTTCATGACCGACATGGCCACGCAGCTGTCCGGCGGCGACGACTATGACGTCCTGACCATCAAGGACATCCCCGGCTATGCCAACCTGATCAAGCAAGACCGCATGGAGCCGCTGTCCGGCTATGGCATCGACACCGGCGCCTACGGCGGCGTAGTCGAGCAGATCTCCTCGAACGGCGAGTTTTACGCGCTGCCTTTCCGCCAGGACTTCTGGGTCGTATTCTACAACAAGGATATCTTTGACGCGGCCGGCGTGGCCTATCCCACGAACGACATGAGCATGTCGCAATACGACGAGTTGGCCCGCTCGCTTGCCAGCGGTTCCGGCGCGGACAAGATCTACGGCGCCCATTACCACGGCTGGCGTAGCGCCTCGTCCCTGTTCTCCATCCTGGACGGAAAGAATACCGTCGTCGACGGCAACTACGACTTTATGAAACCCACCTATGAGATGGTCACCAAGCAGCAGGATGACGGCATCGTCATGAAGCTGGCCGACATCAGGGCTTCGGGCCTGCACTACAGCGCCGCCTTCTACAGCGGCCAGATCGCCATGGTCAACATGGGATCCTGGTTCATCCCCACGCTGATCGCCGCCTGCGCGAATGGCGATATAGAGACACCGGAAGCTTGGGGCATCGTGAAGTACCCCCATCCGGACGGCGTTGCGGCCGGCACCACGCTGGGCACCATCACCTCCCTGGCGGTCAACAAGAACTCCGAAGCGCGGAGAAAAGAAGTCGCCATCGACTTCATGCAGTTTGTCTGCGGCGATAAGGGCGCGGCCGTGCTGGCCAGCGTCGGCCAGTTCCCGGCCCTCAAGAACGATACAGTCATCGGCTTCCTGTCCGCCATGGGCGGCTTCCCCGACGACGCCAACAGCAAAGAAGCCCTCAATGTCACCCAGGCCTATCTGGAGATGCCCATGAGCGACAAGAGCGGCGACATCGAAACGATCCTCAACGAAGAGCATGACGGCATCATGTTGGGCGAGAAGAGCATCGACGAAGCCATTGCCGCCATGAACGAAAGGGTCGCCGAGCTGGGCTAATGCTGGGCTAATGGGTTGAGCCATATCAGCCCGGCGTTCCTAATCAAGTAGCAACGCAACAATGTGGCAATGCAGCAATGTAGGTTCACGGTTCCCGGCAAACCTCGGGGGGCAGGCAGACATGCCCGCCCCCCGTTTCGCGCCCGAATAACAGAGAAGGAGGCCAAATCATGCGACAGACGGCCTGGCCGCACCCGCCTGATGGCCGCAGGGGGATGTCCAAAAGGACAAGGGACAACTTGGTAGCCTACAGTTTTATCGCGCCCAATTTCCTCGGCTTCTTTATCATTACGCTGATACCCATGGTGGTTTCCTTCGTGTTGTCTTTATTCGAATGGAACGGCGCCACCGACATGAAATGGGTGGGGTTGGATAACTTTTCCAGCCTGTTCGCCAAGCATTCAAAGTTTCCCATCGCGTTGGGCAATACCTTGCTCTACGTGCTGGGCACGGTCCCGCTGACCATGATCTGCGCCCTGGCGCTGGCCATGCTGCTCAACAAGAAACTGAGGGGGCGCAACTTCTTCCGGACGGTTGCCTTTTTCCCTTACGTGGCCTCCCTCGTCGCGGTGTCCGTGGTGTGGCGGAACATATTCAACCCGAACTATGGTCCGCTCAACAATACGATCGCGTCGCTGTTGGGCGTCGAACTTAGCGCTCTGCCCCAATGGGGCCTCGGGGCGTGGGCCCTGCCCTCGGTCATCTTGTTTACGGTGTGGAAAAACATGGGGTACTACATGGTCATCTTCCTGGCCGCCCTGCAAGGCACCAACCCGGAACTCTACGAAGCCGCCGATATAGACGGCGCCGGCGCCTGGCGGAAATTCCGCAGCATCACGTTGCCGCAGATCGCGCCGGCTACCTTTTTTGTCACGATGATGCTGATCATCAACTCTTTCAAGGTGTACGACATCTTTATCAATATTTTTGCCGGGCCTGACAATACGCTGACCGACGCTTCCCGCGTCCTGGTCTATGAGATATACAACTCGGCCTTCAAGTCCTTGAACTACGGTTTCGCGAGCGCCCAGGCCATTATCCTGTTTGTCCTGGTGCTGGGGATTACGCTGGTCCAGTTCTCCGTTGAAAAACGGGTCACGGAATGAGAGGGGGGCGTATGAAGATGAATGCTATCCACCGAGGGACGCGCTTTTACGTCGGCAGGGCGTTTCTGTACCTCATCCTGCTCCTGCTGGCTGTGGTGATGCTGATCCCCTTCGTTTGGCTGATCTCGTCCTCGCTGAAACTCGACAGTGAAGTGTTTTCCATTCCAATAAAATGGATACCGACGGTTCCCCGCTGGCAGAACTATGTGAACATTTGGACCAGGGAAGATTTCCACTTGGATACCTATATCGCCAACACGCTGATCCTCACGGTGGTCGTAACCATTCTGCAGCTACTGACCTCCAGCTTCGCCGCCTACTCCTTCGCCAAGTTGCGCTTTCCGGGCAAAAAAACGCTATTTATGTGTTATGTGGCCACCATCGCCATACCCTGGCAATCGTACATGCTGCCGCAATTTATTATGGTCGGCAAGTATTTTTCCTTAAACAACACCCTGCTGTCCATGGTTTTGTTGCAGGCATTCTCCGCCTTCGGCGTGTTCATGATGCGGCAGTTTTACATGGGTGTGCCGGATGAGCTGTGCGAAGCGGCCCGCATCGACGGCCTGAGCGAATACGGCATCTGGGCGCGGATCATGTTGCCGCTGTCTGTCCCTGCCCTGTCCACGCTGGTCATCTTTACGTTCGTGAACACCTGGAACGACTTTTTAGGCCCCTCCATCTATCTGACACAGGACAGCGTGAAGACGATACAAGTGGGCTTGCGCAGGCTCGTCACGCAATATGGCTCCGAGTACGGCATGATCTTCGCGTCCAGCGTGGTGTCGCTCGTGCCGGTGTTGCTCATATTCCTGCTCTTGCAGAAATACTTCGTGCAGGGCATCGCCACTTCGGGGATCAAGGGGTAGATAGGGGTAGATAGGGGTAGAGGCAGACATGAAAAAGGGAGAATCGGGAGAAGCGGGCAATTTTCAGCAGGACATACATCTGGTGGACTACGAGCGGCCATACCATGAAAAACAGGTGGGCGCGGAGAGCCATATTGGCGGCTGGTTCCGTCCCCGGGAGCCGTTGAACGGGCCGTGGCGTTTCGGCGCGGATCAATACGACACATGCCTGCGCGCCCGCTGGGCCGAAGAGAAATACAGAAACGACGACGGCCACCTTTTCCCGGTGGATTACAGCTTTGACAAATGGGAGGAAACCATTCCAGTGCCCTCCTGCTGGAACATGCTGCGCGAGCGTTATTTCCTGTATGAGGGCAGCGGCGTGTACGTGCGCGATTTCCCCTTTGCGGCGGCGGCGGCGGAGGCGGAGGCTGTTACTGCTGTTACTGCTGTTACTGCCACTGCCGGCGAGCGCGTGTTCCTGCGTTTCGGCGCGGCCAACTATGAGGCCAAAGTATACTTGAACCAACAATATATCGGGATGCACACCGGCGGGTTCACGCCGTTTGCCTTTGAGGTGGGCGCCCTGCTCCGCGCGCAGAACCGGCTGACCGTCGTGGTGGGCAATACGCGCCGGCGCGACGCCGTGCCCTGCGACAACACAGATTGGTTCAACTACGGCGGCCTGCACCGGGAAGTCGAACTGTTGCGCCTGCCCGAGACCTTCATCAGGGATTTCTTCATCTCGCTGGTCCCTGACGGTACGTATAAAAATATCCGCGCCTGCGTGCGCGTGGATGGCGCCGACCAACAGGGGACGGCTGTTCTCAGCATCCCCGCGCTGGGCGTTTGCGCGGAGAT
>WRCJ01000101.1 GCA_009784085.1 Oscillospiraceae bacterium | reverse complement strand
TCCCGCCGTCGCGGCGCAGGGGTGCGGTCGCGGGCGGCAGGATGCCGCCCGATCGGCGATCCGCCAACGATCCCCCAACCCCGTCATCCCACCCCCGTCATCCCGCGCGTCCCGGCGCGTTGTAGGGGACGCGCCCCCGCGCGTCCCGCCGTCGCGGCGCAGGGGTGCGGTCGCGGGCGGCAGGATGCCGCCCGATCGGCGATCCGCCAACGATCCCCCAACCCCGCCATCCCACCCCCGTCATCCTGCGCGTCCCGCCGTCGCGGCGCAGGGGTGCGGTCGCGGGCGGCGCGTCAGGGATGCCGCGCCCTACGGCGGGGGCGGCGGGGGTTCGCGGGCGGCAGGATGCCGCCCGGTTTTTGGTGAATATTTTTTTTTTTCAACAGTTTACTTCCAGTTTACATCTTTGGTTTATACTGGGGACAGAGAATCGGGACCCCTCGCGAATATATGATACGAGGCGGTGATCGGGTTGACGATCAAACGGCGCATCAAGATATCCAACAACCTAATGATAGTCCTGCCGATGCTTTTGACTTTGGTGTTGGGCGGTATCTTTTCCCTCATCATCATTAGGGTTGTCGGTATAGACCCTCGCCCCATGATTGCGGACAGGTATCATATACCGTTGCTTTTCTTGGCGTTTCTCTTGACGGTCGTCTATTTCACCAATCGCGCATTGACCCGCTATGTATTCCGCGGCATCATTACGCCAATCGATATCCTCGTGAACGGCGTGCATGAAATAAGGGATGGAAACCTCGAATTCCGCATCGACTATGGACAAAAGGATGAATTTGCCGCCGTATGCGCAGACTTCAACGAGATGGCACAGCGGTTGTCCGACATGGTAAACAGGCAGCAGCGGGAAGAAAGCGGCCGCCGGGAGTTGATCGCGGGCATATCCCATGATTTGCGGACGCCGCTCACCTCAATCAAAGCGTATCTCGAGGGGCTTGAAAAAGGCGTTGCGACGTCACCGGAGATGCAAGAGAAATATCTCGATACCATCAAGAGAAAAACGAGCGATTTGGAATACACCGTCAATCAGTTGTTCCTGTTTTCAAAGTTGGATACCGGGAACTTCCCGTTTCATCTGGACGAGGTCGATATTGGCCGGGAGTTGCGCTGTTTTGTGGATGGCCATGAAAAGGAATATGGCGAAAAGGGGCTTTCGCTTCTGTTCACAAAGAATGTGGAAAGCGTCTATGTCGAGATGGATGTGGTGCAATTCCGTAACGTAATCATGAATGTTTTGGATAACAGCGTCAAGTACAACGATCATGAACGCGCCGAGGTTACGCTGGAATGCCGCCAAGAGGGCGGGGAAGTGCGTATCGCCATCACGGATAACGGCCCCGGCGTGCGGGAGGAGGCGCTTGCCAAACTGTTTGACGTTTTTTACAGGAGCGATGCGTCAAGAAGCGACCCGAGCAGGGGGAGCGGTTTAGGGCTTGCGATTGCCAAGAAGATCATCGAGCGTTTGGGTGGGGCGATTGGGGCCGAAAATGCTTCCGGCGGCGGCCTTGCGATTGAGATAACGCTTCCCATCATAAGGCAGGGGGACAACCTATAATGGAGAAAATATTGATTATTGAAGATGATGCGGCGATCGCGGATATCGAACGTGATTTTTTGATGATAGGCGGCTACGACGTCACAGTCAAGACAGACGGGACATCGGGTATAGAAGAGGCCTTGACCGGGCAATACAGCCTTGTCCTGCTTGACCTCATGCTGCCGGGCATGGACGGCTATGGTGTGTGCAAGAGGATACGGGATAAGATCAATATCCCGATCTTGATGGTGACGGCGCGCACGGAAGAGGACGACAAGGTGCGCGGCCTCGGCCTCGGCGCCGACGATTACATCTCCAAGCCGTTTTCGCCGACCGAACTCGTAGCGCGGGTCAAAGCCAATCTTGCCCAATATGACCGCCTGATGTCCGCCTCAACAGGCGGCCAAAAGAGGACGCAGGAAATTAAGTCAGGTGCGCTTCGGCTGAATCCCCAGACAAGGAAGGTCTTTGTCGGAGACGCGGAAATAGATCTCAAAAACAAAGAATATGAGCTGCTTTTTTTCTTGATTTCCCATCCCAACCATGTGTTCAGCAAAGAGCGCATCTATGAACGAATATGGGGCATCGACGCATGGGGCGACTTGAAAACGGTCGCCGTCCATATCAACCGACTGCGAGAAAAGATTGAAAAAGATCCCCAAAACCCCGAATACCTGCAAACGGTATGGGGGGCCGGGTATCGTTTTCGTGTATAGATTCCGCGAATAAATTCCGCGAATAAATTCCGCGGATAAAAATCGCATATAAAGTTCGCGTATAAAGTTAGGAGGGAGCGACATGTCAAAGCTAAAACTTACAGACATTCAGAAAACGTATCGGAATGGGGAGATCGTCCACGCGCTGAAAGGGGTGTCCCTCGAATTCAGGGAAAACGAGTTCGTTGCGGTATTCGGGCCGTCCGGTTGCGGAAAGACCACGTTGCTCAATATCATCGGGGGGCTCGATCGCTATGATTCCGGCGACATTGAGCTGGGCGGCCTGTCCACCAGGAATTTTAGGGACGCGGATTGGGATGCCTACAGGAACCGCTCCATCGGCTTTGTCTTTCAGAGTTATAATCTGATCGGACATCAGACGGTGTTGCAAAATGTGGAGATTGCCATGACGCTCTCCGGCGTGTCGGCGGGCGAAAGGCGGCGCAGGGCAAAGGAAGCGTTGGCATCAGTGGGTTTGTCGGATCAAATGAAGAAGCGGCCGAATCAGCTGTCCGGCGGCCAGATGCAGAGGGTGGCGATTGCGAGGGCGTTGGTCAACAACCCGGAGATCATCCTGGCCGATGAGCCGACCGGTGCGCTTGACAGCCACACCAGCGTGCAGGTCATGGAGATTCTCAAGGAAATTGCCAAAACCAAGCTGGTTATCGTGGTCACGCACAACAGCGATCTTGCCGAGAAGTATAGCAACCGTATCATCCGGTTGCTGGACGGCGAATTGCAGTCGGACACCAACCCGCCGCCCAAGGACGGCACGGCCAGGGAATCCGGCGGCCAGGCCGCGCCCGTGAATAAAAAGGGCCTCAGAAAAACGTCGATGTCGGTAAAGACCGCCACGACGCTTTCCTTCAAGAATTTGCTCACCAAAAAAGGCCGGACGATCACAACGGCGATTGCGGGCAGTATCGGCATCATCGGCGTGGCGTTGGTCCTCGCGCTGTCGAGCGGCTTGTCGGGCTATATGACGCAAATGCAGAGGGAATCCTTGTCCGGCTTGCCGATCAGCATCAGCGAGGCGACCCAGGCCATCGAAAGGGGCCACGGCATGGAGGGAGGCAACCCGATCCTGGGCCGATCCGACGAGTCCGGCAAGTATACCGATAACGATATACTCTACCGGTATGACAGAAGCGCAAATATAGTACTGCATCAGAATGTATTGACCCCAGAATACTTCGACTATATCGCGAAGGTTCAATCCGAACTCCCCGACGCGGTAAGCGCGGTTTCCTATGCAAGGGCCGTGGAAATCAATCTGCTCGCGAAAGGCAACGATTCGGTGGTGAAATTCGCGACGGTCGCGGGGAACGGAAACGGCGGCGGCGGTGCCGGCAGTGGCATGGGCGAGATGTTTGGCGGCGGCGGCTTGTATTGGCAGGAAATGGACGGCAATGAAGAACTGATCCTTTCGCTGTATGATCTCGTTGGCGAGGGAAGCCGCTTGCCGAAAGAGAAGGACGAGGTGGCTCTTGTCGTGGACGAGTACAACCGGATCGACAAGGCATTCTTCGAAAAGCTGGGCATCTTCACAGATACCGATAGCTATAAGCTGACCGATTTCATCGGGAAAACAATATTGAAAGTCATCCCCAACGACGCCTACTATACCCAAACGGCGGATGGCATATTTGCCCCGGCGCCCGTTTCCGAGTACGGTGAACTCTATGGGGATGGCGACGGCATCGCGCTGACGATCACCGGCACGTTGCGCATTAAGGAAAATACGGCTTCGCTGACAAATTATCTTTCGACGGGCTTGGTGTACACCACCGCGCTGACGGATTTCATCGTCGATAACGCCCAGCAGTCGGAGATAGCGGCGGCGCAGATGAACTCAGATTTTGATGTCAATCTGAACACCCCGTTCGCGAGCGACGACGACAAGAGACAGAAACTCCTCCAATTGGGCGCCGATACGACGCCAACGGGTATTAGCGTCTATCCCAAGGATTACGCGGGCAAAGACGCGATCAAGGAATACCTTGATGCGTACAACGAAGGCAGATCCGAGAAGGATCAAATTGTCTATACCGACATCGCGCAAATTGTCGAGAGCATGATCGGGATCATGCTGAACACGGTCACGTTGGTTTTGATCGCGTTTGCGGCGATTTCGCTGGTGGTTTCTACCATTATGATCGCCATTATTATCTATGTATCCGTCATCGAACGCACAAAGGAAATCGGCATCCTGCGTAGCGTGGGCGCCAGGAAGAAGGACATTTCGAGGGTATTCAACGCGGAAGCCGTGTTGATTGGCATGGTGGCGGGGCTGATTGGCATAGGCGCGACGTACTTGCTCCAAATGCCCATCAATAGCATTGTATCGTCGCTCGCGGGCGTGGACGGGATCGCGGGCCTGCCCTTCCTGTATGCCGTCATGCTTGTTCTCGGAAGCATGGGGCTGACGCTGATTGCCGGTTTCGTCCCGTCCAAGAAGGCGGCCAAGAAAGACCCCGTGGTGGCGTTGAGGACAGAGTAGGGGCGGCATTTATGCCGCCCGTGTCCGCCGTATGGCGCGGCATCCGTGACGCGCCCGCCGTAGGGGCGGCATCCGTGACG
>WRCJ01000100.1 GCA_009784085.1 Oscillospiraceae bacterium | reverse complement strand
GGCGGCGGCGGCGGTGGCGGGGTTTGCGGGCAGCGGCGTGATGGTGGTGGCCAAGCATCTATGCGCGCAGGGACACACCACCGGCGGCCTCAATGCCAGCGCCGCGCCCATCGGGCGGCGCGAGTTGCTGGAGATCCATCTCCCGGCGGCCGAAGCCGCCTGCCGCGCGGGCGCGATGGGGTTTATGGCCGCCTACAACGAAATCGACGGCATCCCCTGCCACGCCAACCCTTGGCTGTTGCGTAGCTACCTGCGGGATGGGCTGGGGTTTACGGGCATCGTGATGGCTGACGGGACCGCGCTGGACAAGCTGGATATCTTGACGGGCGACAGCGCGGCTTCGGCGGCGTTGGGCCTCGCTTCCGGCGTGGATGTGAGCCTCTGGGATAACGCCTTTCCCTCGTTGCCGCGCGCGGTGGCGGACGGTTTGGTGGAGGAGAGGCTGGTGGACGAGGCGGCGCTTAGGGTGTTGACCCTCAAGATGCAAAGCGGCCTGTTTGACAAGCCCCTCTTGGACGAAGGGGCACCCCCCTATGTGCCGCAAATTGGTCGGCAACAGGAAAGCCTTGTGCTGGCGCGGCACAGCGTGGTGCTGTTGGAGAACCGGGGCGGGCTACTGCCCCTCGTGGGGCTGGAGGGGAAGACCATCGCCCTGATAGGCCCTGCCGGGCGGGATCTCTACCAGATGAGCGGCGACTACACGCCGCCCCTTACCGAAGGCGAGACGCTGGCGCAGGGGCTCCGCGCCCTGCTACCCCCCGGCGCGCGCTTGCTGTCCGAAGAGGGTTGCGGCATGGCGGGCGCCCCCGGGGAGGCCGCCATGGAAGCCGCCTTGGCGGCGGCGGCGGCCAGTGACGTCGTGATACTCTCCCTCGGGGGGACGTCGAGCCGGTACCATGGCGCCCGTTTCGACAACACCGGCGCCGTAACCGGTGCCGATTTAACCGATGCCGATGACGATACCGCCGCAACCGGTGCCGATGACGGCACCAACGGCGATGGCGCCATCGCAGGCGCCGGCGCCGGCGAGATGGACTGCGGCGAGGGGGCGGACTGCGCCCATCTGAAGCTCCCGGGCGGGCAAGCCGAACTGGCGGCGCGTGTCTTGCGCCTGGGCCGGCCGGTGATCGTGGTTATCACGGCCGGGAGGCCATACGCGATTGCCGACATTGCCCCGTCATGCGGGGCGTTGCTCTACGCATTTTACCCCGGCCCCGGGGGAGGCCGCGCCCTCGCGGAAATCCTGCTGGGCGTCGCGCCGCCGGCCGGCCGGTTGCCGGTCAGCCTGCCCCGAGGCCCGGGTTTGTTGCCCTGCTACTACAACCGCAAGGCCGGCTATGGCGACGACAGCTACCGCGACACCGCCCCCGGCCCGTTGTATCCCTTCGGCTACGGCCTCTCGGGCGGCGCCCAGTTTGTCTTTGGGGAATTGGCCGCCCAGCCATGGCGCGGCGGGATACGCCTGACGGGCAACATAAAAAACGCGGGGGAAACAACGGGCTGGGCCGTACCCATGCTGTTCCTCCGCTGGTTGCGGGGCGCCTGCGTCCCCCGTATCAAGGAGCTGAAGGCTTTCGAGAAAATCAAGCTACTGCCGGGCGAGAGCCGGTCAATCGGCTTGGAGGTGGGCGAGGAAACGCTACAACGATATGACGCCGCCCTGCGCAAAACAGCGGGCGGCGGCCCCGCGCGCCTGACGCTGGAGGAGGGCGGCCGGGCAGTTTGGACGATAGATATGGAATTGGTTCCCGCCGTAGGGCGCGGCATCCCTGACGCGCCGGGGTTTCCGTCGTAGCCGCGGCATCCCTGACGCGCCGGGGTTTCCGTCGTAGGGCGTCTATCCCCCCAGCACCAGCCGGTAGTAGTCCTCTTTCATCAACAATTTGCTCAGCGAATATTTGTTGGCCACGGATCGATTCATCTGTTTGACGTAACCCTCCGGGACATACGCGCCCTCATTGGGCGTGAATGTCTTTTTTTCATAGCGTCCGAGCGGGCTGATCCAACATGTTTCGGAGAACATGACCAAGCCTTCGGCGTCGCTCAAGATGTCCTGCCCGATAATGAGCCTGGAATCGAACGGGACGCCGAACAGATTCAGGATTGTCGGCAGGACGTCAATTTGCGTGGAGAGCTTATCGATAACGGTCACAGGCGTTTCGCTGTTATATAGGATGAACGTGCTCTGCTGTATCTCGAGATGATCCCGGGGGGTGGGGGAGATCTCGTTGAGTTCCTCTAACGTAAAGCAATAGGGATGATGGTCCCCCACCAGCGCGATGACGGTATCGGCCAGCTCCCCGCTGGCTTCCAGCTTCTGCAACAACAACGCCAGGGCCCGGTCCAGCTCGATCTGCGAAGCCAAATACCCCCTAAGCGGCACGCTGTACGGCAGATGCTCCACCAGGTGCATGTTTTTGCTGGCGATATAGCTGTCGTCGTAGTTGGAGTGGCCGCTGACTGTCAGGATATAGGTGACCATGGGGGTATCTTGCCCGATAATCATGTCGTCGATCGCTTCGATCATGTCGATGTCGCTGGGCGGCCAGTGATCGAAGCTCATCAACAGCTCCAAGCCGTTGTCGCGCCCCATGTAGTCCTCGAAACCCAGCGTGCCCCTGGTCTGATCCCGATGGTAATAGGAGTATGTGTGGTTGTGGAAGGCTTTTGCCCGATATCCCTCTTTTTTCAAGGCGTTGCCGATGGCGTAGGGGAAAACGGGCTTTTCCGTATGCCAAAGGTTGATGGTTTCCTGAAAGGGGATGAGGCCGAGCAACGCCTGCATCTCGCCGCCCACCGTGCTGAACATGTGGGGCGTATAGTAATTGGTAAACACAAAGGAGCTGTTGGCCATTTTGTAAAGCGTCGGCGTCAAGTCCTCCCGCACCGCGAGCTGGCAGAACCCCTCCGCGACGATAAAAATCAGGTTTTTCCCATGAAAGAGGCCGGTGTACTGGTTCTGGGCGGTGGGTTGCCGGTCGGCGAAATATTTGTGCATATCCTTGAGGGTCTGGTTGTCGGTCGCGGCGGCGAGGGCCTCGAAATCGATATCGAGCACGTTATCCCCGTATACAATGGGCGTCGCCGGCGGCGTCGGCGTGCCTGCGCCGGAGCTGGGGGGGGGCGTCTCGGAAGGCGTCGCGCTCTGCAGGGGGCTGGGGGGCGCCGGCGGATCGGATTCATCGGGTATATCCGGATCTTCCTCGATGATGACATCCGTGTGCCCGAATACCAATCTCTGGATGTCGATGCGGGTCCCCGCGAGCAACCCGAAAGTCCGGTTGATCTGCTCCGCCGCGTCCACCTGGTAGTACAGGCGGTGGGGGGCGTATAATTCATCCCTGTCGACAAACAGCAACAGCAGCAGGGCTGTCCCATGGGCCACGGCAAGCACGGCGGCGAAAACTCCGCATACCTTCCAGCCCAAGCGGTCGTAGTTCAGGTGGCGGCGGAAGACAATCATGGGCGCCACAGGGAGCAGCAACAAGATGACAATGGGGAAATGCACGTTCAAGGCGCGCATTACAATGCTAAAAAAATCGACGGCTTGGTTGGCCAGGCCGATGGACCGGAAGGAGAACGGGACCGTGAGGATGGTGATGAACATGTATTGTATACTGAAGTACAGGCATAGCGTTATCGTTATCACCCATGTCAGCACCCGGTTGACGGACGTGCGGAAGACCCTGGTCAGCACGGTGAAGAGGCAGGCGGCGGCGCCCGAATAAATGGGCATGAAAACAAGGCCCGCGTCAAAAATCCCATTGCCGAGGCTGATTCGAAACACCAATTCCAAGTAGAGGATCAGGGAAAGATAATACAGGAACGCATTACACTTTCTTGCACAAGCCAGATGTCCTTTGAGCAAGGACAAAAAAGTCACGGCATCGCCCTCTTATTCGTTCAGGATTCAATACCAAAATTATACCATGGGTACGGACAAGTTGGCAAACAATTTTTTTCATTAATGAACCGTAATGACCATAACGATATAATAAGGGATTGAAACATGAAAATAAACTTTTTACAGGGTGGAGGCGCAACGGGTGGATCATGTCTTTGAGAAACTGGAACGCATCGCGATCTTCCGCTTTGAGGTTTTCGGGCAGGAATTCATCATCAGCAACTCGATTTTTGTCTCGTGGATTATCATGGCGATCCTCATCGTCGCTTCCTTGCTGCTCACGAGGCGCCTGTCCGTAGACCGCCCGAAGAAGCCGCAGGTGGTGGTGGAATGGTTCGTGGGGACCGTGCGCAACCTGTGCCGGGGGAACATCGGGCACCATGGCGGCGGCTTTGCCCCCTACTTGGGCACGCTGTTGCTGTTCCTGGGCCTATCCAATATCATCACGCTGTTCAACTTCATCCCCGGCCTGCACCTCTACCCCCCGACCAAGGATATCAACACGACCGGCGCGCTGGCCCTGATGAGCATCGTGATCGTCTTATACGCCTCCTTCCGCTACAAGGGGGTGGGCGGCTGGCTGAAGAGCCTGGCGGAACCCACGCCGATCATGATCCCCTTCAAGCTGATGGAGTACGCCACGAAGCCCTTGTCGCTCTGCCTCCGGTTGTTTGGCAACGTGCTGGCGTGTTTTATCATCATGGAGCTCATCCTAGGGGTCATGCCCCCGGCCGGCGGCGTGCTGAGCATCTACTTCGATATCTTTGACGGCATCCTGCAGGCGTTCATCTTCACATTCCTCACGACGCTGTATATCGGCGAAGCGGTGGAATAAGGGAACCAGGGAACCACTTGAGCCGCAGGGACACGGGATCGCGGGGCCGCGGGACACGGGGTGCGCGGCAAGTTGTCGTTTTGGCCTTGCGCGGCAGTAAGGCAAAAAATATGTATTATTTTAGAGGGAGGTAACATTATGGCAGCTCTCGGCGCGGGTATCGCGGTACT
>WRCJ01000099.1 GCA_009784085.1 Oscillospiraceae bacterium | reverse complement strand
GAAAAGCCGATCCCCGGCGCGCAATTTGAGCTGTTCCGGGTCGAGGAGGAGGGCGGCGATACCTTCCTCGGGCTTTTCACAACCGGCGCGAACGGACGGATAACGCTTGACTTTTTGCATCCCGGGGCGTATTATTTCCTTGAGGCCAATCCGTCTTACGGGTTCACCTTCGACACGGACGCGCAAGGCCGGCCGATTCGGCGGTACGATTTTGTCATCACGGGGACCGAGGGCGGCACCCTCGAGGCGGTTCGTGTCACGGCTTACAACAAGAGGCTCTATGCCGATCTCGATATCACGAAGACCATCGAGAACAATGACGGATCGCCCCCCACGCCCGAGCAGTTGAAGATGACGTTCGAATTCACCGTCACATTCTCGGACAACGGCACATACAGATATGTGATCAGCGGCGTCCAAGGGGAATTCGAGATTACCAGCGGCGGCAAGATCACGCTCAAGCATGGCCAGAAGGCCACCATCAAAGATATACCCGTGGGCGTGCAATACACCGTGGTGGAGACCCAGCCCATAGGCTACTACGAACCCTATGGCAACAACAACCATGGCAACCTGCCCCCCGGCGGCGCGACGGCGGCCTTTATCAACCGGGCCTATGCGCAGCTGATCGTCATCAAAGAAGAGGTGGGGCTGGAGGAGGAAGACATCGACCCGGACAGGACGTATGCGTTTGAGCTCTGGATCGATGGGGAACTCTACGCGACATTCACGCTGAAGGCGGGCCAGCGCAGGCTGTTCTACGGCCTACCCATCGGCGCGGAATTCAAGGTCGTGGAGATTGTCCCGGAGGGCGCGGATTATGTACCCGTACCCGCCGAATACGTGGGCGAGATCCCGCATAACAGCATCCATATCCCGGTGGAATGCCCGTTTGTCAACGTATACCACCCCGACGAAGAGGGCGATCTCATTGTCGAGAAGGAGATCAAGGATCAAGCCCCGCTGACCGACGCGGACCTTGAGGCGGAATTCCACTTTGTCGCGGTCATCGGCGAGGAGACCTTTACGTTCACGCTCAAACACGGGGAGCGCAAGGTCTTTGAGGGCCTGCCGCTGGGCACCCCCTACACCATCACCGAGTTGCCCCGGGAAGGGTACCTCCCCGCCATCCGCGAGGTCAGCGGCACGGTCGCCGGCCGCGAAGGCGTGGAGATTGTCATCCCCTTCGACAACCGCAAAAACGGGCAGTTGATTGTCGAAAAGACGGTCATCGGCGAGGACTTCGATCCAGAGGCGGAATACGACTTCGAATTATGGATCGACGACGAGCTGTACGAAAGCTTCACGTTGCAAGACGGGGAGCGGAAGATCTTCGCCAACCTGCCCATCGGCGCGGCGTACACGGTTCGGGAAATCCTGCCCGAGGACGCGCCCTATGTCGCCCGGCGGCTCTCCTGGAGCGGGATCATCACGGGGGACAGCATCTCCTACCCGATCTTCTGCCCCTTTATCAACGTCTACACGCCGGATGACGAGGGGGACCTGATCGTCAAGAAAGAATTGACCGGCGCGCATATCACCGATGAAGATAAGCAGGTCATCTTCGACTTCATCGCCGTCATCGGCGACGAGACCTACGAATTCTCCCTGAAGCACGGCGAGACCAAGGTGTTCTTGGATCTGCCGCTGGGTACGGAATATACGGTGACAGAGTTGCCCCGTGAGGGTTACACCGCCGCCAAAGGCGAGGTCTCCGGCGTGATAGCCGGATACGGCGAAACGGCGATTATCGAAGTCTTCGACAACCGCAAAAACCCCCGGCTCATCGTGTCCAAAACAGTGACCGGCGAGGGCGCCGACCTGGAGCGCGAGTTCGCGTTTACTGTCGTCGTCCGGGACAGGGCCGGCGCCATCCTCGAAACCTACAACTTTGTCTTGAAACATGGGGAGCAAAAAGAGATTGCCCTGCCCACCGGCGCGTTTACCTACGAGGTCACCGAAGACAACTATCTGCACGACTTCTATGTGCTCAAGCCCATCAATGGGCAAGGCACGGTGGACTATGCCGTGGCCCGCGTGGTGGCGGCGGAAAACCAGTACGTGAAGCCTCCGACGATCGATATCTCCGGGCGGAAGATTTGGCGGACGCCGACGGGCCATCCGTTGCCGGAAAAGATTGTGGTAGTGCTCTATCGCGATGGCGTCAAGTTCGCCCAGCAGGAGGTCACGCCGGGCGCCAACGGCACATGGTCGTATGTCTTTGGGCCATTGGTCAAGATCAACCCGGACACGCAGGAGCCGTACGTCTACACGGTGAGAGAGGAGCCTATCGCGGGGTACGATACGCGGGTCGATGGCTACAACATTATCAACACCTACATGCCGACCGCCCAGCCCCGTGTGAAGAAGGCCCTTGCCGGGGACGCGGCCCCGAACGTGGAGTTTACCTTCGTGATGACGCCGGCGCCGGGCAGCCCTGCGGGGACGCCCATGCCGGCCGGGACGCTGGACGGGCGTAAAACGGTGAAACTGACGGGGGCCGGCGAGGTTTCCTTTGGCGAAATCCGCTTTAGCCAGGCCGGGCGATATATCTATCGGATCACCGAAACCCAGGGTTCCGCCCCCGGATGGACTTACGACGGCGCGACCTACCTGTTGACCATCGTCGTGGAGGACACGAACGGGTGGCTTGTGATCGCCTCCCAGACATTGACGAAGGACGGCGCCCCGGTGGCCGGCAGCGTACCCCTCTTTACCAACCGCTATGAGACGCTCCCCGGCTATACCTCCGTTAAGGTCACCAAGGTGTGGAGCGGCGAGGGGCCGCATCCCGCCTACGTGCAAGTGCAACTCTATCAGGACGGCAAATCATTTGGCAGTCCCGTATTGCTGAGCCAGCAGAACAATTGGACGTACACATGGGCGCAACTGCCCGAGGGCCATGTGTATACTGTGGATGAGATTATGCCCCCGGAAGGGTATACCCGGACGATCACGGGCAACGCGGCAGACGGCTTTGTCATCACCAACCGCAAAGATGATTTCGTGACGATTACGCCCACGATTCCGCCTCTGGTGTCGCCGCCCTTGGAATCCACGCCGCCCTCTGCTCCGCCTCCTTCGGCTCCGCCCTCGGCGCCGCCCCCTTCCGCGCCGCCCTCCGCACGCCCCTCCACGCCACCCACGCCGGCTCCCCCCGTGAAAACAGGGGATGAAAGCGATATTTGGATCTGGACCGTACTGATGATTGCCTGCGCCGTCGCTTTACGCATCTTGGTACTCAGTACATCGAGGAATACTATCGATAAAAGAAGAAAGAGCTGATCTCTAACCTTACTACTTGAGGAGAGGCACCATGAGAAGAGCGTTGAAAATTATCCTGATCCCAATCTTGATCGCTTGCTTCGCCTTCAGTGCCTATAAGGTTTGGGAGATCGTCTCCGAGTACGACAAAGCCGACGATATCAAAGCCGAGATGATAGAGCATTACAAACCAACAATGCGTCCGGCGGCGGCGGAAACACCGTCGCCGGACGATAACACCCCGGCGCCGGATACCCCGGCGCCGGTCAGTATTGGAAATCCCAAGATATTGGCCGCGCAAAGGGAGCAAAACGAAGACATCGTGGGTTGGGTCACTATCCATGGCACCAGCATAGACTATCTGTTTGTGCAAACCAGCGACAACGATTTCTATTTAAAGCGCGACCTGAACAAAAATCACGCGGCGGCGGGCACCATCTTTATGGATTCCCGGAGCAGCAGTGATTTTTCCGACTTTAACACCATCCTGTACGGCCACCACATGAAAAACGGGAGCATGTTTCACGACATCAAGCGGTTTGACGATAGCAAGGTCTTCGATACCTACCAGAAAGGCGCCATTTATCTGGCGGACAAGACCTTTACGCTCCATATCTTTGCCTATCTTGTGATAAAGTCCAACGACACGATGGTATATGGCACGCTCAACCTCTATGAGGAAGGGGAGGCCGAGGCCTTTTTCGACTACATGAAGGGCAAGGCGCGGCACTACCGGGATCTCGACCTGACGCCCGACGATCAGGTGGTCACCCTCTCCACCTGCGCCTACGAATTCGAAGACGCCCGCATGATCCTGCTGGCCAAACTGGAAGAAGAATATCAATAAGCCCCAAATGAAGGATGTGTATATGGGAAAAATCCACGGAAATATTGGCGGCGTCCGGCAATCGTTGCTGGCACAGCTGGAATGCGTCTATGGGATGGAAATGGAACGCCGGCAATTTTGCGCGGTGGAAATCCTCGAGGCCTTGGCTGCCTTTACCGAAGCCACGGGGCGGGAAGCGATGGTCTATATCGACCGGACGGCGCGGATTATGACCGTCGCGGTCGGCGAACAGGATAGGGTGTCGCTCCCGGCTTTGCGGAAGCGACGTTCGGCGTCGCGGCTGAGCGGGATACGCTGCATCCACACGCATCCCGGCGGGAGCGGCAGGCTCTCGGAGGCGGATGTGCATGCCCTCAAGGCATCCCGCCTCGACGCGATGGCCGCCGTGGGCGTGCGGGATGGAAAGCCTGTCTCGATGCAGGTCGGCATCCTGGACGCGGGGCCGGGCGCGGCCGGCCCCGACGGCGGCGGCAGTGGCGGTGGCGACGGCCCAGGGTCCAACCCCGATCCCGGTTCCGGGCCCAACCTCGTCCCCGGCGGCCCCGTCCCCGGCCTCGGCGGCGACGGCGATTTGGTCGTCAATCTATTGGGCCCCTATGCGATACCGGCCATCCCCGACGATCTCCTCTGGAAGGAGATCCGCCTGGCCGACGCGCGCATCCGCCCTGCGGAAGCAAAAAAGGCGGAAGCCGAGATAGCCCGCGCCATTCTGGTCGGCATAGGCGGCACGGATGGTAGAGACGGTAGAGACGGTAGAGACGGTAGAGGCGGCATGGGTGGCAGAGGCGGCCAACCAGGGGAGGGCGAGCCGCTGCAGGAGCTCAGGCAATTGGCCGATACCGCCGGTTATATCACGGTCGGCGTTACGATACAG
>WRCJ01000098.1 GCA_009784085.1 Oscillospiraceae bacterium | reverse complement strand
GGTGAGGCCGACGATGCATCCGCGCGCGTACATGTCCCAATGCGGCGCGCCCAAACCGGTGAACGCCGGGACAAGGTAGACGCCGCCGGTATCTTCCACCCGTTGGGCATAGTATTCGACATCCCGGCTCTCCGAGATGAAGCGCATCTCGTCGCGGAGCCACTGGATGACCGCGCCGCCCACGAACACGCTGCCCTCCAAGGCATACTCCACTTTGCCGCCGATACCGCTAGCGATCGTGGCGAGCAACCCATGCGCGCTGGCGCATACTTTGCTCCCGGTGTTCATCAGCAAAAAACAGCCCGTTCCATAGGTGTTCTTCACTTCGCCCGCCGAAAAACAGCACTGGCCGAACAGGGCCGCCTGCTGGTCGCCGGCGATGCCGGCAATGGGGATCTCCGCCCCCATGAGTTGCGTGTGCCCGTAAACCATGCTACTGTCGCAAACCCGGGGGAGCATCCCTTCGGGGATATCCAGCGCGTCCAGCAGGGTCTTGTCCCAACGCAGGTTTTTGATGTCGTAGAGCATCGTCCGCGACGCATTGGTGTAGTCGGTGACATGCGCCCTGCCTTCGGTCAGCTTCCAGACGAGCCAGCTGTCCACCGTGCCAAAGAGGATTTTGCCTTGCTTCGCCCGCGCCCGCGCGCCTTCCACATGGTCGAGGATCCATTTGATTTTGGTGGCCGAAAAATAGGCGTCCGGCACCAGGCCCGTTGTTTCGCGAATATGCCCGTCCAGCCCGCGCCGCACCAAATCGTCGACAAGGCCGGCGGTTCGGCGGCATTGCCATACGATGGCGTTGTGTATCGGAAGCCCTGTGTCCTTATCCCACATGATGGCGGTTTCCCGTTGGTTGGCAATGCCGATACCCACGATATCGCCGATGTCGATCCCACTTTTCGCGATTGCTTCGATCATCACGGCGCACTGGGAGGCATAGATCTCCATGGGATCATGCTCGACCCAGCCCTTCTTGGGGTAGAGGGGGGGCAACTCCTTTTGCGCCGCCTGCACGATATTCCGCCGGGAGATGTCAAATAGGATCGCCCGGGAGCTGGTGGTCCCTTGATCCAGGGAAAGGATGTATTTCCCCATGCCTAGCCCCCCTCTTCTGCGGGCGCGATACCGCGTGTGGTGATAAAGCATATCCCTGTCCCGCAAATGTCTTCCACGACAGTATGCCCTTCCGGAACCGGGGCTGTCAGCCATAAGCCGCCCAGCAAGCGCATCGCGTCCATAATCTTGTCTTTGGGGATCGGACGCTCCGTTTTCACGGGGCAGCGGCTATGCGTCCCCCCGGCCACCCGCACCGTCGACGTGATGACACGGGTGGGGTTTTGCAGTTCCGCGCGCCCGTACTCCTCGCCGCGCTGGCACAGGTTCCCGCTTACCGCGAAGCCGTTGGCCTCGTCGTAGCGGAGGCGGCATCCCTTTGGGCAGACGACGCAAATCAACTCGGTCATCTTTGTCAACTCGGTCAACTCGGTCAACTCGGTTATCTTTGTTAACTCGGTCAACTTGGTCAACTCTGTCGTCTCTGTCGTCTCTGTCATCAGCCAGCCTCCTCCACCGATAATACGATGATGCCTCCCGAAACGCTTTCCAATGTTTTCCGCGGAAGCCGGATTCTCGACATCTCCCCGGGGACCAGGAAGTCGCGCGTAAACCGGGCAATCCGCTGTCCGCCGGAAACCGCGTATACACAGCATTTCCGGAAAAGCCGGCTCACACGGAAGAAGATGTCCGCCGCCTTCTCCACCCTGTCCACACATATATATTGAGGAACGGTATAGCTGATCCCGCCGCCATCCGCGTGGATTTTCACCGTGTTATGGGCAACGGCCCTGCCGCCTTCCAGCACGAACCTGGCGGCGGCGTCTCCGGCGCGTTGGCTCTCCGCCGTGACGAAATCGACCAGGTCATGCACATGCACGACGTTCCCGCAGGCGAACACGCCGGGGAGCGATGTCCGCATATCCTCCCACACCACGGCGCCGTTTGTCCGTGGGTCGATGGCAATGCCCGCTTGCTTTGTCAGTTCGTTTTCGGGAATCAGCCCGACCGAAAGCAGGACGGTATCGCAATCCAAGCTCATTTCCGATCCAGGTATCGGCACGCGATTCTCATCGACCTTGGATACCACCACCTGTTCCACGCGATCCTTCCCCCGGATGTCCGTGATGGTATGCGAGAGATAGAGCGGGATATCGTAGTCGCGCAGGCATTGGACGATGTTGCGCGTGAGCCCCCCGGAATAGGGCATGATCTCAACGCAAGCCAGCACCTTTGCCCCTTCCAGCGTCATCCGCCGGGCCATGATCAGGCCGATGTCCCCGGAGCCCAGGACGACCACCCGGCGGCCGACCATGTACCCCTCCATGTTCACATACCGCTGGGCTGTGCCCGCCGTCAGCACGCCGGCTGGCCGTGTCCCCGGTATCGCGACAGCCCCGCGCGGGCGTTCGCGGCATCCCATCGCCAGCACGATCGACTTTGCTTGGATGATCCGGTACCCATCCCGTGCGCTGGCCAGGTGGATCTCGCGGCTGTCCGTAATGTGCAACGCCATCGTTTCGAGGCATACCCGGACCCCCGTATCGCCGAGCATTTGGATAAATCTTGACGCATACTCGGGGCCGGTCAGTTCCTCGCCAAAGTAATGAAGGCCAAATCCATTGTGAATGCATTGGTTGAGTATCCCGCCAAGCTCCCTGCCCCTCTCGACGATCAAGATGTCGCGAAGGCCCGATTGCCATGCGGCGCAGGCGGCCGCCAGTCCCGCGGGGCCTCCCCCGACGATGACCAAATCGCGGATGCCGTCCTTGGCCGTGCCGTCCATGGCCGGGTCGTCGCTGGCCGTGCCGTCCTTGGCGCGATGGCACCCATGCGGTTGCCCGTGCGGATATCCATGCGGATATCCATGCGGTTGCCCGTGCGGGCCGCGTCTGGCCCCGGTTTCCTCGCTTTGTCGGCCCTGCTTGGACACAAAACGCTGTTCCCTCCCGTTTTTTGTCTCCCCGGTCAGGATGTAGGACCCCGGGCGTTCCTGCACCACCTCGTCCATGCCAATCCCATGTTCGCGGGCCAAGATCTCCATGACCTGCGGGCCGCAAAACCCGCCCTGGCACCGCCCCATGCCCGCGCCAACCCTTCGCTTGACGCCGTCGATCGATCGCGGGGGAATCGGACTGCGTAGCGCGTCTAGGATCTCGCCTTCGGTTATGGTTTCACAGCGGCAAATCACATGGCCATAGGCCGGGTTTTTCGCGATCAGCGCCCTTTTTTCCTCCACGGAAAGCTTGTTGAAGCGCACAAGCTTCCTCTTTGCCACAAAGGAAGGATTCCTTTCTAGCTCCAACCCGCACCGCCCCAGGAGTTCCGCCACCATTTTCCCGATAGCCGGGGCGGCCGACAAGCCCGGCGATTTGATCCCGGCGATGTCGATAAACCCGGGTGCGCCGTGGGCCTCGGCAATGATAAAATCATCCGTGTCGGTCGCCGCGCGCACGCCCGCGAAATTTCGTATGGACTCCCCAAGGTTGAGCGTGGGAACCGACTTGCACGCGGTGCGCGCCACCTGCGCGAGCCCCGCCGCGCTGGTCGCCGTGTCGCCGCCGTCGCCTATGCGTTCATTGTTCGGTCCCACAATCAGGTTGCCGTGGACCGTCGGGGCGACGAGCACGCCTTTGCCTTCTTGGGTAGGGCATTGGAATACAATATGCCGCACCCGGTTTCCCTCCGATTTATCCAGGAGGTAGTATTGACCCCTGTCGGGGATGGTCGAAAATGATGGCGCGGACACCATGCAGTGAATCTGCTCGGCCTGCACGCCCGCCGCGTTGAGTACAAACCGGCTTCGCACAGCCCCTTTTGGGGTTAGGATTTCATATTGGCCGTCATTTTCGATCCCATATTGGCCGCCATTTCCGCCGCCAATTCTGCGTATCCCTTGCACCTCATGCTCCAGCAAGAGCGTTGCCCCGTTTTCGACAGCGCATTGCGCCATGGCAAGCGTCAGTTCCCAGGGATTGGTAATCGCCGCGGTGGGCGCATGCAACGCCCCGATCGCCGCGCTATTGATGCCCGGCTCTACGCGAAGCAGTTCCTCCCGGCCAAGTAGCGCGAGCCCTGGCACCAGGTTGCGTTGCCCCCGGAGCATGATCCCCTTCAGCGTTTCCATATCCCGCGCGTCGAAAGCCATCAACAAAGAGCCGCATTGCCAGTAAGCTACGTCAAGTTCCCGGCAGATTTCTTTTGCCAGCCGGATCCCTTCCACGTTCAGCTTGGCCATCAAGGTCCCGGGTTCCGGATCATATCCGGCGTGGAGAACCGCGCTGTTGGCTTTGGTCGTGCCGAGCGATACATCGTTCTCCCGCTCCAGCATCACGATAGACAATTTGTATTTTGATAATTCCATGGCCATAGCGGCGCCCACAACGCCGCATCCTATGATTGCCACGTCATACATTATCCTCTGTCTCCCCATTATCCCTTGATCGCGCCGCCAATCGTTATCGCGCGCTCCACCTGCTTGCTAAAAACGCAGTACAGCACAATTGTGGGCAGGCTGGCTATGACCATCGTGGCGCCCATAGCCCCCCAGTCGGTTGTGAACGCGCCTTGCAGGAACAGCAGGCCCAGCGGAAGGGTCCTGAGGCTGTCCTGTTGAATGAGCACATTGGCCAGGATGAACTCGTTCCAAGAGTTGAGGAAGGTATATATGACCAATGTGGCGGTGGCGGGCGCCAAAAGCGGTGTGATGACATGCGTAAAGCAGGTGAAGATGTTCGCGCCGTCAATGCAGGCGGCTTCCTCCAATTCCTTTTGTATCCCCCGCAAGAAACCGTAGTACACGAGCGACGCAAAGGACAGATAGATGGCGGTATACCCGGATATCAGGCCGAACCGCGAGGTACCCAGCCCCATGTCGTTGACAATACGGGCTACGGGTATCAAGATCGCCTGCACCGGAACGAACATGCCAAACGACATATACACCTGGG
>WRCJ01000097.1 GCA_009784085.1 Oscillospiraceae bacterium | reverse complement strand
TACCTAGCCACGAACCACCTGGCCACCTAGTTGCCTAGCTACCTAGCCACGAACCACCTGGCCACCTAGTTGCCTAGCTACCTAGCCACGAACCACCTGGCCACCTAGTTGCCTTGCCACCGAACCACCTGGCTTGCCGCAACGATCCTCTACGCAGAAGCGGCCCAGCGGCCCAGCGCGGTGCCCTACACCAATTCCAATACGGCCAGCTCGGCGGCGTCGCCCCGGCGCGGCCCTACCCGCGTGAGGCGGGTGTAGCCCCCCTCGCGTTCGGCGTAGGCCGGCGCGGTGGTCTCGAACAGCTTTGTCACCACGTCCTCGCGGGTAATGAAAGCAAGCGCGGCGCGCCGGGAAGCCAACGTGTTCTGCTTGCCCAGCGTGATCATGCGCTCCACCAGCGGCGCGGTTTCCTTGGCGCGGGTAACCGTGGTCTGGATGCGTCCGTGCTCTATGGTATCGGTGACCATCGCGCGCAACATGGCCCTGCGCTGGTCACTGCTGCGTCCCAGTTTTCTAGGCATAGTCGATCTCCTCTCGCGTGCGGCTACCTGCTACTTACAAACAGGTCGCCCCTATAGTTCTTCGTTTGCCAAGCTCAACCCCATGGCCACCAGCTTATTGATAACCTCTTCCATAGACTTGCGCCCTAAATTCCGGACTTTCATCATATCGCTCTCGCTTTTGGCCACCAGCTCGTCCACGGTGTTGATGCCGGCCCGTTTGAGGCAATTGAAGCTCCGCACCGACAGGTCAAGTTCCTCGATGGTCATCTCCAGCACCTTGTCCCGCTGCGGTTCCGGCTTATCGACCACAGTCGCGCGCGTCCCCACGGACTCCGACAAATCGGCAAAGAGCATCATATGATCGGACATGATCTTGGCGCCCAAGCTCACCGCGTCGCGGGCGGAGATGGTGCCGTCTGTCCAAACCTCCAGCGTAAGGCGGTCAAAGTCGGTCATATGCCCCACGCGGGTATTTTCTACCGTATAGTTGACCTTGTGTACCGGCGTATAGATGGAATCGATGGGGATGAGGCCAATGATGGACTGCGCCGGCTTGTTGCGCTCGGCGGCCACGTAGCCGCGGCCATGGGACAGGGTCATTTCCATTTCCAGATCGGCGTCCGGCCCCAGTGTGGCGATATGTAGATCGGGGTTGAGTATTTCTACCTCGGCGTCGGCGATAATGTCCCCGGCGCAAACGACGCCTTCCTGATGCGCGTCGATATATATGGTCTTGATACCCGGGCTGTGCAAACGCGCCGTGATGCCTTTGATATTGAGTACAATTTCCGTAACGTCTTCTTTCACGCCCTGTATCGTAGTGAATTCATGCTGTACGCCGGCAAACTTGACAGTGGTGACCGCCGTGCCGGGGAGAGAGGACAGCAGAATCCGCCGTAACGAGTTTCCCAACGTTGTGCCATAGCCACGTTCCAGGGGTTCCACAATAAATTTCCCGTGGGACGGGTTTCCGGGATCTTCTGTGCATTCAATGCGTGGCCTTTCAATCTCTATCATGAAGCGTGTAACCCTCCTTCCACTCGACAAATCTTACCGCATAACCAAGTTCCCCAAAGAACTCACTTGGAGTAAAACTCGACAATTAGATGTTCTTGCACGGGGAGATCGATGTCCTCGCGATCCGGGACGCCGATGACCGTGGCAGACTGCGTGGATTGATTGAGTGAGAGCCACTTGGGCGGTACACGGGAGGCGTTGTTTTCCATCGTTGTCTTGATCTTTTCGATATTTCGGCTGCGCGCGCACAGGGCCACCTCATCGCCGGGGCGGACAAGGCAGGAGGGTATGTCCACCTTATGCCCATTGACAGTGAAATGCCCATGGTTCACAAGCTGGCGCGCCTCGGGGCGCGACATGGCGAAGCCCAAACGATACACCACGTTATCCAAGCGCATTTCAAGCATGCGCAACAGCTTTTCGCCCGTATTGCCCCTTGTCCTGGCAGCGATGTCGAAGTATTTCGAGAACTGGCTTTCCAACATGCCATAAAAACGGCGGGCCTTTTGCTTTTCACGCAGCTGTAAGCCGTACTCCGAGTTTTTCTTGCGGCCTTGGCCGTGCTGCCCGGGCGGATAGGGCCGACGGGTGGCGGCGCACTTGTCGGAATAGCAGCGGTCGCCTTTCAAAAATAGCTTCTGCCCTTCCCGGCGGCACTGCCGGCATACTGCGTCCGTATATCTTGCCATTGTCAGCCTCCTCCTTAAACGCGCCGTCTTTTTGGCGGACGGCAGCCATTATGGGGGATGGGAGTCACATCTTTGATCATGCTGACTTCCAGCCCGGCGGCCTGCAAGGCGCGAATCGCCGCCTCCCGGCCGGAACCCGGTCCCTTTACGTATACTTCCACGGTTTTGAGCCCATGCTCCATGGCGGCCCTGGCTGCCGTCTCGGCCGCCATTTGGGCGGCATAGGGCGTGGACTTGCGCGACCCGCGAAAATTAAGGGCCCCCGAGGAACACCAGGACAGGGCATTCCCCTGCAAGTCTGTCAGCGTGACCATGGTGTTGTTAAAGGAGGAGCGGATATGCGCCGCGCCCTTTTCAATATTTTTCTTTTCACGGCGTTTTCGAGCGCCAACGCGCCTGGCTCTGGGTGCTGCCATTGTCTTACCTCCTTACTTTTTCTTGTTGGCGATGGTACGCTTGGGTCCCTTGCGCGTACGCGCGTTGGTCTTGGATCGCTGTCCCCGGACCGGCAAGCCGCGGCGGTGGCGTTGCCCGCGGTAGCTGCCGATTTCAATGAGGCGTTTGACATCCATCGCTACGTCCCGGCGCAGGTCGCCCTCCACCTTGTGTTCTTTTTCGATGTTGTCCCGAAGGCGGGCCACCTTTTCCTCGGTCAGGTTCCTCACGCGTATGGACGGATCGATCCCTGTTTGACGCAAAATGAGGGCAGCCTTGCTGCGTCCGATACCATAAATATGCGTCAGGCCAATATCCACACGTTTATCTCGGGGCAAATCCACGCCGGCAATACGTGCCATAGTATTGCATACACCTCCTATTATTCTATCCCTGTTTTTGCTTATGCTTTGGATTCACGCAAATCACCATCACGCGCCGGTGGCGGCGGATGATTTTGCATTTCTCACACATAGCCTTCACGCTAGGTCTGACTTTCATAGAGAATCCCTCCGATTTTTAAGGCTAACTTCCTTACTTACTTCCCCCGCCACGTGATGCGGCCGCGGGTGAGGTCGTAGGGCGACATTTGCACGGTGACGCGGTCCCCGGGCAAAATACGTATGAAATTCATACGCAGCCTCCCCGATATGACGGCCAAGATCTTATGGCCGTTCGAGAGTTCCACCGAGAACATGGTGTTGGGTAGCGCTTCGACCACAATGCCTTCAACCTCTATAACGTCATCTTTTGCCACAACTGCCCACCCCCCTATCGTCCCTTTCGTCAGTGTTCCACAGGATTCGCTTCGCGCAGCGCGCGCCTCAGCTCGCTGTTGGTGACCTTCTCCCCGGCACGGATCTTCAACGCCGTGCGCGTATCGCTTTTCGCGACGAACCGGACATGCTTGATTTTCTTGCGTTTGGGCGCCTCCACGCGCCGTCGCTTGCCGTCGGCCAGCAAGAGATAGTCCCCGTTGGCGGCCAATACAAACAACATTGTCCCGGCATCGTGCCCGCGCAGCGACATCACGATGTCAGACGCCCCTATCGCTCCTATCGACCCTATCGACCCTATCAAGCGGTTCCCTCCCAATCTGTCAAGAGATCGGGCAAGTCCGATGTCACCAAGATCGTGTGCTCAAAGTGGGCTGACCACCCGCCGTCCAGCGTGACCACCGTCCAGCCGTCCGATTTGGTCCGTACATCGCAGCCGCCGGCATTTATCATGGGTTCCACCGCAAAGGTCATCCCACGCCGCAGCCTTGGCCCGTGGCCCGGGTCCCCGAAATTGGGCACCTCCGGCTCTTCATGTAACTTGGAACCCACGCCGTGGCCTGACCATACCCTGACCACCGAAAAGCCGTTCCTCTCGGCGTGCGTCTGCACGGCGCAGGAGATATCGGATACGTGTACGCCCTCCCGGGCAAAGGCAATCCCTTTGTAAAAGCACTCCCGCGCCACGCGGATGAGCCTTTTCGCCTCTTCGGGGACATCCCCCACAGGAAACGTGGCCGCCGCGTCGCCGTAATAACCGTCCCAAACGGCGCCCACGTCGATGCTGACAATGTCGCCCGCGCGCAGCACCCGGCGCCCGGGGATGCCGTGGATCACCTCATCGTTGACCGAGACACAGCAGTTGCCGGGGAACCCGCCGTAGCCCAAGAACGCGGGGGTGGCGCCAGCCTTCCTGATCGCCCTTCGCACCTCGCTGTCCACCTGCTTCGTGGTCACGCCCGGCTCGATGACGCGCCGGGCCGCCAGCAACGCTTGCCCCGTGATCGCGCCGGCGCGGCGCATGGCGTCGATCTCGCGGAGTGATTTCAGGTGGATCATGAGGCATGCAAACCCAAAGCTTCTTGGCACCTGACTGTGATATCCCAGATATCGTCCCGCGCGGGGATGGCATGGAGGATGCCGCGCGCTTTGTAGTATTCGATAAGCGGCGCCGTGTTTTCGTGGTAAACAACCAGGCGCGCGTGTACGGTCTCGTAATTGTCGTCGTCCCGCAAGAATAATTCCCCGCCGCAAGCGTCGCACATGTTGGGCACGAGCGGCGGCCTCTTTGTGAGGTGGAAGGTACAGCCGCACTGCTTGCAGCTCCTGCGCCCCGCCAAACGCCGCTCGATATCCTCATCCGGCGCCTCAAGGCTGAGCACGGCGTCCGCGTGGACCCCGATGTCGTCTAACGCCGCGGCCTGCGCATATGTGCGCGGGAACCCGTCCAAAATAAATCCATATCGGCAATCCGGCTCATGCAAGCGGCTCTCAATAATGCCTATCATCACCTCGTCGGGTACAAGGCAACCCTCCGCAATGTACTTTTTCACCGCGTCGCCCACCGGCGTGCCCTGGTGGATGGCATCGCGCAAGATGTTGCCCGTGGAAATATGCGGGATCCCCATGTACCCAGAAAGAATATCCGCTTGCGTGCCCTTCCCCG
>WRCJ01000096.1 GCA_009784085.1 Oscillospiraceae bacterium | reverse complement strand
GTGGATGTCGTTGAGATGATGGGCTCCGAGACATATCTCTACATGACTTGCGGGGATCGTAGCATCACGGCCCGTGTCTCCCCCCGTTCGACCACCAAGACCGGCGATGTCATCAAGGTGGCTTTCGACACCCGGAAGATCCATCTGTTCGACAAAGAAACCGAGAAAGTGATCTCAAACTAGTATACCGCGAAAGAAGCCGGGGCGGATGCATTCGCATTCCGTCCCGGTTTTTATCACATCCCCATATCATATCCCCATATCGTATCCCCATATCGTATCCCCATTTGTTATTGCATTTATCCCCAAACCGTATTACAATGGGGGGGAAAAGGGAGGTTTGGCTGATGCGTGACAGTTACAGAAAGATGCTGGAAAAATTGCACATCGACTTGATCGGCTTGGGCGCGCTGTGCGAGGAGGCGATCGGAAACGCCGTGCGCGGTTTGATCGAGGAGAACACCGCGTCCAGGGAGAAGGTGGCCGAACTGGAGCAGGAGATCAACCTCAAAGAGCGGATGATCGAGACCTTTTGCGTGAAGTTGCTGCTGCGGGAGCAACCGGTGGCCGGCGATCTGCGCCAGATTACGGCAGCCCAAGGGATTATCGCCAACATGGAGCGCATCGGCGATCAAGCAGCCGACATCGCGAAACTGTCCGTCTTTATGGTGGGCAGCGCGGTCAAGAGCGACATCCACATCGGCGACATGGCCCGCGCCGCCATCAAGATGCTGTCCGACAGCGTGGATTCTTTTGTGGGCAGCGATCTAGACAAGGCGCGCCGCGTGATCGAGTACGACGACGTGATCGACAGGCTCTTTGATAGGGTCAAAGAGGAATTGATCAACCTCATCCTCACAGACAGCAACCACGGCGGCGCCTGCCTGGATCTGCTGATGATCGCCAAGTATTTCGAGCGCATCGGGGACCATGCCCAGAACATCGCCGAATGGGTGGTCTACTTTATCACCGGCGCGAAGTGCTGAAAGGATGGCCTCTACTCCTGCAGCAGAAGGTAATCGTCCCTGCCCGGGCCCACCGATACGTACTTGATGGGGCATCCCACGGCCCGCTCAAGATAGCGGACATAGCGGATGGCCGCGCCGGGCAGATCCTCCGCCTTCCGGCACAGGGAGATATCGGTGTGGAATCCCTCCAGGTATTCGAACACGGGTTTGGCCTTGAATAATTTGTCGACCGATGGGAAGTTCTCGGTTTGTTCGCCGTCGATTTCGTAGGCGACACAGACCGGGATCTTTTCCATATAGCTCAGCACGTCCAACTTGGTCAGCGCCAACTGGTCAACGCCCTGCAGACGCGCGCCGTAGCGGCTGGCGGGGACGTCGAACGCGCCCACGCGCCGCGGGCGGCCCGTGGCGGCGCCATACTCGGCGCCGGCCTCCCGCAGGGCTTTGGCTTCCTCCCCGAACATCTCCACGACAAACGGCCCGCCGCCCACACTGCTGGAATACGCCTTCATCACGCCTATCACCAGATCCAGTTTGGCGCCGGGGATGCCCGCGCCAATGGGGGTGTAGGCCGCCAGCGTCTGGGAGGAGGTCGTGTAGGGGTAGATGCCGTAATCGATGTCCCGGAGGGCGCCCAATTGGGCCTCGAACAGGATATCCTTGCCGCTACCGAGAGCCTCATAGAGGTACTCCGACGTATCGGCCACAAACGGCGCCAACCGCGCCCCATAGTGTGCGACCCAGCCCGGGATGCCGGAGAGATCGGTGTCGGTGTCGGTGGTGGCGGTGGCGGCAGTACCGGCGGCCGTGCCGGTATCGGCGCCGGCGGCGCCGCCGCTGTCGTATCCCTTGAGTGTCAGGGCCTTCCACGCGAGGAAGTCGGACAGTTTCCACGCCAGCGCGTCCGTGTCCAGCAAATCGCCCATCCGTAGCCCCTTCCGCATATACTTATCGCTGTAGGCAGGCGCGATGCCGCGCCGGGTGGACCCCTGCTTTTTGTCGCCCAGCCTGTCTTCCTCCAGGATATCTTGCAACTTGTGGCATGGCAGGCAGATCATGGCCTTGTCGCTGATTTTCAGGTTGTCTGGGCTGACAGCGACCCCCTTCGCCTCCAAGGCGTCTATCTCCCCGCACAGGTGGGCGATGTCGATCACCATGCCCGTACCCATGACATTCATGGCGCCGTCGCGCAGGATGCCGGAGGGTAGGAGATTCAAGATGAACCGGCCCTTATCGTTGACCACCGTGTGTCCAGCGTTGTTGCCGCCCTGGCAGCGGCAAACTACGTCATAGTCCTGTGAGAGCAAGTCGACCATGCGGCCTTTCCCTTCATCGCCCCAGTTGACGCCGACGATCGCTGCTAGCATATACTGTCGCCTCCCATATAATTAAACTGTGATTATACAATGACTAATCGATTACACCGTGATTTGCACATCGATGCCGATGTCTTCCCTGTTGGCGTCGAGCAAGGGGCGGACTTCGGCCAAGAACGCCTCCGCCTGCTCTTTTGCCCGGCCGGTGAAGCCCTCGGCTTTCAGCAACGCGCCCATTTCCCCCTCGTCGAGGCCGAACGCCTCGTCGGACAGGATGCGGGCAATCAGGTCGTTGTCCCCGCCCTCCCCTTTTATCCGCCGCGCGGCCGCCACGGCATGGCGCCGGATCGCCTCGTGCAGGGCTTGCCGGTCCCCGCCCTTCTTCACGCAGTGCATCAGGATATTCTCCGTGGCCATAAAGGGGAGTTCCTCTTCCAGATGCTTTTGCATCATCCGGGGGAAAACCGTCAGGCCATCCGAAATATTGATGAGCAAAGAGAGGATGGCGTCGGTGGCCAAAAAGGCCTCGGGGATCGAGATGCGCCGGTTGGCCGAATCGTCCAGCGTCCTCTCCAACCATTGGGCGCCAGCGGTCAACGCCGGGTTGAGGGCATCGACCATCAGATACCGGGCCAGCGAGGCGATGCGCTCGCTTCTCATCGGGTTGCGCTTGTACGCCATCGCGCTCGACCCGACCTGGGAGGACTCGAAGGGTTCGTCGACCTCCTTGAGATGGGACAACAACCGGATGTCGTTCGAAAACTTGGCGGCGCTCTGGGCGATGCCGGACAGCACCGACAGCGTGTAGTAGTCGATCTTGCGCGAATAGGTCTGGCCGCTGACGGCGTATATGCTGTCAAAACCCATTTTCCCCGCTATGCTGCGCTCCAGCTCCATGACCTTATCGTGGTCGCCGTCGAACAGTTCGAGGAAACTGGCGCCGGTGCCGGTCGTCCCCTTGCACCCCAAGAGCTTGAGGTCGCCCAGCACAAAGTCGAGATGCGCAAGGTCGAACAGCAGATCCTGCATCCAGAGGGTGGCGCGCTTGCCGAAGGTGGTGGGCTGCGCCGCTTGGAAATGGGTGAATGCCAAGCAGGGCAAGGATTTATACTTGTCAGCGACACGATACAGGGAAGCGATGGCGCTGACAAGCATTTTTTTCACGCGGAGGAGCGCCTCGCGCTGCAAGATGATGTCGGTGTTGTCGCCCACGTAGCAGGAGGTGGCGCCCAAATGGATGATGGACGCCGCCAGCGGGCATTGCTCGCCGTAGGCCCGGATATGCGCCATGACGTCATGCCTGGTCTCCCTCTCCAGCCTCTGCGCCGTCTCGTAGTTGATGTCGTGGATATGGGCCTTCATCTCGCCGATTTGCTCATCCGTGATGCCGAGCCCCAGCTCCCGCTGGCTTTCCGCCAACGCCACCCAAAGCAGGCGCCACGTGGAAAACTTGTAATCGTCCGAGAAGATAAACTGCATCTCCCGGCTGGCGTATCGCTTGCACAGGGGGTTCTCATAGCGGTCAGGCATCCCGTAGCCTCCTCAAGCACTCCGCGTAGATCTCCGATGTCTTCCGCAACACCTCGTCGGGCACGCCGCCAAAGCGCATCTCGCCGTCCAACTTGTTGTCTTGCAACCAATCGCGCACGAACTGCTTATCATAGCTTTTCGGCGAAACGCCAACCCGGTAATCGGCCAGGTTCCAGAAACGGCTGGAATCCGGCGTGAAGATCTCGTCCGCTAAGACAAGGGCGCCCTGCGAATCGAGGCCGAACTCGAACTTGGTGTCCGCGATGATGATGCCCTTCCGGTAAGCGTACTCATAGCAAGTGTTATAGAGCTTCATCGATATATCCCTGATCTTATCAGCCAGGCTCGCGCCGAGCTGTCCGGCCATGTCCTGGTAGGAAATATACACATCATGCCCCTCGTCGGCTTTGGTCGACGGCGTAAAGATCGGGGCGCCCAGCTTCTCAGCCAGTTGGTAGTCCCCCTCGATCATCTGCCCGCAAAATGGCTGCCCTTTGGTGTAGGCTTCCCACATATTTCCAAACACATAGCCCCTGACAATACATTCAAAGGGCAATATCGATAGCCGCTTGACCAACATCGTACGGCCCTCGAACTCCTCTTTGTGGAAGAATTCCGGCATATCGCGCAGGTCGGTGGAGAGGACATGGTTGGGGACGATGTCCCGGGTGTAGTCGAACCAGAAGGTGGACACGGCATTGAGTACCTTCCCTTTGCCTTCCACGGGCTTGGACAGGATGACGTCGAAGGCGGATATCCTGTCTGTGGTGACGATGACCAGTTGGCTGTCCGAAACTTCGTAGATTTCCCTTACCTTGCCACTGCGAATCTTTTTCATTTTCACATTCATCTCCTTAAAAAAGGCGCGACGGACAAGGTATCCCGCTACGCCTCAACGATATTTTGGCTCCCCTTATATATATCACAGGCCATCCGGCATGTCAAGGGGAAATCGCACGACAACAGGGCAATCGCATGAAAAGCGGAGCGAGAGTTCGCAGCGTCCTGCCCCATCGGTTCGGGCCATGACAATAGCCCCCCGCACCCCGCCCAGCAGGACGCCGCCGCGCCCCGTCAATCCCGCGCTTTCGGCGGGAAACACATGCTCTGAAGCCGTAAGCGCACGCCGACCAAGGGTCTTTTCCCCTTTTGAAAAAACCCTTGCCTGTTTTTCTTGAAGATACAGGCTACGCCCCCGCGCCCGGAACCACCTCAAAGATCAGCCTGCATATTGCGTCCGGGTTGTTGCGGTAGTATACCTGCTTCGCCCTCACGGACATGCCTTGGGCGGCTGGGTCAAGTTTCAGGAGGTTGTAGAC
>WRCJ01000095.1 GCA_009784085.1 Oscillospiraceae bacterium | reverse complement strand
GGTGTATACGATTGAGGTCATTGTGGGCGGGAAGCCCGGCGTCACGGTTGTCATCTACAATGAAGACGGCGAAAAGGAATCCGGCATCGCATTCATCAACAAATACGGCGGCGTGAACCAGCCACCCACGCCAACGCAACCACCCGCGCCCACACAACCGCCCACGCCAACACAGTCGCCCACGCCAACACAGTCGCCCACGCCAACACAGTCGCCCACGCCAACACGGCCGCCAGGCGGCGGAGGGAATGGCGGCAACAGCCCGAAAACCGGGGATAGCTTGCACGCAGAGTTCTATTTCGGATTTTTTATCTTATGCAGTGTAGTTTCGCTCGTCACAATCATCTATCTGTTGACCAACGGAAAACGTAATAGGAAACGCTGACAGACATGAACAAACTGGATTCTGAAGGGAGTGCCTTCGTATGAAGACTAGGCTCAGGAAACTAAGAATACCTTGCATGGCGTTGTGTTTGATGCTGTCGCTCACGCTCGCGGCCAGTGCGATACGCTACACGCAGGCGGATCCGGAATACATCGCTTCCCCGGAAACGTCCACGCGGCAGTCCGCGCCCGCCCCGGCGGGAAACGCATATACGATTAACGTCGATGATTATTACTCCCTCACTGTGCCCGGGGTTGGTTATCGCTACGACAATGTCAATCACAAGCTCATATTCAACGCGGACGCGAACGGCAATACCTATACGATCACAAGATCCTCAGGCTGGACGGGTGAAATAACGGGCATCGATTTCCTGGAAGGCAGTTCCCCCGCTTCCGTAACCATGATGGGCCTGAAAAGTTTATCCAAAGGTATCACGCTTTCGTAGGGCTTCGCCTCGGATCTTTCGTTTATCCGGTATTACGGCGACGACGTCGACCTAAAAACGACGACGCTCACGCTTCCCACGGGTTACAAGGGGGCACTGGACATCAGCGGGCTGAGGGTGGCGACGCTCAACTTTCCGTCGGACTACGACGCGCCCATTACGTTTAATAGGCTCATCGTATCGGGCAATATCAATTATCCGGCGGGCTACAATCTGCCCATTACCATCGGCGGGTCATTCGAAGTCAAGGGCACCCAGTTCCCGGCGGGCTACACCGGCCCCATTACGATCGGCGGCGACGGCGTTTTCGATAGTAAAAATATCCTATGCAGGCCGGGCGCGGTCACCGGTTTTGACATCGGCATATTCCTACCGCCCGCGATCACGGCTCTCACGATAAACAACGCCAAAACCGGCGGCAGCGGCAACTTGAACATCAAGTTGGGCCCCCGGGAAAACATCGAGCTGTTTGTTGCCGGCGATTCCCGCATCAACGGCTATATCGATGTCTCGCCCGACGGCGCCCTGACGATCGACAGCGCGAAAAAACCCGGCAGTGAAAGCGGCAAGCTGGCCATCACATCCAGTTCCAACACGGCTATCGGCGGCGGAACGATTACCATCAACGGCGGCACGATCGAAGCGACCGGCGGCGCGGCGGGCATCGGCGGCGACGGTAGCCGGATCACCATCAACGCCGGCAGGGTCGCCGCGACATGCACAGGGAACGGGGCGGCCATCGGTAGCAGGGCGGACAGCTCCAATACCGTCGCGCATATCACCATCAACGGCGGCACGGTGACGGCGTCGGCCAACGGAGACGGCGCCGGCATCGGCAGTGGCAGCGGCGCGACCGGTGGCCACTCCAGCAATACCACCAGCGTCGGCGCGATTATCGCCATCAACGGCGGCACGGTGACGGCGTCGGGCGGCGACAGCGAAAGAATATACCTCGGCTCCGGCTCCTTTGATGGAGCGGGCATCGGCGGCGGCAAAGGCGCCAGCGCGGATATCACGATTACAAGCGGGCATGTGACCGCGAACTCGATGCACGGCGCGGGCATTGGCAACGGAGCCGGCGGCGGTGGCAACAATCCCAGGGGCAGCATTGTCCTCACCGGCGGGACGATAAGAGGCTACTCCATGGACGGCGCGAACATCGGCAAGGGCAACGGCAGCAGTTGGCGCCCCACCTACCATATCAAACCGGAAGCCGACATCCTGATGCATAGGAGGGGATACGCCGACGACGAGGGCGCCATCGTGGGGTGGTGCGATAACCCATACGGCAACCTGGGCGCCAAAGACGATCATGGCGGCGGTCATTTTGTCAACCTATTCTTCGATGAGGGTTATGTCCTGGGGGACCTGTATGTATATAAAGCGGATACCAGGGCGCTTGTGAGATATCTTCCCATTCCGGAAAAGCATCCCTATGCGTCGATCCTCTTCAGCACCGGCCACCCGTACGCGGAAGAGTTCAGGATTTTCGTGGACACGACGAACTATATTGGTGTACCCAAAGGGATGAAACAGGTCGTCCACTATTATGCCCACGACGCGACAGGCACCTGGGTTTTTAAACCTGGCGTTGACAAAAGCAAATTTTCAAACGCAATCCCCTCGGTGACGCACATGAACAGCTACAAGCACAATTTTGCCGGCGCATCCTGGCATGTGCTGTATGCGGCCTTAGATCTGGGCGGGAACAACGGTTCCGGATCCAAGACTTACTTCAATGTTAAGGAGATGTTTGTCGATATAAACGGCAGCCCTATCCCGGGAAAACCCGACAATGATTTCTTCCTCGAAGAGGGTACGCCCTACCACGGGTCACCCGATACCGTCCCCGGCTACGATTACAAGGGTTACAAGCAGGGCGCCTGGGACGGCTCGTATGCGCCGGGGAATCTATCCATCCCCAGCGTGGTAGGCAATATTCTCGTGTATTATGTGTATAAGAAAGACCCCGGCACGGCGGACGTGAAGGTGAGCAAGGTAGTAACCGGCCACTTTGCCAACAAGGCAAAAGACTTTGCGTTTACGGTGTATATCAAGGATGCCGACAACCAACCCCTAACCGGAACCATTGCTTACGCAGGCGGAATCGTCCCTGGCGCGGGCGTGGGCATCGCCGCGCCCGCAGACGGCGCATTGGCGTTGGACAAGGAGGGAAAGGCTACCTTTATCTTGAAGCATGGTCAAATGATCATGCTATTGGCTGTGCCGGCCGACGCTATGATCAGGCTCGTGGAAACCCCGGATAAGGATTACAATACATCGTATACAGACAGCGGCGGCGGCGACGGCGGAGGCGATTCGAGCGCGACAAACGACACGGGTTTCAACGATGTAGGCTGCGCAGGCGGCGTTACCCAGCGGGAGTTTGCGTTCTGCAACGCCCAGAAGGTAGATCCCGTGCCCACCGGTATTGCGGGCGATCTTCCGGGGATGGCATGGCTTTCCCTCATCGCAGTTATACCCATCTTCTTGGCTTGGCTGGCTATCGGGATGGTTCGGAGAAAGCTATCGGCAGCTACTGCCCCGACTGCCCCGATTGCCCCGTGAATCGGCGAAAGCAAACACAAAGCAAGCACACCCGCACCATTACAGGGGGACGGCTGATACAATCAGCCATCCCCTGTATATTACGCATTATTCGATATTGTAAATGGAATAATCGTCACCGAGCATCACCCCGGATTCGATCTCGCGGTCATTTTCAAGCAAAAACCAAGCGCGTTTTTCCAGCCCATCAGCGAGTTTGGGAGGGGGATCGACAGAATTTCCAACTGTGGGGCGAAGCAGATAGGAAATGTATTTTCTTCCGTCAATCATCTTTTCGGTATGGGGAACGCCAAACTTCGCGATGATGTCGGAATAACTCTCCGACAATCCGTTCTCCGGGTTCCAGATACCTTTTGTCGCGTACAGCCCCTCATCGTTGAAAAGATATCCTGCCGTTTCTCCTACATAATCAACCGAAAAACTTTCACTGCCTTCCGGTTTTGAGTATGTCTTCCCCAATTCATTGTAAACCCAAAACGTTAAGCCGTTCGGCAGGGTAACAATTCTCTCCGGCTCGCCTTGCCGGTAAATGATGTTCTCCGGCTGTGTATCAATTAAGTAGTACCGGCTGGCATGGGCAAAATAGAATTCCTCCATTTTCAGATTATCACTGAGTGTAAAAAACAGTTCGGTCAAATCGCCGATTGAGGGTATTCCGCCGAATATAGCCCTGATTTCATCGCGGGTAAATAGCTCACTATATTGTTCCAATGGAGTGAAATACGAGCACCGGATTTCTTCAAGATTGCTGATGGCGGCGAACAAAAGCAAGGTGTTGTTTTCTTTCATAGCGGCGGAAAATGGATTTTCCAACCAATCTGTCGTGTAATTATCTGTATAATTTATTGTCAACCCGTAAGGTTCTTCGTCGGTTTGCAAAGAAAACGAGTCATAGGACATCCCTTTCCATGTGATGGGCAGCTCGCCCACGATCGCGCCCACCTTCGCGTTGTCGCCGACATAAGGCGTTCTGTTTTCCTGTATGGTCTCAAGCATCTGATAGGTATATCCCAGTGATGCCATCAATGTGTTTTGATCGTCTGGACGTGCCGCCGACGCCTCCGCCGGCACCTCCGGCTTGTTGGCGGAGCTTGCGCCCAATACCATTCCGCAGGCAGATAATACAACCATCAACGCCAGAGAAACCGCAACGATCACTTTTGATTTTGACTTGTATTTCATTATAGACTCCAGCCTCTCTTTCAGCGTTTTCTTCTCCTCGCACATCGTCGTGGAAAGAACGACCCTCGGTGCTCTGGCATCCGCCGCGACGGATATCAGCGTGTCGCCGTAGCTTTGCTTGCCGTCCGTCTCTAATCCTCGGATCACAGCCTCGTCACAGGCCAGCTCACAGGCACGGTCGATCTCCCGGCGCACCAGCCACACAAGCGGATTGAACCAATGAACCGCGCTGGCAAGCACCGACAGCCATTTCACAAGCATATCTTTTCTCCGCAGGTGGGTGAGTTCGTGGAGCAGGACACTGTGGAGCTGCGCGTCCGTGTACTCCCGGTCGGGCAGGATAATAGCGGGACGGAACAGGCCGATCAGCATGGGCGTCACCGCCAATGGGTTGCGGTACAGCCGCGGGACGCGATGGCGCCCGCAAAGGCCAACAAGCATGGCATACTCCTCCGCATTTGCGGTACGGTTGCGGCGGCAGTGCAGCCTGGTATAACTCTTGTAGTTGATGAGGTAGTACAGAAGCAGGCCTAATACGCCGAGCGCGTAAACGAGTACGGCGATCATCCC
>WRCJ01000094.1 GCA_009784085.1 Oscillospiraceae bacterium | reverse complement strand
TGCGCAATCGTTCTTTCCTGTTCGCTGTTCGGATATATCCGAAACTTGTACGCCTTTTCCATAGCCTATACCGCCCCCAATAGCTTGACCATCAACCCGCCGCCATCTCGCGTCAAGCGACGTGCCACCGATGGCAGTTTGAATAGCCCACATTGTTTTTTTGTGTATCCTGTATAACCATTATAACGTTATGTCAACTGCAAGGCAAGTGTAAAAACGGGGGATGTGCAAAAACGGGGGAACAAGGTACGGCTTATATCCCCACACCTAAAGGTAGGGGCTTTACGCCATGTTTGGTAAAACCACAATTGCATTATAGTCGTTTCACCGACATTTGTCAAGTGAAGCTTTTTATTGAAACATCATCGCCTACGTGGAAACGATAGAATACCTTGAGAATGGCGAGACAACGATCAGGACTGCCGAGGGGAAGAGCTTCGACGCTACTGCCCGCATGTACAGCAACGGCAGGTCGACGCTATCACCGTGAACCCGAAGAAGGACAAAGAAGGGGTCGAGCGTGACGGCGTGCTGCCAGGCTGCACGCCGACTTCTTTTTTACGTATTTGCGTTATCTCATATTACAGCGGTGGTGTGCTTGTCCTAAGCGACCCTCGCCGCAGGCTGCTCCGTTTTTTCTTGCGGGTGTGCTTGGGCAAGCAATAGTCTGGCATATCATTGTCATTCGTCAAGCTGTTCATTTCTTCGCCGTAGGCGATACAGCCGCCGGTTGGCGTAGAGTTGTTTTTTGTTTCAGAAACTCGCTATAGCGTTAAATGCCAGATCTCATGCGCACATCAGGCTTCGAGGCACTGAATAGTAACCAAGCATCTTCCGGACAGAATCAAAACAATCGCAAAATCCTGGTGGACAAGACAATTTTATGGTATAATGAAGTATGATTTGCGGAGCTTGTATAGGAGGGCTGATGATGTTGTTGAATGTAGAGCGGGCTACGAAATTAGGCGACATGCTAAAGGCATTTAGGCCGGAACCAATAAACGAAACTGCGTTCGCGGAATTTCTAATAAGTCAAGGTGTTATTCATGATTGAGGCCATTAATCAAGAGGCATATGAGACGGTCAGCTGGATAATGGACAACGCTGACATGGGCTTCTTTATCGTAACGGCGCCACATAATATGCAGCGGGAATTGGCGGAACGCTATAAAACTCGTAGGGTTGCGATATTTTGACTATGCGCAAACCGCGTCTTCTTATGCGTATGCCGAGTTGCATGCATGGGCAGAGTCACACGTGGAAGCAGACTTCTTTTTTATTCTCAATTTGCAAGTAGCGATCAAAGATGAAAAAGATATGCTTGCTTTTAATCTGAGCCGGGATGTGCTTGCCAAGAAAAACAAAATCATGTTTTTCTTCATGACCAAAGATTTAAATGACCGCCTTTCTACCTTTGCTTTCGACTTTTATTCCTACGTAAGGCTCAAGGCGCACTTTTTGCCAGAAAAAGATGAGGTATCCGGCGAGCAACCGATCATGCAATTAGACAAACCGATTCACTTCAACAAGGCAAAAGAAGCATTGGCGCGGTATAAAGACCTAGAGGATCAGCTCCTCTCCTTGCCGCATCGTGAGACCTCAGAGAACCGGCTTATTTCCGCGGCTATGTCCTTGACGAATATCGCGGCGCTGTATAATAACTGCGCGGAATATGAAGATGCCCTTAGGCTTCTTGAAAATGTCAAGGATATACGGGAAAGAGTTTTAGGCAGTGGGCATCCGGACACCGCCGCCACGTATAACGAGATCGCTGAAGTTTATTATAGACAGGACGACTACGCCAAGGCACTGGATTGGTATGGGAAGGCATTGGCGATCCAGGAAAAGGCACTGGGCAAAGAGCATCCGGTCACCGCTGCCACATATAATTATATCGGTCTTGTTTACCATTATCAGGGCGACTACGCCAAGGCACTGGATTGGTATGGGAAGGCATTGGCGATCCAGGAAAAGGCACTGGGCGCGGAGCACCCGGGCACCGCCAATACGTATTACAATATTGCTTATGTATACGATAGACAGGGCGACTACGCCAAGGCGCTGGATTGGTATGGGAAGGCATTGGCGATCCAAGAAAAGGCGCAGGGCATGGAGTACCCGGACACTGCCGCCACGTATCACAATATTGCGCATGTTTACGTTAGTCAGGGCGACTACGCCAAGGCGCTGGATTGGCTCGGGAAGGCATTGACGATCCAAGAAAAGGCGCAGGGCAAGGAACACCCGGACACCGCCGCCACGTATCACAACATCGCTGTTGTTTACACTAGACAGGGCGACTACGCCAAGGCACTGGAATGGTTTATCGAAAGCTATAAGGTGCTTTTACACAGTTTAGGAGAGGCACATCCGAATACCAAGGCTGTGAGAAATAACGTGGCAGCCGCCTATCAGAAAGCCGCATCGGACGAGCCGTTTGGCCAATGGCTCCAAAGAAATCTTGCGCCGTGAGTGCGTAAATTTTATTTTCCCTCTTGACAGCCGCCGTTGCATGAAGTACTATATATGTACCGTACGCCCCGGTTGCAATCTACATCTGGTATGTTTCGCATATATAGATTGCAAAGAAATATAAAATTCACATAGTATATACAGGAGCGACATAAGACAGGAGCGATACATATGAACGTCAAAACGGGCATTATCCTGAAAATTCGCAAGCGCGATGGGCGCTTGGCCGAGTTTAACATTGAAAAGATCATCTCGGCCCTTGCCCGCGCCTTTATTGCCACCCAGGGAGATCCCCGGCAGGAGGCTTCGGAGAGGCTGGCCCATGAGGTCATGGACATCCTCGACAGCGAGGGGGCTGCCCTCCCCGACGTGGAACACATCCAGGACACCGTGGAGCGCGTCCTGATCGAAAACGGCTACGTACAGACCGCCAAAGCCTACATCCTCTATAGGGCCGAGCGTTCCCGCGCACGCGAGATGAACAGTCGGCTGATGAAGATTTACGAAGACATCACATTCCGGGACGCGCTGGAGTCCGACATCAAGCGGGAAAACGCCAACATCGATGGGGACACCGCCATGGGTGCCATGCTCAAGTACGGATCCGAGGGCGCCAAGCAGTTCTACGAGATGTTCGTGCTCAAGCCCGAACACGCCCGCGCCCATGCCGAGGGGGACATCCATATCCACGATCTGGATTTCCTCACGCTGACCACCACCTGCTGTCAAATTGATCTCGTCAAATTGTTTCACGGCGGGTTTTCCACCGGCCATGGCGCGTTGCGCGAGCCCAACCACATCTCCTCCTACACGGCGTTGTGCTGCATAGCGATACAATCCAATCAGAACGACCAACACGGCGGGCAAAGCATCGTCAACTTTGACTATGCCATGGCCCTCGGCGTAGCCAAGTCCTATGTCCATATCTACCGGGACAATCTATCCCGCGCACTGGAGCTGCTGTGCGGTTTGCCCGACGCCGAGGCGCGTGCGAGGGCTGTGATTGAGGGGATAGAGGCCGAGATGAGCGGCCTGCGCCCGGTTATGTCCGACGATGGCGGCGCCTACCGGCGGGCGGAACGGGAAAAACTGCTGGCCATTTGCGATGAGGAAACCACCGCGAAGATCCAGTCGTTTACCGAAGCCCGCGCCTTGAAAGAGACGGATCGCACCACGTACAAGGCGATGGTGGCCTTCATCCACAACCTCAACACCATGCACTCCCGCGCCGGCGCGCAGACGCCCTTTTCCTCCATCAACTACGGGATGGATATCTCCCCCGAAGGGCGCATGGCAGTCAAAAACGTGTTGCTGGCCACCGAGGCGGGCCTGGGCCACGGCGAAACGCCCATCTTCCCGATACAGATATTCCGCGTCAAGGATGGCGTCAATTTTCATCCCGGGGATCCGAACTATGACCTGTTCCAGCTGGCCTGCCGCGTCAGTGCGCTCCGGTTGTTCCCCAACTTTTCCTTCTTGGACGCCCCGTTCAACGCCGCCTACTACAAGGAGGGGCGCCCCGAAACAGAAATCGCCTACATGGGTTGCCGCACAAGGGTTATCGCCAATGTAGCCGATGAGGGCAAGCAGATTTCCAACGGGCGCGGCAATCTTTCCTTCACCAGCGTCAACCTGCCGCGCCTCGCCATCAAGGCCAAGGGGGACGTCCTCGCCTTCTTCGAGGATCTCGGGCGCAAAATGGACTTGTGCATCGAGCAGCTCTATGAGCGATTCCTCATCCAATCGCGCAAGAAGGTCAAGAATTTCCCCTTCCTGATGGGCGAAGGGGTCTGGCTGGATTCTGAAAACTTGGGCTGGGAGGACGAAATCGGCCCGGTGCTCAAGCATGGCACGCTGACTGTCGGGTTTATCGGCTTGGCCGAGGCGCTCAAGTCCCTCCTCGGCGTCCACCACGGCGAGTCGGAAAAGGCGCAAAACCTGGGGTTGGAGATTGTGGGCGCCATGCGCGCCCGGTTGGACGTGGAGAGCCGCCGCAGCAAATTGAACTATACCCTCATTGCCACGCCGGCGGAGGGTCTGTCAGGCCGGTTTGCCCGGATAGACCGCGATTTGTTCGGCCTTATCGAGGGGGTCACCGATCGCGATTACTACACAAATAGTTTCCATGTGCCGGTGTATTACCCGATGATTGCCCCGGACAAGATAAATATCGAGGCGCCCTATCACGCGCTGACCAACGCCGGCCATATCACCTATGTGGAAATGGACGGCGACCCGGCGCAGAACCTGGAGGCGTTCGAGCAGGTCGTGCGCGCCATGCAAAAAGCCGGCGTGGGTTACGGTTCCATCAATCATCCCGTTGACCGCGACCCTGTGTGCGGGTTTTCCGGCGTCATCGGGGATCAATGCCCGGGGTGCGGCCGCCGGGAAGGCGACGGCGTCCACTTCGAGCGCATCCGCCGCATCACCGGTTATTTGGTGGGTACGCTGAATCGTTTTAACAATGCCAAGAGATCAGAAGAGAAGGATAGGATCAAGCACTGTTGACGGCATAAACACTGTTGACGGAGCAAACATGGCAACACGGTAACGCTACAACGGGCTGTTGAAGGAGTTTCAACAGCCCGTTTGGCAAATTCGTTATTCGTAGGTCGCGGGCGGTGTAGGGGACGCGCCCCCGCGCGTCCCGGTGCCCCACGGCGATCCCCGGCGCGGTGTAGGGGACGCGCCCCC
>WRCJ01000093.1 GCA_009784085.1 Oscillospiraceae bacterium | reverse complement strand
CCTGGGAATTTTTGAGCGGCGATTTGCCGCCGGGGCTGACGCTATCGGAGACGGGCGTCTTGTCCGGAACGCCCACGCAGACGGGCGTCTATTCGTTTTCGGTGAGGGCAATCAACGATTTGGGGGAGGACACCCGACTCTTTGAGCTGAATGTCTACGCCTTGCCCGTCATAACCACCGTTTCGCTCGGTTACGCCCGCTTGGGCTCCCCCTATTCAGGGCAGTTGACGGCGGCCGGCTCGACGCCCATGACTTGGGCGGTCATAAGCGGCAGCCTCCCGACCGGTTTATCCTTAAACGCGAATACCGGCGCGATTACCGGTGTGCCGCTCGCCAGCGGCCGGTTTACATTTACCGTGGCGGCGACCAATATCGCCGGAAACTCCGCGCCCGCGCAATTCATCGTTGACGCGGGCTTGGCGCTGGCGATCGTGACCACCTCGCCCTTGCGCAGCGCCACGGTGAATGTCCTCTATGGAGCGTTGCAGTTTGTGGCGGAGGGGATTGATACATCGGCCACCGTCGCATGGTCGGTCGGGGCCGGTACGACCTTGCCGCAGGGCATGACGCTGAGCACGGCGGGGGTCTTGTCCGGCACCCCTGCGTCCACCGGCACGTATAACTTCTCGATTACCATCACAAACGGCGCGGCTGTCGCCACATCGCCCTTTACCCTCTTTGTGGGCGCGCCGCCCGTCATCACCTCTCCGCCCGTCCTGGGCGGGGGTGTCGATAGGCCCTTTACCACCGTCCTATCGGCGAGCGGCTCCACTCCCATCACGTGGACGATGACGGCGGGCCCCGCGTGGACGGGCGGGCCGAAGCCGCCGCCGCCCACGATTGACATTACCTTGGCGAGCAACGGCGTCCTGTCGTGGTTGATCCCGACGGAGGGCAACTACACCTTTACCGCGGTCGCCGCCAACGAGTTCGGCAATTCCGCCCCGGTGGTGTTCTTTCTGGACATCACCACGCCGGGCATCAAGACGACGGCAGTTAAAAATGGCATCGTCGGTGAAGCGTACCTTGAATATATCTTAGCCAGCGGCGATCAGCCCTTCACCTGGTCGCTGGTATCGGGGGCTTTGCCGCCCGGACTCACGTGGGATACCGCCATCGTCACCGATCCGGACACCGCCACGCCGACGATGGCGTTTCGTATATCCGGCACCCCCACATCGACGGGCGAATATAGCTTTGCGGTCAGGGTATCCAACTTCGGCGGTTTTGCCGAGGAGAGTTTTACGCTCACTGTCTACGCCAAGCCGGTGATCACGACCGCTTCACTCAACAGCGGCAATGTGAACGCCGTGTATTCTCAGACATTGCAGGCCACCGGCACCACGCCCATCGCCTGGTCGATCCTGCCCCCGGCGGGCAGCGAGACCGGCCTGCCGCCCGGACTGTCGCTATCGGGCGCGACGATATCCGGCATACCGGCGGCAGAGGGTATCTATACCTTTACCGTGAGGGCGCAAAATAGCACCGGCAGCGGTTACGCGAACGAAAAGCAGTTCAGCATCGCCATCGGCCCTTCCGGCGCGCCGGTCATCACCACCGGCTCAACCCTCTCGGCGATCCGGGGCACCGCTTTTTCAGTCGCACTGGCGGCAAACGGCAATCAGCCGATCAGCTGGGCATTGGAGGGCGGTTCATCGTTGCCAAATGGAATAACCCTCGTCGACAATGCCCTCTCAGGCACGCCGACGACGGCGGGCGTATATACCTTTGTGATCACCGCTACAAACGCGAACGGCGTCGATTCCCGCACGTACATCATGACAATCGCCGATCCTCCGGTGATCACCACCGCTTCCCTTGAAGACGGGGCTACCGGAGTGGCGTATTCGCAAGCGCTGTCCGCCACCGGCGACGCCCCCATTTCCTGGACGGTCGTCACGCCGTTGATCGCCGGTGAGACGGGCCTGCCGCCCGGATTGTCCCTCAATGCTAATACCGGAATCATTTCGGGCACGCCGGGCGCGTCGGGCATCTTTTCCTTTCGGATCAGGGCGGTCAATGGCGCAGGATATGATGTTGCGCCATTGACCATCGATGTGATCGAGTCATTTTTCCATGAGACGATATTGGACGGAGAAATCGTCGGCGGGTTTTTTCTGGATGGGGAGGAGATATTTGCCATTGTCATTAGCGGGGATATCGTCTATCTTAGTAATTAGCATCGTCGGCGGATACACATCATCAATCCACCACAATCGCGTCGATGATCCCATTGAGCATGTAACTTATCGTTATCGCCTGTTCCCTCGGGTCACTGCCCTTGCATATCGATAAGGCGGCGGTAGATACCTATTTTACACGTATTTCTGCACGCCTCCATTGACACACGTGCTGGATACGTGTATAATTGAAGTGTCGAGGGGAGATGATACGGTGAAGGTGAACGAACTGACCAGACTCGCGCGAAAGCATGGTTGTCGCATCCTGCGTCACGGTTCCGCGCACGACGAGTGGGTCAACCCCGGCACCGGCCAAACTTCATGGATCCCCCGCCACCCTGGCAAAGAGCTCCCTACCGGTACCGCGAAACAGATCATGAAAAGTCTGGGGCTGAAGTAAACCCTCTCGCTCCATCCCCTCGATTGCAAAGAAAGGCGGTTGACCATGAAATACACATACCCGGCGATCTTCACGCCAGAGGTAAACGGCCTGTTCAGCGTACGGTTTCCCGATCTTGAAAACTGCGTAACCTGCGGGGACGATCTGTCTGACGCGATCTTCATGGCGCAGGATGTGCTCTGCCTGTGCCTGTATGGCATGGAACAGGACGGCAAGATCATCCCCGCCGCAAGCGCACCCAACGACGTTGTCGTTGAACCGGGGGAATTCACAAGTATCCTCGCCGTTGACACCGAGACATATCGGCGTTTCTATGAAAATAAATCCATGAAAAAGACGCTTACGATCCCCGTGTGGCTCAACGAACAGGCCGAACGCGCAAACGTCAATTTCTCCCAAACCCTTCAACAGGCGCTAAAAGATGCACTGCATATTTCACAATGAGGATGGGCGCACGCTTCCCCCCTCGTCAATCCACAATCACCTCGAGGATTCCCCGAATCGGTACTTCTCCGTAGAATCCCGATAGTAAATCTGAGAAGTGATCTTGATAACTTCATACGGCGCGCCGGGATTTTGGAGCCGCCAGGCCAGCGCCTGCATGGCGCGCTTGCCCATGTATTCCACGCGACTGTCCACGCTCGTGAGGTCGGGGAAGAGCGCGGAGAGGTAGGGCGCGTTGTCATAGCCGCACAGCGCGATATCGGAGGGCACATCCAGGCCCTCCTCGCGGAGTGATGTCTTGGCAAGGATGGCGCGTATGTCGTTGACGCAGACAAACGCGGTGGGATATTCCTCCAGCGAGGCGATCCACGGCCTAATGCTCTCAAAGACTTCGCCGTCCCGCGCGCCGTACACAAATCGCTCGGGGATCGGCAAATCGGCGGCCGCCATCGCCTCCATGAACCCCAGCCTTCGCTCATCGAAACTGCGGCAGTTGACGTAACCGCCGATAAAGCCGAGCTTCCTGTGCCCTTGGGCGATGAGGTGGGCGGTCATCGTGGACACGTACTCCCGGTTGCAGGAGAAGAGGGTGTCGCCAAAGACGTCGGCGTCGCTCCGGTTGGCCGTGGTATCCACATACACGGCGGGGATGCCGCTGCCCTGTACCAGCCCGTAATAGGCATCGCTGATCGGGCCGGCGGTCACAATGCCCGCCGGGGGCGCGATCTGGAAATTTCTGGGCAGGAGCTGGGCGGCCTCGTCCTCTGCGCTGATCACGTTGACTGTATAGCTGAAATCATTTCTGGCCGCTTCATCTTCAAAACTTTTGATAAAGGCCGACCAATACGGGTCGCTGTACATATTGGTCCGAAGCATGATCGACAGCGTCTTTAGCGCTGCGGGGGACGCCCCTTCGCGCGCCGCGTTCGCCTTTTTATAGCCCATTTCATCGGCCGTTCGCTGAACGGTCAGCCGGGTCTTCTCGTCTATGTTGTCCCTGCCGTTGAGCGCTTTGGACACAGTCCCCCTTGAAAGGCCAAGCTTATTGGCGATATCGTTCGTCGTGATGCGGCCCACGCGATTCCCTTCTCTCCGTGATGATCTGCAAGGGGTAATTGAACACTTTGCACAGAATAGCACACATTGAACGCCTTGTCAAACGGGCGGTTTTGTGTGATATTTTGTTCAATTTGTCATATGTTGGCTTGTTTTGTGCACAAAGGGTCTTGACAAGCGGGCGGCTATGAAATAAAATACTGATAAACTTCACCGTTATTTTATAGCGGAGTGCCGCGCATCGTTTCCGGATTGATGTGCAAAAGTGACAAAGTGTAACATTTATGACAGTGTGCCATCGACGAATATGAATCAAAAGGCGAGGGTGTCGTTATGAAACTCATCAATGGCGTCCGGACGAATGAACGGCTCACGCTGTTGCTCTTCGCAATCCCCTTCGTGGTATTCATTATTCTGTTCGCCTATGTCCCGTTGGTCGGGTGGGTCTATTCCCTCTTTAACTACAAGCCGGGCATTCCCCTGATGAACTCCAAGTTCGTGGGGCTAGACAACTTTGCGCTGATCTTTACCTTCTATAAGAACCAAATCCTCAACGTCCTTCGCAATACCCTGATCTTTAGCTTCCTGGGCCTGCTCAGCTCGCCGCTTCCGATGGTTTTCGCCATTTTCCTCAACGAAATGAACAGCATCAAATATAAAAAACTCGTGCAAATCACGACTACTTTGCCCAATTTCATCAGCTGGGTCATCGTCTTCTCGCTGGCGTTCTCGCTGTTTCAGGACAGCGGCGTGGTCAATAACACGCTCATGGCTCTGGGGTGGATTGACAAGCCCACCATGCTGCTGGGCAACAGCGGCGCCGTCTACTGGTTCCAAACGGTGCTGGGCTGGTGGAAGTCGATCGGCTGGAGCGCCATCATCTACATCGCCGCCATCGCGGGCATCGACAGCGAACTGTACGACGCCGCTTCGGTGGACGGGGCGGGGCGCTTTGGAAAGATGATTCACATCACATTGCCCGGCCTCCTGCCGACATACGTGGTGCTCCTGCTGCTGGGCATCGGCGGCATGATATCGGTCGGGTTCGATCAGTATTTTGTCTTCTACAATTCGCTGGTTGCCGATAAGATCGAAGTCATCGACACGTTCGTCT
>WRCJ01000092.1 GCA_009784085.1 Oscillospiraceae bacterium | reverse complement strand
GGGATTGATCCTCAAGGGGGTAGGTGGGTTCTACACCGTCCTATCCCCCGACGGGCCGGTGGTGTGCCGGCCCAGGGGGCGTTTTCGGCTGGAGGGCGTCAAGCCTTTGCCGGGCGACCGGGTTCGGTGTGTGCGGCTACCCGACGGGCAGGGGCGCATCGAGGGGATATCGCCCCGGCGAAGCGTGTTCACCCGTCCGCCGGTCGCCAACGTCGATACCATGGTCATTATCGTATCCCGGGCCATCCCCATAAGCGATCCCTTTCTCATCGACCGCATCGCCGCCCTGGCGGCGCGGCGCGGGTTGCGGGTCGTGGTTTGCGTCAACAAGATCGATCTCGTACCGGCTTCCGCGCTGTATGATACCTATCACGGCGCCGGGTACGAGACGTTGTGTGTTAGCGCGTTGACCGGCGAGGGCATGCCGGCGCTCCGCGCCGCGCTGGCCGTAGCCGGCGGGGTTTCGGCTTTTGTAGGCAACTCGGGCGTAGGCAAGTCCAGCCTGCTCAATCGATTGTTTTCCGATTTTGCCCTGCCAACATCCGAGGTCAGCGTCAGGGGCGGGCGCGGACGGCATACCACGCGGCATGTGGAGCTTCTCCCAGTGGGGGAGGGCGCGTGGGTGGCCGACACGCCCGGTTTCTCTTTGTTCGATATGGACCGCATGGAGACCATCCCGCCGGAGGAGGTCAAGGAACTCTTCCCGGAGTTCCTGCCATGGGGAGGGGCTTGCCGTTTTACCGGGTGCCTCCATTTGAGCGAGACAGGTTGCGCCATTTGGGCGGCGCAACGGCGTGGGGAGATCGCCGCCAGCCGCTTCGAAAGCTACAAGCGGCTCGTGGAGAGCGCACAGCGGGCGGGTTATTCGCATGGGGTAAAAAAATGATGTCGTTGGCGCGGCGGCGGGACGCGCGGGGGCGCGGCGGCGGGACGCGCGGCGGCGCGGCGGCGGGACGCGCGGCGGCGCGGCCCCTACAACGACGACGCACCGCGTAGGTCCCCGTAACCACGGCGGCGGGACGCGCAGGGGCGCGTCCCCTACAACGACGCACCGGGATTCATGCCGTATATCATCGTTCGTTTCTGGGGGTGGGTAATCACGGACAGCCATGGCGACGCGCAAAAATGCATGGTTACGACCGCCAACAATGGTCATGTTCGGCGTTGCGTCGTGTTGGGCGCCGCCCCGGTGGGCGCGCACGCCCTCCGCGCGGCGCGCCTGTGCCCAGGGGATCTCCTGCTATGCGCCGATGGCGGTTGGCGCCACGCGCGGCGGGAGGGCCTCCTGCCGCACGCGCTGATCGGCGATGGCGATTCGGGGGGCGCGGGCGCGGGCGCTGGCGCGGGCGCGGATATCCCCGAAGGCGTGGAGATTGTGCGCCTGCCCCGCGACAAGGACATCACCGACACGCATGCCTGCGTGGACTATGGCTTGGCGAAGGGATGCGGCGTCTTTCTTCTCCTGGGTTGCACCGGAGGGCCGCGCCTGGATCATTTCCTGGGCAACTTGGGCTTGCTGGAGTATTGCGCCGAACGCGGCGCGCCCGCTCGGCTGTTGGACGACGATAACCTGATCCTGTTGCACACGGGCGGGCGCCTGGCGTTGCCCGAGGCGCGAGGCTACCGGTATTTATCCTTGCTGGCGTTGGACAGATGTTGCGAAGGCGTGACGTTGGAGGGCTTGCGCTTCCCCCTGCAGGGCGCGGCACTGGCGAGGGCTCGGCCCATGGCCCTCAGCAACGAACCGTTGCCCGGTGCGGACACGGTGGCCGTCACGCTGGCCGGGCGCGCGCTGGTCATGCTTTCCGAAAGGAACGAATAGGCAATGGCGAAATGGCGAAATGGCAAAAATGAATGGATTTGCGCTTGCCTCTTGATTTATTGCTTTAACATGGTATAATGAAAGAGTATTATTTTTTTAGAAAGAGGGTTAGTTTATGAAAAGGTCTTTATGGCGCGTGATGGCGGTGGCCATGGCGCTGGTAGCGATCGCGGCTTTGTCGTCGTGCAGCGGCGGCGGTGGCGGCAGTGGCGGGAAACTGATTTGCGGCATCACCGAGTATAAACCCATGAATTACCGGGAAAACAATGTATGGACCGGGTTCGACACCGAATTTGCCCAATTGGTGGGCCAAAAGCTGGGCATGGAAGTGGAGTTTCAACTGATCGATTGGGATCGTAAGTTCGACGAGCTGAATTCCGGCGCCATCACCTGCATTTGGAACGGCTTGACGGCTAACTCAGACGAAGATGGCACGCCTAGGGCCGAGTTGGCGGACATGACTTACAGCTATATGCTCAACCAGCAGTGCGTCGTCGTCTTGGCGGACAGGATCGGGGAGCTTTCTACCAAAGACGCCCTAAGCGGCAAGAACATCGCGGTGGAAGCCTCGTCGGCGGGCGAGGGGGAGGCCAAGAAACTCACCGCCGAAGATAAAATCATCAAATTGTCGACGCAGATGAGCGCCTTCGTCGAGGTCAAATCCGGCGCGTCGGACTGCGCCATCGTCGATATCCTGTTGGCGCAACAGATCGCGGGCACGGGGGATTACGCCGACCTTGCCATTGCCAGGGCCGTGCAACTGGATGCCGAGGTATACGCCGTTGGGTTTAAAAAGGGCAGCGATTTGACGGCCAAGGTCAATAAAGCCATGAAGGAACTGGACGAAGCCGGTACATTGGCCACGCTGGCGGAAAAGTATAAATTGCAGAACTCCTACCTGCTGGACACGAGTTTCGGCAAGTAAGAAAATAAACAAGTAAGTGAGTAAGGAAGAACGATGGGGTTTTGGGATGTCACGCTGATCCTATGGGGCGGTTTTCAAAAGACAATGTTGCTCTTCGCCCTCACGCTGGTGTTCTCGCTTCCGTTGGGGCTGGTCATTTCCTTCGGTTCCATGTCGAGGTTCGCGCCGTTGCGCTACCTCGTGAAGGTTATCGTGTGGATCGTCCGGGGCATCCCCCTGATGTTGCAGATCTTCATCATCTATTACGTGCCGGGCATCCTGTTCCAGCAACCCATCACCGAGCGGTTCAACGCGGCGGTCATCGCTTTTTCCATCAATTACGCCTGCTATTTTAGCGAGATATTCAGGGGCGGCATCCAGAGCATCTCCCGTAGCCAATACGAGGCGGGCCAGGTGCTGGGCATGACAAAATCCCAAGTGTTCTTTCGCGTCGTGCTGCTACAGGTCGTCAAGCGCATCACGGCGCCTATGTCCAACGAGGTCATCACCTTGGTCAAAGATACCGCTTTGGCCAGGGTGATTGTCGTTGTGGAAGTCCTGAAGGAAGCGGAATTGCTGGCGTCCCGGGGCCTCCTTTGGCCGCTGTTCTACACCGGGGCCTTCTATCTGCTGTTCGTGGGGATCTTGACCCTGCTGTTCGGCTACATCGAGAAACGCATGAGCTATTTTAAGGCATAATTTAAATCCGTTTTACGAAATATAACAATGAATATAACTGGGGATTGGTAACGGGCATGGCCATATTGGAAGTGCAGAATTTGAGCAAGTGGTTTGGATCATCCGAGGTGTTGCAGGACATCAGCTTCACGCTGGAAAAGGGCCGTACCCTGGCGGTCATCGGCGCCTCGGGTAGCGGGAAAACCACGCTGTTGCGTTGCCTGAATTTTTTGGAGCGGCCGAACGAGGGGCGTATTTTGGTGCGCGGCGAGGTCTTGTTTGACGCCGACGAACGCTCTCGCCACAATGAGCAGGGCATCCGGGAAAAACGCCTGCACTTTGGGCTGGTGTTCCAGTCTTTCAACCTGTTTCCCCAATACACCGCGTTGCAAAACGTGACGCTGGCCAGGCGGCTGATGGCCAAAACGCGCGGCGAGGCAAGCCGCGAAGTCCTCGAAGGCATTCGCGACCAAGGCTTAGCTCTCTTGGCGCAAATCGGCTTGGAGGACAAGCGGGATCACTACCCCCACCAGCTATCCGGCGGCCAGCAACAACGGGTGGCCATCGCCCGGGCTTTGGCGATGGGCCCCGATATTTTATGTTTCGACGAACCCACCTCGGCGTTGGATCCGGAACTGACCGGCGAGGTCCTCCGGGTGATCCGCGGATTGGCCGACGGCCACACCACCATGATCATCGTGACCCATGAAATGGAGTTTGCCCGGGGCGTCGCCGACGAAATCATGTTTATGGATGAAGGCGTCATTATCGAATACGGCCCGCCGGCCACGACGCTGGACAACCCGTCCAGCGAGCGTATGCGGCGTTTCCTAGAACGGTATTGCTAATCGCAAAACCCTTCCGGCAGCATGTGTTTGGGGGAAACAGCAACGCACACCTGCGCCAAATATTGATCCGGATCTTTGATACAGATCTCGTCCAGCAGATAGACCGCATATACGATGCCGCAGCAGTCGAGTTCGCGTTCCTCGGCGAAAGCGGCCATTTTTTCGGGCAAATCCCCGAACTCGCCATAATAGCCGCTCGAGTATCCGACCATATATGTCCCGGCTGGCTGCTTGGCGTTGCCGGTGGGATCGACGGAGAAGAAATAATCCGGCTGGCCCGGCGACCCCAGAAAGCTCTCCATGCTGTCGTGGCAACCGCCGATGGGATAGTTGAGGTTGATGCGCAAGCCGTCCGCGTTTTGGCAAAACCGCATGAATGGTTCATAAAACGGCTCGTCCGCCTTAAAATCGTTGGGGGATCCCAGGACATACGCGCTCTCCGGCAGTTCGACGAGGGAGATCTCGTTTGGCTTCGCCCTCGCTCCCATTCGAATCAGGTTGCGCCGCGTTTGGATGATCGTAAAACTCTCCCGCAGGCGGTGCATCTCCATATTGAGCCGCCTCTCCTGCCGTTCGATGACGTCGATGACAGTCTCCGGATCGCGCACGCTCAACAGATCGTTGATGGTCCGCAGGGGCACATTCAGGTTGCTCATGACCGCGACGAAATTGACCGCGATGACCTGTTGCGGCGTATAATACCGGTAATTGGTCTCCGGATTGCGTCTCACCGGGCAAAATAGACCGATTTCGTCCCAATACCGCAAGGTCGTGGTCTCGACGCCGGATAGTTGGGAGAACTCTTTGATGGATAGATACCTTTTCATGCCCGTCACATCTCCTTTGCCATTAGCTGTATTATATCGCATTGGGGAAGAATGATCCACCTTTTTTTTCATGCAAAGGGGCTGTTGGAAGCACCAACAGCCCCTTTGCTTTGCGGTAAATTAGCTCGTGACGTTGAATGTGATGGTCAAGTAAGTTTGCGCGTAGACATCAATGACGGTGACGACCGCGCTGCTGGTCTTGACGGCG
>WRCJ01000091.1 GCA_009784085.1 Oscillospiraceae bacterium | reverse complement strand
TCCCTGGCTGTCGAGTTGCTCCTGACCGACGACCCCGCCCGCGCCGGGCAACTGGCCGCCGAACTGTGCTCCCTCAACCTCTTGCGCCAGACCTTGGAGAACGAGACCTGCCTCGAGGCCCTGGAGATGTTGCGCGACCGCGCCGACGATTCCGCCATCGTGCTGGCCAGCGAGCAGTGGCGGCCCGGCGTGATCGGTATCGTCGCCTCCCGGCTGGTGGAGCGTTTCGACGCGCCGGTCTTCCTCATCTGCCTGGACAAGGGCAAAGGGCGCGGGTCGGCCCGCAGTGCCCGGGGCGTCCGCTTGGTGGATGCGTTGACGCAATGCGCCGATCTGCTGGGCAACTATGGTGGGCACGATATGGCCGCCGGTTTCACGATCATGCCGGATGATATCGAGCTCTTCCGCCAAAGGGTGCGCGACTATATCGATCGGCACATGGCGCCCCGGGAAGAGCAAACGCTCTGCGTGGACGCCGCCGTGCCGCCCGCCCTGTTCACCCATCGCCGCGTGACGTCGTTGCAATCGATGGAGCCCTTTGGGCCTGGCAACCCGCAACCGGTGTTCATGCTGGAGGGCGTGACGTTGACCAAGGCGGCGCCGGTGGGGGGCGGCAGGCATATGAGGCTCTCCTTTTTGGCGGAGGGCATGGCCTTCGCCGGGATCTTCTTTGGCGTGGACGCGATATCGCTGGGGCTGGTCGAGGGGGATTGCGTGGATATCGCCTTTTCCCCCGAGATCAACACCTTTGCCAACCGATCCCGGGTGCAGTTCAACCTATGCGACATGCGGCTCTCCTCCCCGGCCCGGGAGTTGGAGGCCGAATCCTTGACGCTGTACCGGCGTTTCCGCGCGGGCGACGGGGATCTCTCCCCTGCCGAGCGGCGCGCCCTGTCCCCCAGCCGAAGCCACTTGGGGGCCGTGTGGCGTTATTGCGCTCGGATGGCTGTCCCCCACCACTTGACCGGCCACGTAACCGGCCACGTGGGCGCCTTGTCCAGGAAGATATCGCGGGAGGCGGGGTTCCCCCTCGCGCCGGGGCAGTTGCGCGCCGCCTTGGATATCTTCGCGGAGCTGGGGTTGCTGGGGCAAACGGTAGACGGCGAAACCGTAACCATAGAGCCGGTCGCGGAACCGGACAAGGTGGATCTGGAAGACTCGGAAACCTATCGGAACTTACGGGTTTTGACGGTGAGGTAACGCATATGGGTACAATGGATACTATGGGCATGGGTACATCGGATACATCGGATACAATGGATATGCAGGCACCCCCCTCTCCTGAGGAGCGGGTCGCGGAATTGCTGGATCGCATGAAGGACAGCATATCCGACTCCGATGGGGCGCGGCTGCGCGCCGTCTATGAATTTGCCGCGCGCGCCCATGAGGGGCAGTTGCGCAAAGACGGATCCCCCTATGTCTCCCATCCGGTGGAGGTCGCCCACATCGTGGCCGACCTCACGCCCGACTTGGAGTCTGTCATGGCCGCGCTCCTGCACGATACCATCGAGGACACCGGGTTCACCTACGGCGATATCCGGCGGGTGTTCGGCCGGCCCGTGGCGGAACTGGTGGACGGCGTCACCAAACTGACCCGCGTGCCCTACACCTCCAAAGAAGACCAGCAGATGGAAAACCTGCGCAAGATGTTTTTGGCCATGGCCAAGGATATCCGCGTCATCCTCATTAAGATATGCGACCGCCTGCACAATATGCGCACGCTGGCCTACCACACCCAGCAGAAGCGGCGCGAGAAAGCCATGGAGACCATGGAGATATACGCGCCCCTGTCGCATCGGCTGGGCATGCAGAGGATCAAGTGGGAACTGGAGGATCTTTCGCTCTACGACCTCGATCCGGTGGGGTATCAGGAGATCACGCAGGAGCTGGCCATACGGCATGAGTTGCATGCGTCCTTCCTCTCCCAGGTGCAGACCCGGTTGTCCGATCGCTTGGGCGAAGCCCATATCGAAGCCAACATATCCGGGCGCATCAAGCATATCTACAGCATCTACCGCAAGATGTACAGTATGCATAAGTCGCTGTTTGAGATCTACGATCTGTACGCGGTGCGCATCATTGTCGACGAAATGGCCGACTGTTACAACGTGCTGGGTTTTGTACACGATCTCTACAAGCCCATGCCCGGGCGTTTCAAGGACTACATTTCCACGCCCAAGCCCAATATGTACCAGTCCCTGCACACCACCGTCATCGGGCGGGAGGGCATGCCCTTCGAGGTGCAGATACGCACATGGGAGATGCACCACACGGCCGAATACGGCATCGCCGCCCACTGGAAGTATAAGGAGGGGCTCGGCGAGGGGCAGTTCGGCCTGGAGGAGAAGCTGGAATGGGTGCGCCGCTTGCTGGAGACACAGCAGGACACCGACGCCGAGGACTTTATCCGCAACCTCAAGATCGACATGTTCGCCGACGAGGTGTTTGTCTTTACCCCGCGCGGCGACGTGATCAATCTGCCCGCCGGCGCCACGCCCATCGACTTCGCCTACGCCATACACTCGGCTGTCGGCAACCGCATGATGGGCGCCAAGGTCAACGGGCGCATCGTCAACCTGGAATACAACCTCCAAAACGGCGATATCATCGAAGTCCTGACCGGCAGCGGGCACGGCCCCTCCCGGGATTGGCTGAGCCTGGCCAAGACGGGAGAGGCCCGCAACAAGATCAAGCAGTGGTTTAAGAAGGAGCGCAGGGAGGAAAACGTCGCCAGGGGCAAAGAGGAGTTCGACCGCGAACTCAAGCGGGCGGGCATCCCCATGTCCACCATCACCAAGCCGGATGTCCAGGAGTCCATCCTCAAACGCCTCTCCTTCAACAATTATGAAGATCTTTACGCCGCCATCGGCTATGGGGGCATCCCGGCCCTGCGGGCGGTCAACCGCATCCGCGACGAGCTGACCAGGATCAACCAGCTGCAAAGCGACAAGGAAACGGTGAGCAAGCTCATCAGCCAAGTGAGAAACGCCCCCGCCCCCGTTTCCGGCGTTGTGGTCGAGGGCGTGGACAATTGCCTCATCAAGTTCGCCCGCTGTTGCGCGCCGGTGCCGGGCGACCCCATCATCGGCTTCATCACCAGGGGCTACGGCGTGTCCTTGCACCGGGAGGGTTGCCGCAACGCGCTGACCAGCCAGAAGAACAGCATCAACGCGGGGCGATGGATCGTGGTGCGCTGGAGCGAGAATATCAAAGAAGCCTATCAGACGGGCCTGTGCCTGTCGGCGCGCGACCGCAACGGGCTCATCACGGACATTTCCTCCGTGATATCGGGGCAGAAGGTGCCGGTGCGGCGCATCAACGCGAAATCCCTGCCGGACGAGAAGGCGTTGCTGCACTTGACCCTGGAGGTGCGCGACTTGAAGGAACTGGATGCTATCATCCGCCGCCTGTACCTCATCGAGGGCATGCGCGAGGTGAGCCGCTGCTCGATCACGTGAGCATGAGCGTCATTATATAACAGCATATAACAGCGTATAACAGTATATGACAGTATATAACAGTATATGACAGTATATAACAGCCCGTGGGAGGTGTTTGTCCATGCAAATCCTCGCCCTGCCTGTGGGGCATTTTGAGGCCAACTGTTACCTTGTCTGGGAGCAGGCCGCGGCGATGGTCATCGACCCCGGCGGACAACCGGACGCCATCCTGGCGGCACTGGGCGGGCGGGGGCTGTCGGTAGCCCATATTTTGCTCACCCACGCCCATTTTGACCATTTCCTCGCCGTGCCCGCGCTCCATGAGGCCACCGGCGCCCCGGTTTGGCTCCACAGCCTGGACGTGGATGGGATCAGGCTCAACCGCAAATCCAGCCCCTTTTCGATGCCCGGCTTCACGCCCCCCGCCGATCTGCGCACCCTCGAGGATGGCAGCGTGATCAAGGCGGGAGATTTGGCCATGGCCGTCCGGCACACGCCCGGCCACTCCCCGGGATCCTGTTGCTTCGTGTGCCAAAACGCGATTTTTTCCGGCGACACGCTGTTCGACGGCGACATCGGCCGCGTCGATCTGCCCGGCGGCAGTGCGCGCGCCATGCGCCGCACCATGGAGGCTATCGCCGGTTGGACAGGCGGCTACGATGTCTACCCCGGGCATGGGGGATCCACCACCCTTTCCCGCGAGCAACGGCGCAACCCCTATCTGCAACCCCCGTACGACTACAATCTGTGATACTGTGATGTTGTGATACTGTGATACTCTATTTGGAGGGGCACGATTACCGCTACGCCGTCGAGCAGTGCCAATTGGTGTTTTTCCCCGAGGACCGCCCCGTGTTTGCCGATGCCAAGCCATCCCCGGAAGCCGGCGCCGCGCTGTCTAGGCTGACTTATGCCCGTCGATACGCTTGCGCTTCCACTGTCATATATCATGACAAAAGCGTTTGCCGGGGCCATGCCTATGTGGATCTCGCGCGATACGCGGAAGGGCGCGCCCGGGAGCGCGCGCTCACCTGGGCGGTCAAACTATCCTTCTACCGCGCCGCCGTCAGGGCCACCGGGACCCGCCCGCCCTGGGGCGCGTTGACCGGGATCCGCCCCGCCGGGATGCTGCGGACCCTCATGCGCGACGGGATGACGCTTACCCAGGCCGACGGCGTCCTCCGTAGCCGTTTCGACGTCTCGCCGGAGAAACGTGCGCTATGCCGCGCGGCGGCGGCGTCGTCGCTGTCCGCGGAGGGGCGCCTGGGCAGGGACGATATCGGGTTGTACGTAGGCATCCCCTTCTGCCCGTCGCGTTGCGCCTATTGCACCTTCGTCAGCCACGCTGTTTCCAAGGCCGGGCACTTATTGCCCGATTTCCTCGAAGCGCTGGCGCGGGAAATCGAGATGGTGGGCGTTCTTGTCAAGGATCTTCGCTTGCGCCCAGCGGCATTGTACATTGGCGGCGGCACGCCCACCGTTTTGTCGGCTGGGCAGCTGGAAACCTTGGCGGCCAAGCTCTCCGCGTGCTTTGACCTGTCGAGCCTGCGGGAATATACCGTGGAGGCGGGCAGGCCGGACACGATCACGCGGGAGAAACTCTCCGCCCTGCGCCGCGCCGGCGTCACGCGTATCAGTGTAAACCCCCAGTCCTTGCGCGACGATGTGCTCCGCGCCGCCGGGCGGCCGCACACGGCCAACGATGCTTTGCGCGCCTACGAGATGTCGGTGGACGCCGGGTTTTCCGTCAACACCGATCTCATTGCCGGGCTCCCTGTTGCTGAACACCCTGTTACCGAACACACTATTGCCGGGCGCCCCATTGACGGGTTCGACATTGACGGGCGCCCCAGCCGGGCCGCCACCGAGGCATTCCGGGAATCGCTGGACGGCATCCTGGCCCTGC
>WRCJ01000090.1 GCA_009784085.1 Oscillospiraceae bacterium | reverse complement strand
TCACGCTATGTTGCCTCACGCTATGTTGCCTCACGCCCTGCCGATATCCCGGTGCGTCAGCGTGGCCGGGTATCCCAGGCTCTGGATTTCTTCATACAACCGGCGCGCCACGGCGACCGAACGATGCCGGCCGCCGGTACAGCCCACCGACACAACCAGCATGGTCTTGCCTTCGGATGCGTACAGCGGCAACAAAAAAGCCAGCATCCCCCCCAATTTCGCGATAAAGGGGCCGGCGCCCTCGGAGTGTAAGACATAGTCCCGCACCCGCCCGTCCTCGCCGGTTTGGTCGCGGAGTTCGGGTACGTAGAACGGGTTGGGCAGGAAACGCGCGTCGAAGACCAAGTCCGAATCCCTGGGTAGGCCGTGCTTATAGCCGAAGGATCGCACGATGATCGACATTGGCCTACCCTCCGGGTCTTCCCCCAACAGCGACCGCAGTTGCCGCTCCAGGTGGCGCGACGGCATATCCGAAGTATGGACGGTAATATCCGTCCGCCGCCGGATAGGCTCCAGCAGAAGCTCCTCCCGGGCAATAGTCTCCGACAGCGACTCGCCGTCTACCGCCAGCGGATGGGGACGGCGGGTCTCTTTGTAGCGTCTGACGATGATCTCATGAGAGGCCTCCACAAAGATGATCTTGTAGTCGCAACCCATTTCGCGCAGTTTGTCCAGCGCGATAAACAGATCGCTGAACGTCTGGCCGGCGCGCACATCGGTAACCAACGCCACCCGCCTGTACTGCCCCTGCGACGCCAAACACAGCTCGGCGAAGGAAGGGATGAGCTGGGGCGGCATATTGTCCACGCAATAGTAGCCCATGTCTTCTAACAATCTGGCCGTCAGGCTCTTGCCCGCGCCGGACAGGCCGGACACAATGAGAAACTTCATGATGCAGTCATTCCCCCATAAATTTCAGTTCGCATTCCAGCACTACGCCGGTTTGGGCCGCGACAGTCTCTTGGATGTGCGCAATCAACCGTTTGACATCCTCGCAGGTGGCGCCGCCCCGGTTGACGATGAATCCCGCGTGTTTTTCGGATACCTGGGCGCCGCCGATGCGATACCCTTTCAACCCGCAATCCGCAATCAGCCGGCCGGCATAATGCCCGGCCGGTCTTTTAAACACGCTGCCCCCGCTGGGGTATTCTAGCGGCTGGGAGGCGCGGCGCCTCTGGGACAATGCGTCCATTTCCCGCCGGAGGCTCGCGGGGTCCCCGGGCGCGAGCCGAAACGCCGCCGCGGTGACCGTGACGCCCGGGTTGTCGGTAAAATAGCTGCGCCGGTAAGAAAAGGCAAGATCGCCCGCAGGCAGGGAGAAAGGCATCCCGTCCGGCGTCAGGACATCCGCGCTGTCCACCACCTGGGACATCTCCCCGCCATAGGCGCCGGCGTTCATCACGATGGCGCCCCCCACCGTGCCCGGGATGCCATAGGCGAATGACAGGCCGCCGAGCCCCCAAACGGCCGCCGCCGCCGCCACATGGGACAACAGGGCGCCGGCGCCGGCGATGATCCCATCGGCGCCCTGCCCGTCGTCGCCCCGCCGCCGGATGTCGGACAGGCCCGGGCGGGTTTTGACGACCAAACCCCGCACGCCCTTGTCCGAAACCAGCAGATTGGCGCCGCCGCCCATGAGGGACACCGGCATCCCCGCCTCATGGGCAAGTGCCTGCAAACCCGCCAGCTCTTCCCGGCTACGGGGCATCGCCAGCAAGTCCGCCGGGCCGCCGATGCGAAACGTCGTGTGCCCGCATAGGGGTTCCCTGGCGAGAAGCGGCAGACCGGGCAAGGCTTCCCAAATCGCCCGGCTGTCGAGGGCGTTGCCGAGGGCGTGCCCGTCGAGGGCGTTGCCATCGAGGGTATTATCGAGGGGGTGTCCTGTTGGCTTCAAAGTTTCATCACCACATTCTCCGCGCCATACCAATCCCGCAGCTCCCTCAGCAGGCGATCGTCCGCCGCGCAGACCGCCCCCAGCCGGCGGCCCGTGTCGCTGTCACAAATGACGACAGGCATGGCGCCGGGGAACATGTTGAGCAACGCCCGCAACCGGTTGGCTTTCGGATGGCTTTTCATGGATAGCTTGAGGTACAGCTTTTTCTCGGTCTCCGCCACCGGCGGCACGGGTGCCGACGCCACGGAGGCCGACGATGCCACAGCGGCCGATGCCACAGCGGCCGACGCCACGGGTGCCGACGTTACGGGTGCCGATGACACGGATGCCGGTGCCACGGGCGTCGGTGTTGCGGGCGACAACGCCGTGGGCGGCAACACCGTGGGCGACAACGCCGCCGCCGACAGCGTAGCCAAGTCTGATAGCGGCCGGAGCTCGTCCACCAAGATAGTCGGCTCCCGATCCTCCCGCGCGCTGATGCGCCCCGTGACGACGACGGCCTTGTCTTCCGACAGGTACGATCCACAGCGTCCCAACGCGCCCGCAAATACCAACAGCTCCACAGTGGCCGTCGCGTCCTCCAAATTGGCGTAGGCCATCAGCGAGTTGTTCCGGGTGGTCTTGGTGCGCACAGAGGTCAGCAAACCGGCCACCGTCACCCTCTGCCCGTCACGGAAGACACGCGGTACCCCCTCCTCTTGCGCGAAGTCGTCCAGGATGCGCCGCAAAGGCGGCCCGCCCACGCGGCGAAGCTCCGTGCGAAAGGCATCCAGCGGGTGGCCGGACAGGTAGAGCCCGGTACACTCCTTTTCCATGGCCAAGCGATCGCGGACGGAATCTTCCTGCGCGCCGGACAGGGGCGCCTCGACGCCTACCTCGTCCGTATCGCCGAACAGGCTGAACTGCCCCTCCAAGTTCCGCCGCCGCCGGGTCTCCAAATCCGACAAAACAACGCCGTAGGCATCGATCAAGGCCAGGCGGCTGGCGCCAAACCTGTCCATGGCGCCGCTTTTGATCAGGCTCTCCACAGCCCGCCGATTCGCGTCCCGCGCGAACATCCGGGCGCAAAAGGAGAAAAATGACGAAAACGGCCCGTTTTGCGCCCGATCGGCCAGCAATGCCTGGATATAGGCACGGCCCACATTCTTGACCGCCACCAAACCGAACAGGATATCCCCCTCCGGCGAAACCGAGAAGCCGGCTTCCGACTTGTTGATGTCGGGGGGCGCGACCCGAATGCCCATCTCTTGGCAAGCCACCACGTACTCGGCCACCTTGCCGCTCCAGTCCAGCACCGACGTCAACAGCGCCGCCATATACGCCTGGGGGTAGTGGCACTTGAGGTAGGCGGTTTGATAGGCTATCACCGCGTAGGAGACGGCGTGGGCTTTGTTAAACGCATAGTTGGCAAAATCCATGATTTCGTCGAAGATTCCCTGCGCCGTCCGGGCATCCACGCCGATGCGCACCGCGCCGGGGATGTTCTCGGACGGGTTGCCATGGATAAAATTCTCCCGCTCCCGCGCCAGTTCGGCAACCTTTTTCTTGGACATCGCGCGCCTGACCATGTCGGCCTTGCCCAGTGAAAAGCCGGCCAGCCGGCGGAAGATCTCCAGCACCTGCTCCTGGTAGACGATACAGCCGTACGTGACCCGCAGGATGTCGCGTAGCATCGGGTGTTTGTACGTGACCTTTTCAGGGTGGCGTTTGCTATCGATAAAGCGCGGGATGGAATCCATGGGGCCTGGCCGGTAGAGCGCGACCACAGCCGTGATATCCTCGATGGATTGGGGCACAAGCCCCACGCACACGCCGGTCATGCCGGCGGACTCCAGCTGGAACACGCCGGCGGTCTTGCCCTGGGCCAGCATGGCGAAGGTCTCCGGATCGTCTTCGGGGATGTCAGCCAAGCGAAAAAGCGGGTCCTGCCCTTCCCGCGCCATGCGCTCGGTGTCGCTGATGACAGTCAGGTTGCGCAACCCGAGGAAGTCCATCTTGAGCAACCCCAGCTCTTCCAGCGTGTTCATCGGGAACTGGGTGACCACCGCCTCCTCGTTGGTGGCCAGCGGCACGTACGTGCTGACCGGCAAGGCCGTGATCACGACGCCGGCCGCGTGGGTGGAAGCGTGGCGGGGCATGCCTTCGAGGGCTTTGGCCGTATCGATGAGCCGGGCCACGCGGGGGTCGTTCTGCACGGCGTCATGGAGTTGCGGCGACGCTTTGAGCGCGGTATCCAGGGTCATATGCACGGCAAAGGGCACCATTTTGGCGACGACGTCCACCTCGGCATAGGTGTACCCCAGCACGCGGCCCACGTCCCGGATGACGGCGCGGGCGGCCATGGTGCCGAAGGTGACAATCTGGGCTACCCGGTCGGCGCCATATTTCCCCACCACGTAGTCGATGACCTCTTGCCGCCGGATATAGCAAAAATCGATGTCGATATCGGGCATGCTCACCCTCTCGGGGTTGAGGAATCGCTCGAAATACAGCTCGTATTTCATCGGATCGACATCCGTGATGCGCAAACAGTAGGACACGATGCTGCCGGCCGCCGAACCGCGCCCCGGCCCGACCGGGATGCCGCGCCGCCTCGCATACCCGATGAAGTCGCTCACAATGAGGAAATAGTCCACGAACCCCATGCGTTCGATCATCGCCAGCTCATAGGCAAGCCGCTGCCGGTAGCCGGGCGGGCCGTCGGGCGGGGAGCCGGGCGTGCCATCGGGCGGGTCGCCGGGATAGCGGCGTGCGAACCCTTCTTCGGCGAGGCGCCGCAGATAGGCGGCGCTGTCGCCCTGGCCTTCCGGCAACGTGAACTGGGGCAGGTGACGCTCGCCGAATGTGAATTCCACGTTACAGCGATCGGCGATGCGGCGGGTGTTTTTCATGGCCTCGGGATGGTGGGGGAATAGCGCGCCCATTTCTTCCCCGGACTTCACATACAGCTCGGAGGATCGAAACCGCAAGCGATCCGGGTCGTCGACCGTCCGGTTCATCTGGATGCACATCAGCACGTCCTGGGTGTAGGCGCCCTCCCGGGTCAAATAGTGGGCGTCGTTGGTCAGCACCAGCGGGATGCCGGCCTCGGCGCCCAGGCGCAGGACGCCCCGCGCCGCCTCCTGGGATTCGGGCAAGCCATGGTCTTGGATCTCCAGGAAATAATTGCCGTCGCCGAAGATACCGCGATACCAAAGAGCCGCCTTTTTGGCCTCTTCATACTGCCCGCGCAGGATGTTGCGCGAAACCTCCCCATACAGGCACGCCGACAGGCAAATGAGCCCCTCGTGATACTGGGCCAGCAAGTCCCTGTCCACGCGGGGCTTGACGTAAAACCCCTCGGTATAGGCGCGGCTCACCAGCTGGCACAGGTTCCGGTAGCCGGTCCGGTTTTCACACAGCAGGATAAGATGGTACCGCTCACGGTCCAAATCGTGGGTCTTGTCATGGCGGGATCGGGGTGCCACATAGACCTCGCAGCCGATAATCGGCTTCACCCCGGCGGCGCGGGCGGCCTTGTAAAAGTCCACCACACCAAACATGGCCCCATGGTCAGTGATGGCCACGGCATCCTGCCCGATAGCCCGCAGGCGATCCATCAGCCCATCGATGCGGCAGGCGCCGTCCAGCAGGCT
>WRCJ01000089.1 GCA_009784085.1 Oscillospiraceae bacterium | reverse complement strand
TATCTACGAGCAAATCTGTAAGCCGGGTTCTGTATTCGGCAATCATCTATCTGAACGCATTGTTGCCAAGACGTTTTAGCCACCTTTGCGGAGCAGGCCGAGCAGGCCTGTTCTCCCCTGTACGGTGTTGCTCCGGGATAAGGTTTACATGGCCGGACAGTCCCCTGCCCGCCGGTGAGCTCTTACCTCGCCTTTCCACCCTTGCCGGGACCAGGGCAGAACCTGCCACAGTCCCGGCGGTATATCTCTGTTGCACTATTCCTGGAGTCGCCTCCGGCGGGCGTTACCCGTTATCCTTGCCCTATGGAGCTCGGACTTTCCTCGTGCGCGGCCTTTCGGCACTGCGCACGCGACTGTCTAGCTTGCTCGCCACTATAGTTTAGCAGGAAATGGGGCGGATTGCAAGAAGGAAGGAAGGCATTGACAATAAAAGTGGATTCATGATAGAATTTGCACCGGGCCAAGCCAGGCCGGCGTAGGGCGCGGCATCCAGACTGCTTGACGCGCCGATAACATCGACCCCTAATAAAACGTCATAAACCGTCGAGTAACATAATGAGGTGATTTCCGCCATGAACCCACTTTTTACCCAATACTTGGCCGCTCAGCGCGGTATCTCGGTTGCTGTGCTGGGCGTCGGCATCAGCAACACGCCCTTGATTCGCCTGCTGGCCGGCGCCGGGGCAAAGATAACCGCCCGAGACAAGAAAGACAGGGCGTCGCTGGAGCCGCTGGCTTCCGAGCTGGAGGCGCTGGGCGTGCGTATGGTCACCGGCCCGGGCTATCTGCAAGGCATAGGCGAGACGTACATCTACCGAACGCCCGGGATGCGCCCCGATCTGCCCGAAATCGCGGCGGCTGTCGCCGCCGGGAGCATATTGACTTCCGAGATGGAGGAATTCTTGCGCATTTGCCCCTGCCCGGCCATCGCGGTGACAGGCAGCGACGGCAAGACGACGACAACCACACTGATCGCGGAGATGTTACGCGCCGAGGGGAAGCGTGTACACTTGGGCGGCAATATCGGGATGCCGCTCCTCAGCGCGGCTGGGGACATGGACCCCGGCGACATCGTCGTGCTGGAGTTGTCCTCATTCCAACTGATGACGATGAAGATGAGCCCCCAGACGGCGGCAGTCCTCAACCTGACGCCCAACCATCAGGACATGCATCTGTCCATGGAGGAGTACACAGCCGCCAAAGAGAACATCTTCCTGCATCAGGGCAAGGGCGATTTGGTCGTCCTGGGCGCGGACTGCGGCGTCACACGCGCCATGGCGGCCAAGGCGCCCGGCCGCGTGCGGATGTTTTCCCACGGGGCGCCTGTGCCGCATGGCGTTTTCCTGGAGGGCGATACGATCATATGCCGGGACGGCGCCGGGGATCATGCCCTGTTCCCCGCGTCCGACATCCGCATCCCCGGCGCACACAACGTGGACAACTATATGGCGGCATGCGCGGCGGTCTGGCCGCTGGTGCGCCCGGAGACGATGGCCCAGGTCGCGCGGAACTTTGCCGGCGTGCCACACCGCATCCAACTGGTCGCCGAGCGGGATGGCGTGCGTTACTACAACGATTCCATCGCCTCCACGCCGGCGCGTACCTTGGCCGGCTTGCGCTCCTTTCCGCAAAAGGTCATTTTGATCGCCGGCGGCTACGACAAAAAAGTCCCCTTCGACACATTGGGGTCGGCTTGCGCCCAACATGTCAAGGCACTCATCCTCATCGGGGTCACCGCCGGGGCCATCCGGCAGGCTGTGGAAGCCGCCGACGGGGCGCCGCCCCTATACGACGCCGGCGATCTAGAGACCGCCGTCCCCTTGGCCGAGCGCATGGCGGAACCGGGCGACATCGTGCTACTGTCGCCGGCATGCGCCTCGTTCGATCAATACGAAAACTTTGAAGAGCGGGGCATGCACTTCACGCGGCTGGCGAGACGCCCGTAAGTTTACTGTGGGAGGATACTATGGATACTATGGATACATCTGTTTATCTTGCGCGTGAGGCGAAAATACCCCAGGGGGAGACGCGGACCCGTTTTGCCCCCAGCCCTACCGGCTATATGCATGTCGGCGGGTTGCGCACGGCGTTGTACGCCTACCTGATTGCCCGCCGCGACGGCGGCAAGTTTTTGTTGCGCATAGAGGACACCGACCGCGAGCGGTATGTGGGGGGCGCCATACAGATCATCTACGATACGCTGCGCGGCGCGGGGCTTCGCTACGACGAGGGACCCGACGTGGGCGGTCCGGCGGGGCCGTACGTGCAAAGCGAACGCAGGGGGCTTTACAAGGAGTACGCCGATCTGCTCGTCTCGCTGGGCCATGCCTATCCATGCTTTTGCAGCCGTGAGGAAGCGGACGCCCCCGCCAACGAAGGGGCCCCCGCCAACGAAGGGGCACCCGCCAACGAAGGGGCACCCGCCAACGAAGGGGCACCCGCCAATGAAGGCGACCCCGCCAACGAAGGCGCACCCGCCAACGAAGGCGCACCCGCCAACGAAGGCGCACCCGCCAACGAAGGCGCACCCGCCAACGAAGGGGCATCCGCCAACGAACCTATCTCTGTCTCTGCCTCCCCGGCATCGTCTTTTCGCGGTTACGACGGGCGGTGCGCGGCCCTGCCGCCCGAGGAAGCCGCACGGCGCGTGGCGGACGGGGAACCGTATGTCATCCGGCAACGCATGCCGCGCGAGGGCGCGTCATCCTTTGACGATGTCGTGTTCGGCCGCATCTCCGTGGACAACCGGGAGCTGGAGGACAACATTTTGCTCAAGTCCGACGGTTTGCCCACCTACAATTTTGCCAACGTGGTGGACGATCATTTGATGGGGATCACCCATGTGGTGCGCGGCACGGAATACCTGACATCCACGCCGAAATACAACCTGCTCTATGATGCTTTCGGCTGGGACAAGCCCCGGTATATCCATGTAGCCCCGGTCATGCGGGACGCCACGCACAAGCTTTCCAAGCGTCACGGCGACCCCACTTACGACGATCTGCTCCAATCGGGGCATCTGCCCGAGGCCATCCTCAGCTATGTGGCGTTGCTGGGCTGGAGTCCCGGGGGGGAGAAGGAGATGTTCACGCTTCGTGAGCTGGAGGAAGCCTTTACCTTGGAGGGCCTGTCCAAGTCCCCCGCCATCTTCGACGGCGGCAAGCTAGTCTGGCTCAACGGACAATTCCTTCGCGCACTGCCGCCCGAGGAGTTCCACAGCAAAGCCCTGCCTTGGATCCGCCAAGCCGTCTCGCGGGAGGATATCGATACCCGGGCGTTGGCCGCGCTGTTGCACCACCGCACGGGGTTGTTGTCCGAAATCCCGCCGCAGCTGGATTTTATCGATAAACTGCCGGATTACGACCTGGCGTTGTATACGCACAAAAAAAGCAAAGTCACCCCGGAGAGTTGCCTGAAAGCATTGCGGGATGCCTTGCCGTTATTGGAAGCGTTGGAGGATTGGACACAGGAGGCCATCCATGACGCGCTTGGCGGCCTGGTGGCCCAGTTGGGCGTCAAGGCCGGGCAAGTCCTCTGGCCTATCCGCGTAGCCGTATCGGGCAAGTCTTCCACCCCAGGCGGCGGCGTTGAGCTGTGCGCCGTATTGAGGCGGGCGGAGAGCTTACAAAGGCTGGAACTGGGGATTGCGCGGCTGGCGCGGCTGGGAGACCTGGGAGAACCGGGCGAACTGGGCGAACTGGGCGATCATCCTAAATTATAGCTCCCCTGGGCATTTTCCAAGACCCAGCCCAGCCCCTTTGCGCCGCTGATCGTGTGCAGATCTTCTTGCAGGGCGTCCGGATCACGCCCGCTTGGCGTCGTCAACAGGGGGACGACCCGACCCGGCCAGTCCGCTTTGGGGATGAGCGCGTCCAATCTTTTGGTCAGGTCTCCAAAGGTTTCGCCGACATCGCCGGATAGCGTCATCGGCACATACAGGCGGTCGAACAGGGACACGAGCTGGCGCAACCTCTGCCCGCCCTCGGCGTCCTCGCCGTCTATGCAGGTTTCCTCCCACAAGACCACCGACAGCGCGACGCCCGACGAAGACACCACGCCTCGGGCGTCTTGCGCGAATGTCTCAATGGGTTCATAGCGCGGGATGTTTGAAAAAGCGCCGTAGCTGATGGCGGACAGGCTTCCGGTGTTGGGGAACGTCAGCCAGTCGAGCAATATCTCATCCACATCCAAGGCGGCTATCTCAGATAGCACGCCTAATAGGTATGTACGCGCTTCCTCCTTGTAGGGATCCAGCCAGCGCGTATGGGTGTTCCTGCCGCCCTGCAACCAATTGTCCCTTCCGTTAGACACCTTGATACCCACAGTGCGCACGACCCCCGGCAGGTAGCCGTCCTTGAAACACGCGACCCGCGCTATCACATAGACGCCACTCGCCTTGAGCTCGCGGATGAGTTGCGCCGCGACGTCGCTTTGGGTGGTCACTTCGGCCTGCAACGCCTCCGGCTGTGACGAGGAATAGGCTAGCGTGCTGTCAGTCGCTTTGAGTTCCAGCACCAGCGCGTCTGCTTCGCTCTTCGCCAACTGTTCCCTCAGGGCTGTCATCGCGGCTTCGTCGAGCAACGTGCCGATGGGCGCGTAGAGGGCGCGCATGGGCAGCTGAGTCTTGGGCGTGGGTGTTGGCGTGGGCGTCGGCGTGGACGTGGGTGGATCCTCCGTGGATTCCGGCGTTGGCGTGGGTAGCTCGGGGAGCTCTTTGCTCGGCGTGGGTGTGGGGTCGCGCCACTGCTCGAGGAGGGCGCAATTCAAGTAGACTTGATTGTCGTCCGCAGAGTATACCGCGCTATTTTGCAACGCGAAAAACAGCACCACCGCCAAAATGAACAGGACGCCAAAAAAGATGAGGATAGCGGTTAACGCGCGCCGGATCCTTCCGCGTCCGCGATAACGCAGTCTGCGTGCCATGAACGCCTCCAAGGGCAACCGCATATGGTTGCCAAAAAGAATATTTTTCTACTGATTTCTATATTGTATCGTGTTATAAAACCAATGTCAATCGTGAATTACTGTATGGGATAGGATGACGTGGGCGTATCCCCGTAGGGGCGGCATCCTGCCGCCCGCGCCCCCGTAGGGTGCGGCATCCTTGCCGCCCGCGTCCACGTAGGGTGCGGCATCCTTGACGCACCGCCGGACGGATTGTTGCCGTAGGACGCCGGGACGCACGGGGTAGGTGACGGGGATCCTGCGGCGGGTCGCGCGGGGGCGCGGCCCCTACGACGCGCAGGATGACGCGCCCTACGAATGCCGTACCATCACGATTCACTATGCACGATGCATTCATCCTCACCGCCGGCGTTACCGCCACCGCCGCCGCCGTCGCCAACGTCCACGCCGCCGCCGCCGTCCTCACCGCCGCCGTCGCCAACGTCCTCACCGCCGCCACCGTCACCATCGTCCCCGTTACCGTCCCCGCCGTCGCCGCCACCGTCCTCACCGCCCACGCCCGCAGCGATTTCCCCTTTCGCCCGTTTTTGCAATCGGGCTTCGACAGCGCGGTCGACGATCAACGTCTTGACGATAGCCAAAATCGGAACGCTGAGGAAAAT
>WRCJ01000088.1 GCA_009784085.1 Oscillospiraceae bacterium | reverse complement strand
GGCGCCATAAAAAATGCATATGCTCAAGAGTCCAAAAAAAATAAAAAATAGATATTGCTTTTTGACAAAAATGATGTACAATTATAATGAGGGAATTTCGGCGAATATGGGTTTCTCACAGTTGTTGGCGTGCTGATTGGCGAGCTGCCGATACAGTTTGCGTGTAATGTATTTACATAAAAGTAATAAGAAGAAGGAGTGACACAGACAATGGATCTCATCTACATGCTCGCAGTCCCTATCACGGGCGTCGTGGCGTTGTGCGCCGCGTTCGCCATCGCCGGCTGGATCAACAAGAACGAGGAAGGCAACGACCGGATGCGTGAAATCGCGTCCTACATCCGCGAGGGCGCCATGGCTTTCCTCAAGCGGGAGTACCGTGTGATCGCCATTTTCGCGGCGGCGATGTTCGTCATCCTCTTGCTGCTCATCTCCATCGAAACGGCGGTTTCGTTCCTGGTCGGGGCGATATTCTCGATGCTCGCCGGCATATTCGGTATGCGCGCGGCCACAAAAGCCAACGTCCGTACGGCGGCCGCCGCGCGAAAAGAAATGAACCTCGCGCTGAAAATCGCTTTCCGCGGCGGCGCGGTAATGGGCCTTTGCGTTGTGGGCCTCGGCGTTCTGGGCCTGGGCACCCTTTTCCTTATTTTCCACCAGGTCTTTGCATATGACGCTGGAAAAGCCGCCGAGCTGGTCGTGGGGTTCGGCATGGGCGCATCCTCCATCGCGCTGTTCGGGCGCGTGGGCGGCGGCATTTATACCAAGGCCGCCGATGTGGGCGCCGACCTTGTGGGCAAGGTCGAGGCGGGCATCCCCGAAGACGACCCGCGCAACCCGGCTGTCATCGCGGACAACGTGGGCGACAATGTCGGCGACGTCGCGGGCATGGGTTCCGACCTGTTCGAAAGCTATGTGGGTTCCATCCTCTCCGCCATGGTTTTGGCGGTCACGATTGCGAACAAAGGGGCGCTTTTCCAAGGCATCATATTCCCGATGCTAATCGCCGGCATCGGCGTGTTGGCGTCGGTCGTCGCGGTATTTATGGTGGGCGGCAAGAAGGTGAAAAACCCCGCTTCCTCCTTAAATATGGCCACGTACATCAGTAGCGCCATCGTGCTTGTCTCGACCTTCTTCTTGAGCCGCGTCATGTTCGGCCCGGACATGGCCTTCTTCGGCGAGCTTTTCGGCGGGAACGGCAGCTTTGGCGGGATCGGCGCCTTTGGCGCCGTCGCGGTGGGCCTTATCGTCGGCGTTTCCATCGGCGCCGTCACCGAACGCTACACGTCGGCCGACTATAAAGCGGTCAAGGGCATTGCCAAACAGGCCGAAACCGGCCCCGCCACCACCATCATCGACGGGTTCGCGGTCGGCCTGACGTCCACCGTTATCCCCATCCTCATCATCGCCATCGGCATCTTCCTTTCGTTTACCTGCGCCGGCATTTACGGCATCGCGCTCGCGGCGGTCGGCATGCTTTCCACCACGGGCATGGTCGTCGCCGTCGACGCCTACGGCCCTGTTTCCGACAACGCGGGCGGCATTGCCGAAATGGCCGATTTGCCCCACGAAGTCCGTGAGATCACCGACAAGCTCGACAGCGTGGGCAACACAACCGCGGCCATCGGCAAGGGTTTCGCGATTGGATCGGCCGCGCTGACGGCGCTCGCGCTCTTTGCTTCCTATGCGGAAATAGCGGGTCTCAAAGCGATAGACCTGCTCCAGCCAACCGTCGTGGTCGGTTTGTTGCTGGGCGGCGTGCTCCCGTTCTTCTTTGCCGCCAGGACCATGCGTTCGGTCGGCAAGGCCGCTTTCCAGATGATCGAGGAGGTGCGCCGCCAGTTCAAGAAGGACAAGGGCATCATGGCGGGAACCTCCAAGCCCGACTATGCGAAATGCGTTGACATTTCCACCAAAGCGGCCCTGCGCGAGATGATCATCCCCGGCCTCCTGGCTGTTGCATGCCCCATCGTGCTCGGCTTGATCGACACGGCCATGCTCGGCGGCTTCATTGCCGGCGCGGTGCTCACCGGCGTGTTGCTGGCTGTCACGATGGCCAATGCGGGCGGCGCCTGGGATAACGCGAAGAAGTATATCGAAGAGGGGAACCACGGCGGGAAGGGCAGCGACCCGCACAAGGCCGCGGTCGTGGGAGACACTGTGGGCGACCCGTTTAAGGATACTTGCGGCCCGTCGATGAACATCCTCATCAAGCTGATGACCATTGTCGCGGTCACGTTCCTGCCGTTGTTCCTGCGATGAATATGCGGAAAAAACCATTGCGGGGTCTCTTTGTGTCGCACCGCAAGCATACAAGGGATATGCCGACAGAGATGATGCCTGTGCCGAAAACCGTGAGCATTATCATGTCACAGCATATGGGGCCGCCATGCGACGTGCTGGTAAAAAAAGGCGAAACCGTGAAAGCCGGGCAGGTCATCGGCGGCGGCGATGCGTATTTCAGCACCCCGGTCCATGCAAGCGTTTCGGGGACCGTGCTGAAAATCGATGAAATCATCATGCCCAACGGCGACCGAAGCCGGGCCGTCATCATGGAAGCCGACCCGGAACAGGTTTTCCACGAAAGTTGCAAGCCGCCCGCGGTACATGACAAGGCTGGGTTCCTGGAAGCCGTGAGGGCCTCGGGTTTGGTGGGCTTGGGGGGCGCTGGCTTCCCAACCCACGTCAAACTGAACCCCCCCAACCCCGGCCAGGTGGATACCCTGCTCATCAACGCCGCGGAATGCGAGCCCTACATCACCTCCGACTACAGGACAATGATGGAAGAGCCGGAGGATGTCCTCGCCGGGATCAAGGCCATCATGAAATACATCGAGATCCCGCGTTGCGTGATCGGCATCGAGGACAACAAACCCGAGGCTATGCAAGCGATGGCGGAATTGTTTCGAAATGACGATTCCGTCAACGTCTGCAAGCTCAAGAGCAAATACCCCCAGGGAGCGGAAAAGGTTTTGATCTATGAGACGACGGGGCGGATCGTGCCAGAGGGCAAGTTACCCGCCGATGTGGGCGTTATCGTTGTCAATGTCACGACGGCCGCGGCTTTGGCCGCTTATCTCCGCACCGGGGTCCCGCTGATCAACAAGCGGGTCACGGTGGACGGCGGCGCGGTAACGCGAAAGAAAAACCTTCTGGTCTCCATAGGGACGCCCATCAGCGCGGTACTGGAATACTGCGGCGGGGCAAAAGGGGAACTAAAAAAGGTTGTGTATGGCGGCCCCATGATGGGCCTCGCCGTGTACGACCTGGCATACCCCGTGGTCAAGAATTGCAACTCCCTTCTGTTTTTTGGGCCGGACGAGGTGAAAAACTATGAAGAGACCGCTTGTATCCGCTGCGGCCGCTGTGCCTGGGCCTGCCCGATAAACCTGATGCCCCTGAAAATCGATGACGCTTTCGACCGCGAGGATATGGACGGCCTGCGCGCTACCAAGGTCAGCCTTTGTTTCGAGTGCGGCTGCTGCGCGTACGTCTGTCCCGCCAGGCGCGACCTGACCCATACCAACCGGCTGTCCAAGGCCAGGTTGAAGGCCGCGGACGCTAAGGAAAACGCCAAGGAAGGGGGGAAGCCTGATGGAACAGAGACTGATCATTAGTTCTTCGCCCCATTTTCGGGCAAAAACAGCCACCCGGAATATCATGCTGGACGTCCTGATCGCGTTGACGCCCGCCTTGATTGCGGCCACGGTGATCTTCGGCTTGCGGGCCCTGCTCCTCAGCCTGTTTTGTGTCGCATCGTGCATGCTGTTGGAATATGTTTACCGCCTGGTGACGAAACAGAGCAAAACGCTCTTCGATTTTTCCGCGGCGGTGACCGGCCTACTCCTGGCCTTCAACCTCCCGGTCACGCTGCCGTTCTGGATGGCGTTTATTGGATGCATTACCGCCATTATCGTGGTGAAGCAGCTCTTTGGGGGCCTTGGTAAGAACTTCGCCAACCCGGCCATTGTCGGGCGAATCGTCCTGCTCATCTCCTTCGCGGGTCCCATGACCAATTGGGCGATCCCGGCGTTAGCGGGTACGGGTACCGACGCCCTATCCGGCGCGACGCCCCTTGTGGCCGGGGTCACCGCCGGGGCCGCCTCCTACCCTTATATGAGCATGTTCCTGGGCGTGATAGGGGGCTCGCTGGGCGAAACCTGTACGCTGGCCTTATTGCTGGGATGCGTATATCTATTTATCCGAAAGATTATCACACCGACGATCCCCCTGATTTTCATGGGCACGGTGATGCTGGCCAGCCTTGCTTTGGGCGCCGACCCGTTGCATCAGCTGCTGAGTGGCGGCTTGGTGCTGGGCGCGGCCTTCATGGCCACCGACTACACCACGTCCCCCACCACGGAGCGGGGGAAAGCCATTTTCGCGTTGGGTTGCGGCCTGATCACCGTAGCAATCCGGCTATATGCCGGGTATCCCGAAGGCGTCAGTTTCGCTATCCTGATCATGAATATCGTTTCGCCCCATTTAGACAGGCTTTGTGGGCTGAAAGCTTTGGGAGGTGCTAAACCGTGACGGCGTGGAATCGTTTTAGGGACGGGATGGTCGGACCCGTGGTCATATTGCTGGCGATCAGCGTGATTTTTACCGTTGCCCTGGCGGGCGTGTATCAGATGACCGAACCTGCCATCAGGCAAGGGGAGATAGACGCCGCGAATGAGGCCCGCGCCTTTGTCCTGGAAGGGGCGGAAAGCTTCACGGAAATCGTGGCCCCCTACCCGGAAGGCGTGGCCGAGGTATATAAAGCGGATAACGGGGCCGGATATGTCGTCCGCGCCGCCGGAAGCGGGTATGGCGGCCCGGTGACCTTTATGATAGGCGTTGGCGCCGACGGGGACGTGGTGGGGATCACGGTATTTGATCATAACGAGACGCCGGGCCTAGGCTCGAAGATAGGGGAGGAAGCCTATCTGCGCAAGTATATTGGCAGTGCGGACCCTGACTCGGTGGACGGCATCACCGGCGCGACGATTACGTCCGGCGCCTTGAAATCGGCGTTGCGCCTGGCCGGGGAAGCCTATGCGATCGCGAAAGGGGTGTCATGATGGAAAAGCGGAGTTCCCTTTCTGTTTTGTTCAACGGGGTATTGAAAGAAAACCCGGTGTTTGTGCTCCTCTTGGGCACCTGCCCCTCATTGGCGGTCTCCACCATGGCGGGCAACAGCATCGGCATGGGCATCGCGGCCACCTTTGTGCTGGTCTGCTCGAACATCGCCATCGCGGCGCTGAAAAAAATCATCCCCGACAAAGTCCGTATCCCTTGTTATGTCGTGATTATCGCCGGCTTCGTTACGATCGTGCAACTGATTGTAAAAGCGTATTTCCCGGATATCGACAAAGCTTTGGGGCTTTTCCTGCCCCTGATTGTGGTCAATTGCATCATTTTAGGCAGGGCCGAGATGTTCGCCTCGAAAAACAGCGTTTGGGGATCCTTCCTGGACGGCATCGGCATGGGCGTGGGCTTCACGCTGGCATTGCTGGTCATGGGCTCCATCCGGGAAATCATCGGATCCGGCACCTGGTTTGGGATCGCGATCACCGCCGGCAAAATTGACCCCATGATCGTATTCCTGCTGGCGCCGGGCGGGTTCTTTGTGTATGGCTGTACCATCGCTTTTGTCAACTGGGTTACCAAAGGCAAAGCCATCAAGCGCAAATCCTTC
>WRCJ01000087.1 GCA_009784085.1 Oscillospiraceae bacterium | reverse complement strand
CGGCCAGCAGGCCATCGACATGATCAGGTCGGGCGGCCGGCATTATGACGCTATTTTCATGGATCACATGATGCCCGGCATGGACGGCGTCGAGGCGGCGCGGATCATCCGGCAGGAAATCGGGACAGAGTACACCCGGAACATCCCGATCATCATGCTCACGGCGAACGCCATTGTCGGCAACGAGGAGATGTTCCTAGAAGCAGGGTTTCAGGCGTTTATTTCCAAGCCGATCGATATCATGAAGCTGGATTCCATACTCCGCCGTTGGGTCAGGGACAAGGGCCTGAAAAAAGGGCTGGGCGTCGACAGGGTTGACAGGCAACCGCCCGAAGAGGCCGGGCAGCAACGAAATAGCGGCAGCGGGCGCACAGAGCACCCACTGCCGAATCGGTCGCTTCTGGACATCGTAGCCATTTCGGGGCTGGACATACACAGGGGCTTGGAACGTTTTGGATACGATGAGGAGTCCTATATCTCCGTCCTGCAATCCTACACCGCGAATACGCGCCCCCTCCTCGTCAGCATGAGGGAAAACCTGGCGGCGGAGAATTTGAAGGACTACGCCATTGTTGTCCATGGGGTCAAGGGTTCCAGCTACGGCGTCTGCGCCCAGGAAACCGGGTTGGCCGCCGAGCAACTCGAGAAGGCGGCCAAAGAGGGAAACCTGGAACTCGTCAAAAACGGACACAGCCCCTTCGTCAAGGCGACGGAGGTGTTCCTGGACAAGTTGGACGCGGCGTTGGCGGGGCTAGGCGCCGCGTCGGGCGGGTTCCCGCCGGCCGGCTGAACCCGGGGCTGGCTGAACCATGTCCATGTCCGGCTGAATCGGGTCCCTACGGAACCAGTTTTTTACGTTTCTTCGTCGTCCCCGCGAGGCTGGCCTCGTCGCTTCCTTTGGCCTTGGCGACTTTTTCAGCGCCTTCCTCGATGCCTTCTTCGGCAACGGGGGCGGCGCTTTCTTCGTCGCCTTCCTCGGCGGTGGCGACTTCTTCAGCGCCTTCCTCGGCGGCGGGGGCGACGGTGGCCTCGGGGGCGACGGGGGCGACGGGGGCATCTAAGGCGGCGTCGATGATATCGTCATCGTCGTCATCGTCGTTAGCATCTTCAACATTGTCAACATCATCAACATCATCAACATCATCGTCGTCATCGTCAGCGGAGGCCACGGCGACAACCCTGTCCGGTAGGTGGGCGTCGCGGGCCTGCGCCTCTTCGCTGGGCAGGCTGGGCCCCATCAGCGCGCTGATGGACAACGATATCTTCTTTTTCTCGTAATCGATGGCGGTGATCTTCACGTCTGTCTGCTGGCCTTCCGTGAGCACGTCGCCCGGCTTGCCGATGCGACGATCGGTGATCTGCCCGATATGGATGAGCCCGTCCACGCCGGGGATGACCTCGGCAAAGGCGCCGAAGGGCATCAGCTTGACGATGCGCACATTGGCCGTGTCGCCCACATGAAAAGCGTTGATGAACTTCTGCCACGGGTTCTCTTCTGGATCCTTATACCCCAAGGATATCTTCTTTCGCTCCGGGTCGAAGCCGATGACATAGACGTTGATCTTCTGGCCGACCGACACGACCTCCGAGGGGTGTTTGATGCGGCGCCAGGAAAGCTCGGATACATGCACCATGCCGTCCACGCCGCCGATGTCCACAAAACTGCCGAAGGATGTCAAGGATTTGACCGTGCCTTCGTATTTTTTCCCAATCTCGATGTCCTTCCACAAGGCATCGGCGAGCGCCCTGCGCTCCTCGTTCTGCGCGGCGCGGATGGAACCCACCACGCGACGCCGCGCGCGGTTGACCTCCGTGACGACGACCTTGACGCGTTGCTTGCACAGCGTGGACATGGGGGCGTCTTTGGGCAAGCCGGTCAGGGAAGCCGGCACGAAGACGCGCACGCCCTTGACCGAGACCACGACGCCTCCCTTGTTCTCCTCGAGCACGATGCCCGACAGGACAGCGTGGCTTTCCCGGGCTTTCTCCACGTCGTTCCAGTTGTTCACCGAATCTAAGCGGCGCTTGGATAAGGCGATGACGCCCTCCACGTCGTTGACGCGCACGACGCTGGCCTCGATTTCCTGGCCTACGCGCACCATCTCTTCCGCCTTGTAGTCCGGATCGTCGGAAAGCTCTGTCAACGGGATGTAGCCGGCGTGTTTGGCGCCCAAGTCGACATGCACCTCGGCGGACGTGATGGCGGAAACCACACCGACAACCCGATCTCCCGTATGTATTGTCCTGAAGGACTTCTCTAGCATAGCTTCGAAGGATTCCTCCACCTCGTCCTCGTCCTGGGATGGATCCCCCTCCTGGGATGGATTCCCTTCCAGAGGTGGGTTCCCCTCCTGGGGCGGGCCTCCCTCCAGGGGCGGGTCCCCCTCCAGGGGCGGCGGGGCAGCTTCGGAAACGGGGAGAGGGTCCTTTTCGGGTTCGGGGGATTCCGCGAGAGTCGCTTCGTTCATGATTTCTTCTACCATGATTCGGTAAACCTCCTCGATGACCCACGGCGGCGTGGACGCACCGGCCGTCAAGCCAACATTTTTTTGATTCTTCATCCAGCCAGAAGGCCAGTTCGCGGCGCCCTCGACAAACAGGACGCGCCGGCAACCAGCCCGGCAAATATCCGCAAGCCCGCGCGTGTTCGCGCTGTCCGGATCGCCCACTACCACCATGGCGCCACATCGGGCGGCCATGCGTGACGCCTCGCTCTGCCGCAAAAGGGTGGTATTACATATTGTATCAATTATTTTCGAATTTGTACATAACTTTTTAAAAAATACCACGCAATTTTCCCAAATATCCCGGCGGGCTGTGGTCTGCGCCAGCAAAGCCGACGGCCGAGCCGCCTGATCCGGGTGTAAATCGAAGTATTCGCGGAGCGATTCGCAGTTTTCCACGATAACGGGCCGGTGGCAATGGGCGGCTGTGGCGATCATTTCCGGGTGCGCGGCGTCGCCCAGTAGGTAGACTTGCCGCCCCTCGTCCTCCAGCAGGCGGACATGCTTGTGGATTTGGGCTACGCGCGGGCAGGTGGCGTCAACGATACGGCATCCCAATGCTAAAAGCGCGGCGCGCTCGGAGGGCGAGGCCCCATGGGAGCGCAGGATGACGGTCTGCCCCGGGAGGCAATCTGATAAACTGGACGCCACTTGAATGCCCAAACTGCACAGGTATTCGGCTACCAACCGATTGTGGACGAGGGATCCCCAAGTGGACACCGGCCCGCGCCCCCGCCGCGCCTCCTGCTCGGCCCGGGAAACCGCCAACGATACGCCAAAGCAAAACCCCAGGTCCTGGGCGACCTCAATGCGCGGAGGCATGGCTGTTCCCCAAATTGTAGACGCGCTTCATCAACTCGTCGGCAATCTTGTGGTAAATATCGGGCGAAACCCTTTTTTCCCCCCATCGGTATGGCGAACCGATGACGATATCGATCCGGGAAAAGAGATGCTTACGGCCGGGGGATATCCAAACCGGCAGGAACGGCGCGCCGGATCGGGTGGACAGCATGACGGCGCCGGTCTTGGCCTGCGCCTCGTCATCGTGATGCACGCGGGTGCCCTCGGGGAACATGCCCAGCTTTTTTTCGTCGCGGAGCAGGCGGAAGGCATGCTTGATGGCCGTGATGTCCGAGGCGCCCCTGCGTACGGGGAAGGCGGCCAAACCCTTGAGGAAAGTGCGTGAAAAGGGGTTGCTCATCAATTCCGCTTTGGCCATAAAGTGGACTTTATGCTTCCTGGTCAGCGCAAAGGACAAAAAGATGGGATCGGAGGAAGCCGTGTGGTTGGCGCACACCACGGCGCCGCCCGCGGGGATGTTTTCCCGCCCGACGACGCGCAACCTGAAGAAGGGCCTGATGACGCTAAAGGCGATCGCGTAGGCTATTCGGTAGAATACTCGGTAGAACATGAGGCCAGTTTCCCTTTCACTACTCCCAGTAGGAGCTTGTAACTCATTTCAAAAGCATTGCCGGTCGTATCCAGCACAACGGCGTCCGGGGCAGGCCGCAACGGGGCGGCAGCCCTCATTTCGTCGTTTCTGTCGCGGACTTTCAAATCGCGGAGCACGGTCTCATAATCGATGCAGGCACCTTTATCGAGGAGTTCCCGGTGGCGCCGCCGCGCGCGGTCCTCCGGGGTGGCGGTGAGGAAGATTTTCAGGTCGGCGTCGGGCAGGACCACCGTGCCGATGTCCCGCCCGTCCATGACCACGCTCTGCGCCCTGGCAAAAGCCCTCTGCGTATCGAGCAAATAGGCGCGTACCGCCGGCAGGGCCGAAATATCCGACGCGGCGCCGGAAACGTCGTGCGCACGGATCGCGTCGGTCACATCCTCGCCGTTCACAAAGACGCGCTGCCCGCCCGGCCCATGGGCCAACGAGACCCCTACCCCGGGCAGGAGTTCTTGCACGCCGCGCGGGTCGGAAGGCGAAACGCCGCGCCGCAGCGCGTACAGCCCCAGCGCCCGGTAGAGCGCGCCGGTATCCACATACAGGAAACCCAAGGTTTCGGCCAAACGCCGGGACAGCGTGCTCTTTCCGGCGCCCGATGGCCCGTCGATGGCAATACTCACCATGCCGCTACACCACCCTGTGCCCCAAGCCTACCGCCACTTCATTCAGATGCAGCAGCCCAATGCCGAAGAACATGGCGACGCCGATGTGATCCTCGCGGCGCGCCACGGCAATTTTCCCGCCCACGTTGAGGCCAATGGCCTTGTTGATAATCTGGGACAACGCCTCGCGGGCCGCGCCGGCCACGGCGCCCTCCTCGGGGTGCAAGTCCGTGATGACGCCCTCGCGGCGCGCGGACACGATGGCGCATTCGATGATCCTGCCGATGGAGGGGACAAACTCGCCGCCGAAATCCGCCGCCGCCGTCTGTATCCCCCCCTCGGAGTACCGCGATCGCAAAGCCTTCTCGCTGAGTCGGTCAGGTGTGATGGCCAAGGCCAAGGCCGCCGCCGCGACGAGCCTGCTGCCCATATTGTCAGTCATATCAATACCCCTTATACGTTACCCCTTATACGTTGCGGCCGGCCGCTTGGCCCGTGCTCCAAGCGATCTGTAGGTTGAACCCGCCGGTGAGCGCATCCGTGTCGATGACCTCCCCCGCGAAATACAGGCCCCCCAGCAGGCGGGAAGCCATGGTGGCGGGGTTTATCTCCGCCACAGACACCCCGCCGGACGTGACGACGGCGTCCCGCAGGTCGCCTGGCCCCGTCACGGCGACAGGGAAGCCCTTGCACAGGGACAAGAGGCCCGCCCGATCGGCCTTGGTCAGGTCATGGACCTTTTTCTCCGGCGGGATGCCGGACAGCGACACGACGACGGGGATCATCGTCCTGGGCAGCAGATCGCCCAGCGCGTTGCGCAGATCCCGGTTGCGGTACCTGTCAAAGTCCCGCAAGAGCCTGGCATCCAGTTTTTTCCCGTCGAGGGCCGGTTTGAGGTCCAACAGCACCCTCCATGGCCCGCCGCCGCGCAAAAAGGCCGACGCGCTGAGGGCCATGGGGCCGGAGAGGCCAAAGTGGGTGAACAAAATCTCGCCGAAATCCGTATAGAGCAACCTTCCGGAATGGTCAAACATGCGCAGGGCGATGTTGCGCAACGTCAGCCCCTGCAGGGCGGCGCAATACGGATCGGGGGAGAGGAGGGGAACCAGGGAAGCCTGTGGTGGGCGGATGG
>WRCJ01000086.1 GCA_009784085.1 Oscillospiraceae bacterium | reverse complement strand
CCGATGTGTTACACTGAAATCAAAGATAGAAATTCCTCTGACGCTGAGACCCGGGTACGGCTCTAGGCGAAAGACGCGGATTGTGGGAGAATCGCGCCTTTCGGGGCGCTTTTTGTATTGTGGAGGATTGCCAACCATGGAAACAAGGGTCGCTGTCATTGCCATCATCGCGGAAAACACGGAAGCCATAGCGAGGATCAACGGCATTTTGCATGACTATGCCGACTACATCATCGGGCGCATGGGTCTGCCCTATCGGCAAAAAGGCCTGAGCATCATCAGCGTGGTCGTGGACGCCCCGCAGCAGGTCACAAGCGCCCTCGCGGGCAAGATCGGCCGGTTTGACGGCGTGAGCACGAAGACGGCCTATGCGTCGGCGACATGCGGGGACTAGATATGCGAAGCCTAGACATGCGGGATCTAGTAGACAAGCTGGCGCAGCAGCGCGTCTTGGGCCGGGAAGAATTCAAAGCCCTCATGGGTTGCGATGACGATTATCTGTTCGCGCGGGCGCGGGAGGCCCGGCAGGGGGCGTACGGCAAGCAGGTGTTCATGCGGGGGCTCATTGAGTTTACCAACTATTGCAAAAACAACTGCTATTATTGCGGCTTGCGGGTTGGCAACGCCCGGGCCAAACGCTTCCGCATGGGCCTCGCGCAGATCCTGGACTGTTGCCAAACGGGCTACCGCGCGGGTTTTCGGACCTTTGTGCTGCAAGGTGGCGAGGATCCATACTTTACCGACGAGATCCTGGCCCCGATCGTGGCGGAAATCCGGCAAACCTACCCGGACTGCGCCATTACGCTCTCTCTGGGGGAACGTAGCTTTGCGAGTTACCAGAGGCTCTTCGGCGCCGGCGCCGACCGTTACCTCCTGCGGCATGAAACCGCCCACGCGGCCCATTACCAACGGTTGCACCCGCGCGGCATGTCGCTACAAAACCGGAAAGCTTGCCTGGGGCATCTCAAACAGATTGGGTACCAGGTGGGATGCGGCTTCATGGTCGGGTCGCCCGGGCAGACGGTAAGCTACCTGGTGGACGATCTGCTGTTTATCCACGGGTTGCGGCCGCAAATGGTAGGCATCGGCCCGTTCCTCCCGCACAGCGATACCGTATTCGCCCAGGAACCGGCGGGCGATCTCCGCTTGACGCTGAACCTTTTGGCCATATTGCGCCTCATGCGGCCAGACTTGCTGATCCCCGCCACCACGGCACTGGGGACGCTGCATCCCAACGGGCGGGAGCTGGGGGTGCTGGCGGGCGCGAACGTCGTCATGCCCAATCTGACGCCTGGGGACATGCGCCAAAAGTACCGGCTCTATGATCATAAAATCAGCGACGGCGAGGCGGCGGCGGAATGCGTGGAGAACATGGACCGGCGCATGAAGGCCATAGGATATGAACTGACCGTATCGAGGGGGGATCCGATATGTATCGCATGAAATCAAGCCAAGCGGAAGAGTTCATCCACCACGGGGAGATTGTCGACTCCCTGCAGTGGGCGCGGGAGAACCGGGCAAACGATGCGCTGCTGGACGCGATACTCAAAAAAGCCGCCGCGTGCCAAGGGCTTCCCCACCGGGAGGCGTTACTCCTCCTGTACAGCGGGCGCGACGAGGAGATCTTGGCCATAGCCCAGCGTATCAAGCAGGAGTTCTACGGCAACCGGATTGTGCTTTTCGCGCCGCTGTACCTATCCAACTATTGCGTGAACCATTGCGCCTACTGCCCCTACCACGCGCAGAACAAGCGCATGCCGCGCGTCAAGCTGACACAGGGGGAAATCGCGCGGGAGGTAACCGCCTTGCAAGACATGGGGCATAAGCGACTGGCGCTGGAGACCGGCGAAGACCCTGTCAACAATCCCATCGACTATGTGTTGAAATCCATCGAGACGATTTACAAGATCAAGCATAAAAACGGCGCCATCCGGCGGGTCAACGTGAATATCGCGGCGACCACGGTGGAGGAGTACCGGATGCTGTGCGACGCCGGCATCGGGACCTACATCCTCTTCCAAGAGACCTATCACAAAGAAAGCTATCAAAGATTGCACCCCGCCGGACCCAAGGGCGATTACGCCTGGCACACCGAGGCCATGGACAGAGCCATGCGGGGCGGGATTGACGATGTGGGCATCGGCGTCCTGTTCGGGCTGACGAATTATCTGTACGAGTTCACCGCGCTGATGATGCACGCGGAGCATCTGGAGGCCGTGTTTGGCGTGGGGCCACATACGGTCAGCGCGCCCCGGGTCAGGGCGGCGGAAGGCATCGACCCCGAGGCGTTCGGGGGCGGGATCGACGATCGGACTTTTCGCAAAATCGTCGCGTGCATCCGGATCAGCGCCCCCTATACCGGCATCATCATCTCCACCAGGGAGAGCAAGGCCAGCCGGGAAATGGCGTTGGCGGCCGGCGTTTCCCAAATCAGCGGCGGTTCCCGCACCAGCGTGGGCGGCTACCGGCAGCCACAGCCGGAGAATACGAGGCAGTTCGACACGGTGGACAACCGGACGCTGGACGAGGTGGTGCGCTGGCTCATGGAAACCGGCCACATCCCCAGCTTTTGCACCGCCTGCTATCGGGAGGGGCGCACCGGGGATCGTTTCATGTCGCTCTGCAAGAGCGGGCAGATCCAAAACTGCTGCCATCCCAACGCGCTGATGACCTTGCAGGAATACCTCATGGACTATGCGGCGCCGGGGACCCGGGCGTTGGGCGAAGATCTTATCAAGCGGGAGCTATCCCATGTGCCGAGCGAAAAAGTGCGCAGCCTGGTAGCGGGCTACCTCACGCGCATTAGGGAAGGAAGCCGTGATTTTAGGATATGAACGATACGCCAAAGGGGGAACGGGTGCATATCGGCCTGTTCGGCCGCCGCAACACCGGGAAGTCCAGTTTACTCAACGCCATCACGGGGCAGGACTTGGCGGTGGTGTCCCCGGTCAAGGGGACGACGACCGATCCGGTGAGCAAGGCGATGGAGTTGCTGCCCATCGGCCCTGTCGTGATGATCGATACCCCCGGCATTGACGACGCCGGCGCGCTGGGCGGCCTGAGGGTGCAAAAGACCCGGGAGGCGTTGCGCCGGACAGATGTGGCGATTCTAGTGGCGGAAGCGGGCCGTGCGCTCGAAGACGAGGATCGCGCGTTGTTGGCGTTGTTTCGCGAGATGCAAGTGCCCTTTTTAGTCGTGCGCAACAAAATGGATTTGACAGAGATACGCCTTGCGGACGGTTTTCATGTCAGCGCCGCCACGGGGGAGAATATCGACAGGCTGAAGGAAAAAATAGCGGAGATCGGCGCCGGCGAGGAGACAAGGCACCGGCTGGTCGGGGACTTGGTAGCGCCGGGGGATATGGCGGTGCTGGTGGTCCCCCTCGACAAAGCGGCGCCCCGCGGCCGCCTGATCCTGCCACAGCAGCAGGTGATCCGGGATCTCCTGGAAGCCGGCGCGGTGGCTGTGGCGACCAGGGACACCGGGTATGCCGATGCGTTGCGGGGCATGGCAAAGCCCCCGGCCATCGTGATCACCGACAGCCAGGTGTTTGCCCAAGTCTCCGCCGCCACGCCGGAAGACGTTCCGCTGACCTCGTTTTCCATTCTCATGGCGCGGTACAAGGGCGTTTTGGAGGGCGCGGCGGCGGGCGCGAAAGCTTTGGACGCGCTGGCCGACGGCGATCGGGTCTTGATAGCCGAGGGCTGCGCCCATCACCGGCAATGCGACGACATCGGCACGGTCAAGCTACCCCGGTGGATTCGCGCCCATGCCGGCGCCGCGCCTGACTTTGCGTTTTGTTCGGGGAGCAGTTTCCCCCGGGAGCTTGGCCGCTACGCGGTGGTCGTGCATTGCGGGGGCTGTATGCTAAATGGCCGCGAAATGCGCTTCCGGGAGCGGGAGGCGCGTCAGGCGGGCGTGCCCATGACCAACTACGGCGTGGCCATCAGCCACATGCAGGGCATCCTGGAAAGGGTGTCGGGATGGTTGCCGCGCCCCTCGGTGGGGAGCTGACGGGGGCTTCCCCCCAGGGATCTGGGGGGCTAGGGGGGTTCCCCTTATAATATACTAAAATATCCTATTGACAAATAGGAACAACTTGATATATACTAACTACAGAGGAATTGGAGGGGATGTAGAATGATGAAAGCCATTAAAAAAATGGTGTTTTTTTCACTCAAAGAACGAATATTCTACTATGCCGTCGATTTATTCTCTGAATTTGGGTATGAAAGCGTATCCCTTCAGGATATAGCGATGGCTATGGATGTTGAGGTTGCGTCGATTTATGAATGCTATGCGTCCAAGAAGGAGCTTCGAGACAGCATCTATCACCACTGTGTGGCGTTGCATAAAAAGGTAGAACCCGATGTGGACGAGCTTCTCCACATGGCGGAAAACGCCACGCTCCAAGAACTGTCGAAGCTGATGATTCGTCGCATGGAACCCGACGATCAGGAGTTGTATGACAAGATCCTCCTGATTGCCATGCACGATTTTTCCTTCAGCACCGACAGCGCCAAGCTGATCGAAGAAGCCTTGTTTTGCCCCATCGAGAATACGCTGCTACCGCTTCTCAATAAGTTGATTGCGTTGGGCAGGGTGGAGGCAATGGACATCCCTACATTTATCCGCCTCGTGAAGAATTTCTGTTTTGCCGTGGCGGTACTCAACATCTCATCGTTCAAGATGGATCTAGACGCCAAACAAAAAGGGTACGCGATGCTCTTGTCCCTGCTGAAACCAGTGGGATAAAGGGCTAAAGGGTCTTTTTGACTGCCTCCCAATAGCGCAGGGCCGCCTGCTCCGTTTTGTTGTCGCCATATCGGTAGTATGCGGCGTTTTGTATTTCGTCGGGTAGGTATTGTTGCGCCACATAATGGCCCGGGAAGTCGTGGGGGTACTTGTAGGCGTTGCCCCGGCCGAGCTTTCTAGCGCCCTCATAATGGTTGTCCTGTAAATGGGCCGGCACGTCGCCGGCCTTCCCGTTGCGCAAGTCGGCCATGGCGGCCCAGATAGCCGCGGCCGACGAGTTGGACTTGGGCGCGGTAGCCAGCAGGACGGCGGCTTGGGCCAGCGGCAACTGCGCCTCGGGAAGCCCCAGCATGTACGCTGCGTCCACGCAGGCCTTGACGATGGCGATGGCTTGGGGGTAGGCCAGCCCCACGTCCTCGGCGGCCATGACCAGCAACCGGCGGCTGGCCGACGCCATGTCGCCCGCCGCGAGCAGGCGGGCTAGATAGTGCACCGCCGCGTCGGGGTCCGAGCCCCGGATGGATTTTTGGAACGCCGACAGGATATCGTAGTGGGCGTCGCCCTCCCTATCGTAGCGCACCGCCGCCCGCGACGCGGCGATCTCGGCGTCGGACAGGGACAGCACGATTTCGCCCTCGGGCGGGCAGGGCGATGCATGCGCCAGCAGTTCCGCCGCCCCAATCAGCCGCCTGGCGTCCCCGCCGGCGGTTTGGCACAGGTAGTCGGCCACATCGTCCGGGCAACGCACGCGCCGCCCCATCTCCCCGCCGAGCAGGAGGAGCGCCCTGTCCAGGGCCTGCCGCAAGTCTGCGGCGCCCAAGGGCTTGAACTCAAATACGGTGCTACGGCTGAGGATGGCGTTGTATACATAGAAATACGGGTTTTCGGTGGTGGACGCGATCAACGTGATCGATCCGTTCTCGATGAATTCCAGTAGCGATTGCTGCTGTTTTTTATTGAAGTATTGAATCTCATCCAGATATAAGAGCACGCCGCCGGGCGCCATGAGCGTGCCCAAACT
>WRCJ01000085.1 GCA_009784085.1 Oscillospiraceae bacterium | reverse complement strand
GCCGCGCCCAACATGCGCAACTCAAACTTGTTGCCGGTGAAGGCGAGGGGGGAGGTGCGGTTGCGGTCGGTGGAATCTTTGGGGAAATGGGGCAGTACGTTCACGCCGATTTCCATTTGAGATTTTTCCTTGTTATGGTAATCCGCGCCCGATTCCAAGGCTTCGAGGATTTCCGTCAGTTCGTCGCCCAAGAACATGGACACGATGGCGGGCGGCGCTTCGTGGGAACCCAGCCTGTGATCGTTCCCGGCGCTAGCCACCGAAACCCTGAGCAGATCCTGATAGCAGTCCACCGCCTTGACGACGGCCACCAGAAACAGCAGGAACTGCGCGTTTTCATAGGGTGTTTCCCCCGGTTCCAGCAGATTGGCGCCTGCGTCGGTACATAGGGACCAGTTGTTGTGTTTGCCGCTGCCGTTGACGCCGGCAAAAGGCTTCTCGTGGAGCAGGCAGACCAGGCCGTGGCGGTGGGCCGTGGTTTTGAGCAATTCCATGGTCAGCTGGTTGTGGTCTGTGGCCAGGCTGGTCGTCTCATAGATGGGCGCCAGTTCATGTTGGGCGGGGGCCGTTTCGTTGTGCTTTGTTTTGGCCAGGACGCCCAGCTTCCAGAGCTCCTCCTCCAAATCCTTCATATAGGCGGACACCCTCGGCTTGAGCGTGCCGAAATAGTGGTCGTCCAGCTCCTGCCCTTTGGGCGGGCGGGCGCCGATGAGCGTTCGTCCGGTGTAGATGAGATCAGGCCGTTTCTGATACACGTCTTTGTCCACCAAAAAGTACTCCTGCTCCGGCCCCGCCATGGAAAACACCCGCTTGACGTCCGTGTTCCCGAAGAGCCGCAGGATGCGCAACGCTTGGCGGTCCAGCGCCTCCATGGATCGCAGCAGAGGGGTCTTCTTGTCCAATGCCTCGCCGCTGTACGAGCAAAACGCGGTGGGGATACACAGGGCGCCGTCCTTGATAAAGGCGTAAGATGTGATATCCCACACCGTGTACCCCCTCGCCTCGAAGGTGGCGCGCAGGCCCCCGCTGGGGAGGCTGGAGGCATCCGGCTCGCCCCGGACGAGTTCCTTGCCGGAAAACTCCATGATGACGCGGCCATCGCCGGTGGACGAGATAAAGCTGTCATGTTTTTCGGCGGTGAAGCCGGTCATGGGCTGGAACCAGTGCGTGAAATGGGTCGCGCCCTTCTCGGTCGCCCATTCTTTCATCGTGTTGGCCACCACGTTGGCCACGTCATGTTCCAAATGCGTCCCCTGCGACATGGTTTTCTTTACGGCTTGGTAGATCTCCCGGGGAAGCCGCGCCTGCATGGTGGCATCGTTGAAAACCATGCTGCCGAATAGTTTCGGAATATCTTTCACAGTGGGTCCCTCCCATCACAGCCCATTTTACGCCTACATAGCCCTATGCGCGTTACGCGTTACGTTACGTTGCGTTGCGTTGTGTTGCCCTTTGCGCGTTGCGCGCCTACAAGTATATCACGTTTTCATGAAGAAAACCACATTCGCCCGTATTAACCAAATAAATATAGTATTTCCCTGTCAATTCCCGATGCGCACGCCGGTATAGTAGAAATTGATGATGTCCGCCGCCTTGAAGCCCCGATCGGCCATCGCGCGCGCGCCGTATTGGCTCATGCCTACGTTGTGGCCGTTGCCTGTGCCGGAGAACACATAGACGCCGGGCGTGGAGGGGGGGGGAGTGCCGGTGGCGGCGGGGAGCGCGCTCACGCCGTTCTTGGAGATCATCCACAGGTCGCCCAAGGGGACGTCCAGAACAGCGGTGCCCTTGCCGGTGATGGCATACAAGCCGGAGGCGGAGCTTACGCTGGACGTCCCCGACGCGGAGGCTACGTAGAGCGTCTGGGAACCGGCGCCGCCGCCGCTACTGCCGCTACCGCCGCCCGTGACCGTGAACCGCTGGCTGCGCACGTATAGGCCCCGGGAGGGGGAATTGAGGATGGTGCGGGCGTTTGACCCTTCATAGACATATCTCTTGCCCAGGGTGTCCACAATCACCAGCCGGTAGACGTTGCCCGCCGGCGTAAACGCATCGACATAGACGCCCGCCACGGTGCCGATCGAGACGCCCTTCTCTTTTAGGATTTGCGCCACATCATTGTTGGTAAAGGTGGTTTTCCAGGCACTGTTGTGGGTCTCATAGATATCGGTCACGGCCTGCAAATAGGGGATCTCACTGCCCCAGACGTTGCGCGCGCTCTCGGTGGAACCGCCGTCCGAGTCATGGTATACGGTCTGGGCCACGGCGTTGTTGTAGTAAACAAACAAACCGTAGGTCTCATCCACCGCGCGGTCGGTATTGGCGTTGGCCCACCCGAGACCGCGGTAGACCTGGCAATTGGTGGTGTTGCATAGTTCAAAGCCCGAGGAACGGTGCTTGTTCAAGTTGGTCAAGGCAAAGGATTTGGCGCACAATGCCTGGGCCTTGAGCGCTTCGATGTGCCAGGAGTTTATCATCTCATAGGGGACGACGCCCTTGAGATAGTCCTGGAGTTTCACCCAGTTGGTCACCGTCATGTTGTTGCCTGTCATGCGGCGGTATTCGAATCCGCCGCGATAGCTGTTCCCCTTGAACCATGTGACAGGGTCTGAGGCCTCCCCCCGGGAGGGCCAGACAGCCAGCCAGCGGCTCTCCCCGCCGTCGAACTGGAAGACAATGTCCCCGTTGTCGGTGGTCACGACCGAGACGCAATAAGCGCTGCCCGACAACGCTGTGGCGCCGGATAGCCCGGTGGCCGGGATGGCGGCGGCGGCGGCGGACGAGGAGGCGTAGGCGCCGATCCGCACGCGATATGTCCCGCCGCTGTAAACGGGGAACGCCTTCAACCCATTCCCGCGCAGGGTGTCGGCCCTGCTTTTCGCCGCGGCGAAAGTGCTGTATGTTACGTTTGTGTCAATATGGAAGCAACCCACCGTCACGGCCCCCGTCGAGTTGGTTTCGGTGTACTCGCCGTTTTTAAGGTACATGTTGCGGTTCTTCAGCATCGTGATCTTTTGCGCCTCCAGGCGGCCCAACTCGACAAACTGGCGGCTGGCGTCCAGATAGCCCAACCGATATCCCGAACCCCTGCCGCTGTAATTTTGTAGGCTGGCCGCCGGTAGCGCGGCACTGTCGTAAGCCAGGCCAATCCGCAACGTCGGGTTGGGATCGGTGGCCGCCAACGCCGGCGTGGCGGGCGGGCTGGCGAAAACCAGGAGAGCGAAAGCCAGGGCCAGGGCGAGGGCGAGCGGGAAAAACCTTACGCGCCGTTTCATACGGGAACCTCCTTCACAACGCATCGGCGTTGATAGTTGATAGTTGTCAGTTGATAGTGCGATAGCATGGTATCGGTGGAATAGTCATGGTGGAACAATCCGGTGGAATAGTCATGGTGGAATAATTTCGCGATCCTTCGGCGTTTTCCCCCTTGACACGCATATTTCGGATGTGCTAAAATGGAGAGACAATCAATCACAGCACGCAAAGGATAGAGGCGCGGACTGCATCAGTAGCGCGGGAGAGGGTCCCACTGCCCCATGATCCCGCCGTCAAAGGGCAAGCCGCCGAAGGGGATCCCTTGTGAGGGGGGATCTGGCCCTGGGCGTCGGGCAAACAGCCCGCCGACTGTCGTCCCAAAAGGTCTGAGAGCTTGTCCCCAATAGGATGGAGAGCTATCTGGTTTGTGTGTTACTGTGCGAGGGTGGTCTATGCGTACTGCGCGAGGCTTGTCTGTCGCCCATTATATACAAAGCCAGCCGGTTTTTCAACCGGCTTTTCTCTGTTTCATAGTTATTTAATATTTTATACGTTTGGTATCTATTAAATTTATACGTTTGGAGTGACTGAGATGAAAAAGTACAAGGTGGGCGTCTTGGGCGGCACCGGCATGGTGGGGCAGAGGTTTGCCGCCCTGCTGGAAAACCATCCCTGGTTTGAACTGTCGCTGATGGCGGCTAGCGCGCGCAGCGCGGGAAAGTCTTACGGCGAGGCGGTGTCCGGCCGCTGGAAGCTGTCATCCCCCCTGGCGGGCGCCACCGCCGCGCTTCCGGTATTTGACGCATCGGTCGATAGGGAAAAGATCGTCGGGAACGTGGACTTTGTCTTTTGCGCCGTGGATATGAAAAAGGATGAGATCCGCGCGCTGGAGGAAGCCTACGCCAGGGCCGAATGCCCCGTCGTCTCCAACAACTCGGCTCACAGGGCGACGCCGGACGTCCCCATGATCATCCCCGAACTCAATCCCGAGCACGTGGAGGTCATCCCAGCCCAGCGAAAACGGTTGGGCACATCCCGGGGGTTTATCGCGGTCAAGTCCAACTGCTCGATACAAAGTTATGTACCGGCCATCCATCCCCTGATGGATTACACGCCCACGGAGGTGCTGGCCTGCACCTATCAGGCCATCTCGGGCGCGGGCAAGACCTTTGCAACCTGGCCCGAAATGGTCGACAACGTCATCCCCTTTATCGCCGGGGAGGAGCAAAAGTCCGACCTGGAACCGCTCAAGGTCTGGGGCCGCGTGGAAAACGGCGCCATCGCCGATGCGGCGGCGCCACGCATCACCTCCCAGTGCATCCGCGTGCCGGTCACCGACGGCCATCTGGCCTGCGTCTTCGCACGGTTTGCCAAAGCCCCGTCCCTGGACGAAATCAAAGCCCGCTGGGCAGCCTTCCAAGGGCGTCCGCAGGAATTGAACCTGCCCTCTGCGCCGCGCCAATTCTTGCGCTACTTCGAGGAGGAAAACCGCCCGCAGACCCGCCTAGATCGGGATTTGGAAAATGGCATGGGCGTCGCGCTGGGCCGCCTGCGCCCGGACAGCCAATACGATATCAAGTTCATCTGCCTGTCCCACAACACCCTGCGCGGCGCGGCCGGCGGCGCGGTTCTCATGGCCGAGCTGCTATGCGCGGAAGGGCTTATCACGTAGGGGCCGGGATTTTCTTAAACAAAAACAAACAAAATTAGGAGAGGAGCGAGACAACATGAAGGACCCTGTGTTTACCGGATCGGCTGTGGCCATTGTCACGCCATTTACAGAGAGCGGCGTCGACTATGCCCGCTTGGGCGAGCTTATTGACTGGCAGATTGACTGCGGGTCGGATGCCCTGGTCATCTGCGGCACGACCGGCGAATCTTCCACCCAGTCCATCCCCGAGCATCTGGAAGTCGTCGAGTTTGCCATCAAAAAGGTAGCCGGCCGCGTGCCGGTTATCGCGGGCGCCGGCTCCAACGACACCGCCGATGCGCTGCTCATGTCCCAAGAGGCGGAGAAGGCCGGCGCCGACGCGCTGTTGCTGGTGACGCCCTACTACAACAAGACCACCCAAGCCGGCCTTATTCGGCACTACACCTATTTGGCCGACCGGGTGAGCATCCCCATCATCCTGTACAACGTGCCTTCGCGTACCAGCATGAGCTTCACGGCCGAAACCTACCGTGAATTGTCCCGCCACCCGAGGATCAACGGCGTCAAGGAGGCTTCCGGTGACTTTTCGCTGATAGCCCGCACCCGATTCCTCTGCGGGGACGATTTGAACCTGTGGTCGGGCAACGACAGCGAGATCGTGCCCATCCTGGCCATGGGCGGACGGGGGGTCATCTCCACGATGGCCAACGTCATCCCCCGGGAATCGGCCGCGATTTGCCGCCTGTGGCGGGAGGGCAAGATCGGGGAGAGCGCCGGCCTGCAAATCAAGTACCAAGAATTGATCGATTCCTTGTTCTGCGAGGTCAACCCCATCCCCGTCAAGACCGCCATGGGCCTGATGGGCCGCGACTGTGGCCTGTTGCGCATGCCGCTGTGCGACATGGCGCCGAAGAACCTGGATCGCCTCCGGGCGGCTATGGCGGAGGTGGGCCTGCTATGACATGCAGGATATTGCTCCTGGGCTGCAACGGCCGCATGGGCCAGACCGTGTCCCGGATGTGCCGCGCGGGGGAGCCGGCGGGGGGTCAGGCGGGGGGTCAAGCGG
>WRCJ01000084.1 GCA_009784085.1 Oscillospiraceae bacterium | reverse complement strand
GGGTCTTTCCGTTCGGAAAGACTAACTGCATCTTCTCAATACTCTTCAGTTTGCACGACTTAATGCATCCCCACGCCCCCGCCCCGGTTGCGCTTAACTTGTCAACTTACCCTTGCTGAGGGACGCCTAACGTTTACGACACACAGGCTTGCTTTTTCCAGCCGTATAGCGTATACTGTATCAGAGCATTCATTGCCAGTATATGAAGGAGGTGTGGACATGCCCAAAAGGACAGACATCAACACGATCATGATCATTGGCTCAGGCCCCATCATCATCGGCCAGGCCTGCGAGTTCGACTACTCGGGGACGCAAGCCTGTAAAGCGCTCAGGAGCTTGGGGTATAAAATCATATTGGTCAATTCCAACCCGGCCACCATTATGACGGATCCCGTCGTTGCGGATAAGACATACATTGAGCCGTTGAACGTAAAGAGGCTTTCCGAAATCATCGAGAAGGAGAGGCCAGACGCGCTACTGCCCAATTTGGGGGGGCAATCCGGGTTGAACCTGAGCTTGCAGCTGCACAAGACGGGGATCTTGGATCAATACGATGTGAAGATCATCGGCGTCCGGCTAGACGCGATCGAGCGGGGGGAAGATCGCATCGAGTTCAAGAAAACGATGGACAAACTCAAGGTGGAGATGCCCCGGAGCTTCGAGGCCCTGACCGTGGAACAGGCGGCGGAGGTCGCCGACCTGCTCGGGTACCCGGTTGTGATTCGCCCCGCCTACACGATGGGGGGCACCGGGGGCGGGCTGGTCTACAACAAAGAGGAACTCACGACGGTCGTCAGCCGCGGCTTGCAGGCGTCCATGATTGGGCAGGTCTTGGTCGAAGAGAGCGTGCAGGGATGGGAGGAGCTGGAAGTCGAAGTCGTCAGGGACGCCAAGAATCAAATGATCGCGATTTGCATGATCGAGAATATCGATCCGATGGGCGTCCATACCGGCGACTCCTTCTGCTCGGCGCCCATGCTGACGATAGGGGAGGGCCTGCAAGAAAAGCTGAAAAGCATTGCCTTTAGTATCGTTTCGGAAATTGGCGTGATCGGGGGGACCAACGTACAATTCGCCCACGATCCGGTAACGGACAGAATCGTGATTATCGAAATCAACCCGAGGACGTCCCGGTCGTCGGCGTTGGCCAGCAAAGCCACCGGGTTTCCCATCGCGTACGTCTCCGCGCTTCTGGCGGCGGGCTTGACGCTGGACGAAATCCCCTATTGGCGCGGGGGCACGATGGAGAGCTACGCGCCGTATGGGGATTATATTGTCTTGAAGTTTGCCCGGTGGGCCTTCGAGAAGTTCTCCGGCATCGAGGACAAGCTCGGCACGCAGATGCGCGCGGTGGGGGAAGTGATGAGCATCGGGCGCACGTTCAAGGAGGCCTTTCAAAAGGCCATCCGATCGCTGGAAATCGGCAGGAGCGGCTTGGGCTTCGCGAAAAACTTCCATGAGCTGGGCGTGGACGCGCTCATACACAACATCGCGATTCCGAACAGCGAGCGGTATTTCGCCATCTATGAGGCGATACGCAAGGGGGTCGGCATCGATCGGATCCACGATATCACGAAGATCAAGACGTATTTCTTGGAACAGATGGAAGAGCTGGTCGCGCTGGAAACAGAGATATTGACATACAAGAAGCGGGTCCTGCCCGACGCGCTCCTCATCAAGGCGAAAAGAGACGGGTTTGCCGACAAATATCTCGCCCGCTTGCTGGAGGTGCCGGAGGAATACATTCGGTTGCACAGGAAAATCCTGAACATTAGGGAGGAATGGGATGTGGTGCCGGTCAGCGGCGCCGACGCCGAGTATTTTTACTCGACATACAACGGGTTGGGCAAGCTGCGCGGGGAGTTGAAGGCGTCCCGGGAGAAACGCGGGGTCCCCGCCAAACCGGAAGGGAGCAAGCGGGAGAAGGTCGTTATTTTGGGGGGCGGGCCAAACCGCATCGGGCAAGGCATTGAGTTCGACTATTGCTGCGTCCACACCGCCTTTGCGTTCCGGGAGATGGGTTTCGAGACGATTATGGTCAACTGCAACCCGGAGACCGTCTCCACGGATTACGACACGTCGGACAAGCTGTACTTCGAGCCGTTGACCGTGGAAGATGTGCTGTCTATTTGCCAGCACGAGGAGCCCGTCGGCGTCATTGTGCAGTTTGGGGGGCAAACGCCGCTCAATATCGCGATGGAACTGAAAAAGGCGGGCGTCCCAATTTTGGGAACAACGCCGGAGGTCATCGCGCTGGCCGAGGATAGGAACCTGTTCAAGAAGATGATGGAGCAGATGGACATCCCGATGCCGGAGTCCGGCATGGCTTCCAATTATAACGAAGCGTCCAAGATAGCGGAAGACATAGGGTACCCGGTCATGGTCAGGCCGTCGTATGTGTTGGGCGGCAGGGCGATGGAGATTGTCTTCGACAAGGAGCAACTCAGGAAATATATCGAAAACAATACCCAGTACATCAGCGAGGAAGCGCCGATCTTGATCGATCGATTCTTGGACAATGCCATCGAATGCGAAGCGGATGCCTTGGCCGACGGGCGTCATGCCTTCGTGCCGGCCATCATGGAGCATATCGAGTACGCCGGCGTGCATTCCGGGGATTCGGCATGTGTGATCCCGACGGTCAATATCACGCGGGAGCAGATCGATATCATCCACGAATACACGCGCAAAATAGCCGGCGAGCTGGGCGTCGTGGGGCTGATGAACATCCAATACGCGATACACCATGGCAAGATTTATGTGTTGGAGGCCAATCCGCGCGCGTCGAGGACGGTGCCGCTGGTTTCCAAGGTGTGCAACCTGAACATGGCCAACCTCGCGACCAAGCTTATCATGGAGCGGCATACCGGGGAAGTCGTCGATCTTGGGGCGTTGAAAGAGCCGAAAATCCCCTATTACGGCGTGAAAGAAGCGGTATTCCCATTCAATATGTTCCCGGAGGTCGATCCGGTGCTGTGCCCCGAAATGAAATCCACCGGCGAGGTCCTGGGGCTGTCGGAGACATTTGGCCTCGCGTTCTACAAAGCCCTCGAAAGCAGTAAGACGATACTGCCGCTGTCTGGGTCTGTCTTGATTTCCGTGGCCGAGAAGGATCGGGAAGATTCGCTGGAGGTGGCGAAACAGTTCGAGTCTTTAGGATTCCGTGTGTTCGCCACAAGGGGGACGCATGCGTATTTGAGCGGGCATGGCGTGCGCGTCGAGGTGATCAACAAGCAGTTCGAAGGGCGCCCGAACATTACGGATGCCATCAAGAACCACCAGCTGGATCTCATTATCAACACGCCTAGCAGTAGCAAGCGAAGCACGGATGACGATTCCTACATCAGGAAGTCGGCGATCCGATACAACATCCCCTATATCACGACCCTGACGGCGGCGTTGGCCGCGGGCAAAGGGATTTCCGAAAAGAAGGGCAGCGCGGGCGAGAGGCTTTACTCGTTGCAGGAATACCATTTAAAGGTATGATTTATAGGTGTAGGCGCTTGCTCCTCGTGATGGCCGCCCATTTCCGGGGATAACTTGGCGGCGTGTGCGCCACCTTTTCCACGACCACAAGCGTGTGCTGCCTGTCGCCCAAGGGGTAAGGCAGCACATGGCGCATTTTGCCGCCCAAGGTGTCCATGATGCCCAAGGTGCCTATGCCGCCCATGGCGCCCATGGTGCCTTGGGCATCTTGGGCCGCCTCGATCTCCTGGCTGGCTTCCGCTCCTTTCATCGCCAAAAAAAACCCGCCCAGCTTGACAAAGGGCAGGCATAGCTCGCACAGTACCGGCATATACGCGAGCCCGCGTGCGATGGCTACGTCGAAGGCTTCCCGAAAACCGGGCAGGCGCGCCTGCTCCTCGGCGCGGGCCGCGATGCAGGCGACATCGCCAAGGCCCAATTCTTCGCAAACGGATTGGAGAAACGCCACCTTTTTGGCAGTGGCGTCGAGCAGTGTCAGGCGTATGGTCGGATCCTGCAGGCGCAACGGAATGCCGGGCAAACCGCCGCCACTGCCCACATCGATGAGGCTCTTCCCCGAAAAGTCGAACAAGCCATACACGGCCAAAGCATCCTCAACATGCCGCAAATAGGCCTCGTCATGCGCGCGGACGGCGGTCAGATTGAGATGCTCGTTTTTTTCAAGCAACAGTTGTATAAAACGTGATTGCAGCGTACATTTTTCCATATTCCACTTAGCGCGGGCGGCGGGTTGCCGCCCTTCTGGCCGACCCTATCCGCTCCCTGGTCGCCCTTGGCCGCTCCTTGGGCGTCCCTGGTCGGCCGCCCCTAGCCGATCGTCAATTCCCCGACGCCCATGTACCCACGCAGGGCTTCGGGGATTGCTACGCTTTTGTCCGCCCTTTGAAAGTTTTCCAGGATAGCCGCCGTCGTGCGGCCTATGGCTACGCCGGAACCGTTGAGGGTGTGGGCAAGCCGCGGCTTCCCGCCCGCCCCTCGGTATCGTATGCCTGCCCGCCTGGCTTGATAGTCCTCGAAGTTCGAGCAGGAGGATATCTCCACGTAACGCCCGTAGGAAGGCATCCACACTTCGATGTCGTACGTCATCGCGGAGCAAAAACCCAAATCGCCGCCGCACAGCCGCACGACGCGATAGGGAAGCCCCAGGCGCGATAAGACCTCCTCGGCGTCGCGGGTCAGCGTTTCCAGATCGGCATACGATTTCTCAGGCGTCGTAAACTTAACCAGCTCCACCTTGTTGAATTGATGCTGGCGGATGAGTCCGCGGGTATCCCGTCCGGCGCTGCCCGCCTCGGCGCGGAAGCAAGCCGAATAGGCGCAATAGTGCAGCGGCAAACGTTCCTCTTGCAAGATTTCGTCACGATGCATATTGGTAACAGGCACTTCTGCGGTGGGAATCAGGAAGTAATCCGTGTCGGAAAGCTTGAAAGCGTCTTCCTCAAATTTGGGAAGCTGTCCGGTGCCCATCATGGCCGCCCGGTTGACGATGAAGGGCGGGAAGAGTTCGGTGTAACCCCGTCCCGTGTGGGTGTCCAGGAAGAAATTGACGATGGCGCGTTCCAGCCGCGCACCCAGCCCTCGGTAGAAGTGGAAGCGCGCGCCGGTGGTCTTGGCGGCGGCGGCGGGATCCAGGATTCCCAACGCCTCGCCCAGTTCCCAATGGGGCAGGGGGTCAAAAGGGAAGTCAGGCGGCAGCCCGCATCGGCGCACCTCGGGGTTGGCCTCCGCATCGGCGCCCGGCGGCGTATCCGCGCAGGGCATGTTGGGGATGGATAGCAACAGCGCGTTCAGGCGTTCCCCGGACGCGCGCAGTGAGGCGTCCAACGCGCCGGTCTCCGCGGATATCTCTTTCATCCGCGCCAAGATAGCCGACACATCCCCGCCGGCCTTTTTAAGCTGGGGGATTTGCTTGGAGGCGGCGTTCTGTTCGGCCTTGAGGGCCTCCGCCTTCACGATGGTTGCGCGGCGCGACGCATCCAACGCGGCGATTTGCCGGATCTCGGCGGAATAATCTTGGTTGCGCAGGGACAGGCGGTTTATGACCTCGTCCGGGTCTTCGCGGATGCGTTTGATGTCGAGCATAATCGGAGGCCTCCCAACACGCTATTCTTTATCGCTACTATTCGTTACTATTTTTCCGGATCACTTCCCATGCCAACGCCGTGTACGCCGCCGCGCCTCGGGAATTGCGGTCGTAGTACTGCACCGGCATGCCGTGGCTGGGGGCTTCGGACAATCTGACATTGCGGGGGATGGCTGTGGCATACAGCTTGCCGGGGAAAAAGCGTTTGATCTCGGCGGCCACTTGGCCGGAAAGATTGGTGCGCCCGTCAAACATGGTCAACAGCACGCCCTCCAGATCGAGCTTTGGGTTGAGCTTGGCGCGCACGGCGCGTATCGTGTACATCAAGTCGGACAAGCCCTCCAGGGAGTAATACTCGCACTGCACCGGCACCAGGACTGTGTCGGCGGCGCATAGGGCGTTGAGGGGCAGGAG
>WRCJ01000083.1 GCA_009784085.1 Oscillospiraceae bacterium | reverse complement strand
CTTGCCGAAGGCAAGCTGGGTTAAGACCCCCGCCTCTTTAGGCGGAATAACTTCAGGTGGAGTGCAATCTCCATCTGAAACCGGATGTTTTACGACTTGAAGAAGTCGTAAAACGGATTTGAAGGGGGGGCCGTGTATGCTCTTTGTGGCGGATATTGGCAACACCCAGGTTACGATGGGGTTGTACCGGGGCGGTGATTTGGTTTTTGTTTCGCGCATGGCGACGGAGCCTGACCACACGCGGGACCAATACGCGGTAGCTTTTCGCAATATATTGTCGTTGTATGGGTACGCCCCCAAGGACATTGCGGGCGCCGCCATCAGCTCCGTGGTGCCCTCGGCGGGGCATAGCGTCTGCCGGGCGATAGAATTCCTATGCGGTTTCACGCCGTTGACGGTGGGCGCCGGCACGGAGACCGGCTTGACGATCAAAATCGACAATCCCACGCAGTTGGGGGCCGACCTTCTCGTCGGGGCGGTGGCGGCGGTGGCGAAATATCCGATGCCCGCCGCCGTTTTCGACTTTGGGACGGCCACCAAGGTCAGCGTGCTGGACGCGGACGGCGCCTTCTTGGGTTGCGCCATTGCCGCCGGCATCCGCATGTCGATCGAGGCCCTCTCGAAGAATACAGCCGCGTTGCCGCCCATCGTGGCCAGGCCGCCGTGCAGGGTCATCGGCGCCAACACGGTGGACTCGATGCGCTCCGGCGTGTTGTTGGGGAGCGCGGCCTTTATCGACGGGATGGCCGAGCGCATCGAGGCGGAACTGGGGCGCCCCGTCACCATCGTCGTGACCGGCGGCTTGTCGCCGCTGTTGCGCGGCCAGACCCGCCGCGAGGCTATCTTTGACGAAACGTTGCTGCTGGACGGGTTGCGCCGGATATACGATAGACATATTGGCGAGGCGCCTTAGGGCCGGCGGTTTTTCGGGAGTATGATTCTGGGGGTATTTTTCGGTGGTATTGACATGGCTGAATTGATGATAGAAAAACTGGAGCAAATCCACAACCGATACGAGGAGATCGACGCCTTGCTGAGCGACCCGGCGGTGTACGCCGATCCGCCGCGCATGGCCAAATTGTTGCGCGAGCAAAAGGACATCGCCCCCGTCGTGGAGGGCTATCGGGCTTACGCGCGGTGCGAGGACCGCCTGCGCGAAGCCAATGACCTGCTGAGCGACGAGTCCGACGGCGAGTTGCGCGCGCTGGCGCGGGAGGAGTACGACGAGGCTTACCGAGAACGCGGCCCGTTGCTCGACAAGCTGCGCGTCCTGCTCCTTCCCCGGGACGATGACGACGACCGCAGTGTCATTGTGGAGATCCGGGGCGGCGCGGGCGGCGAGGAGGCCGCGTTGTTCGCCGCCTCCCTCACGCGCATGTACGCCATGTATGCCGAAGCGCGCCGTTGGAAGTACGAGGTGTTGAGCGTCAACGAGACCGAGCTGGGCGGCATCAAAGAGGTCAGCTTCCTGGTCGAGGGTACGGGCGCCTACGCCCGGTTCAAGTATGAGAGCGGCGTCCACCGGGTGCAACGGGTGCCGGATACCGAGGCCTCCGGGCGCATCCACACCTCCACGGTCACGGTGGCCGTGCTACCCGAAGCCGAGGAGGTGGACGTGGACATCAACCCCGCCGACCTGCAGGTCGACACCTTTCGATCGAGCGGCGCGGGCGGCCAGCATATCAACAAGACGGAGAGCGCCATCCGCATCACCCACCTCCCCAGCGGCGTGGTGGTGGAATGCCAGGACGAGCGTAGCCAGTTCCGCAACCGCGACCGCGCCATGAAGATCCTGCGCTCCAAGCTGTTGGAGGCCGAACGCGCCAAACAGGACGCCGCCATCGCCTCGGATCGCAAGAGCCAGGTGGGCACCGGCGATCGTTCCGAGCGCATCCGCACCTACAATTTTCCCCAGGGGCGGGTGACGGACCACCGTATCGGCTTGTCCCTGTACAAGATCGATGCCATCATGGCCGGCGCGCTGGACGAGCTGGTGGACGCGCTCGCGGCGGCCAGCCAGGCGGAGAAACTGAGGGCATTGAGTAGTGAGTAGTGGATAGTGGTTAGTGAGTAGTGGTTAGTGGTTAGTGGTTAGTAATAACGAAAATAACAATTTGGAGGTTTTTTCTATGAAAAAGGGTCGTTTTTGGTGTTTCATGTCCTTCTTATGGGCTGTGAACGCGGGGGTGGCGATCATCCGGCTTTTCGACGTCAACATCACGGTCAAAGACAAGGAAGGCGCGGTGGTCAGGACAATTTCGCGCAAAGGCGTGGGATCCACGACGAATAACATCAAGCGGGCGGTGATCTCGGTGTTGCTGTGCGGCATCAACGTGGCGTTGCGTTCTTCGGCGCGGAAAAAAGGGAAGAAGGCGATGTCATGTTGTTGTGAGCCGTGCGCTGAGGACAACGCGCAGACGTCGGCGGGCGATGGGGTGGCGTAGTAGTCCCCATCCCAATCCCGAGTCTCTCGCCACGCGCCACTTGTCGGCGGATATCCCGGAGGATGTCGCCTATGCCGGGGAAATCCTGAAATCGGGCGGCTTGGTCGCCATGCCCACGGAGACGGTGTATGGGCTGGCGGCCCGTGCGCTCGACCCGGCGGCGGTGGGCGCCATCTACGCAGCCAAAGGCCGCCCGTCCGACAACCCGCTCATCGTCCACATCGCCGATCTGTGGGAATTGGGATCCCTGTGCGCCTCGATACCCGACGCGGCCGTCTTGCTAGCCGCCCATTTCTGGCCCGGCCCGCTGACGTTGGTCATGCCCCGCCGCCGCGAGGTGCCGGATGTCGTGACAGCCGGCCTGCCCACTGTGGCGGTGCGCATGCCTGTGACGGCGGCGGCGCGGGCGTTGATCAAGATAGCCGGGCCCCTGGCCGCGCCGTCGGCCAACCGCGCCGGCGCGCCCAGCCCCACCACGGCCGGGCATGTCAGAGCCGATCTTGGGGGTCGGATCGACGCTATCCTGGACGGCGGACCCTGTGTCGTGGGGGTGGAGTCCACCGTGCTGGATCTCTCCGGGGCGCAACCTTGCTTACTGCGGCCGGGCGGCCTTGCCCGCGAACGCTTGGAGGCGCTCATAGGGCCGGTGGGGACCGATCCGGCGGTGGAGGGCGCGGCGACGGGGCAACCGCCGCGCGCGCCGGGCATGAAGTACCGCCATTACGCGCCGAAAGCCCCCCTTTTCCTGTTGCAAGGGCCGGCGGCGGCGGCGGCGGCCTATGTGAGGGCAAGGGCCAAACCGGGCGCCGCCGTGTTGTGTTTCGACGGGGAACAGGCCCTGTTTGCTGGTTGCTACTGTGTATCCTATGGGCGCGAGGGCGACCCGGCGTCGCTTTCGCGCAACCTGTACGCCGCCCTGCGACAGCTGGACAGGGACGATGTGAGTGAAATCTACGCCCGCTATCCCGCGTACACAGGCGGCCTGTACGAGGCAGTCCGGAACAGGCTGGGCAAAGCCGCGGAGTCGTAGTGGGGAACGAAATTTCTTCAAATTTTAATAGAATTCCTACTGAACAAGGGGTTGAAAGACCGTGAAAACTGATATATAGTGCCTTTGCTATAAGTTCTCGACGCACTGACAATACCCGGCTTGGAGTCGGGCTGGAGAAGCCGCATGTTGAGAACATTCATCATTAGAGCCACACACAAAGGTCATTCGCGTAACCGTGTAGATGCGCGGGTATCCTATTTCTATGTAAGAAACGGAGGATGTCACACATGCACAAACGGATAATCAGCGCATTGTTGGTATTGCTGTTGGCCATCAGCTTGTTGCCGGCTGGTTTTGCCGCGCCTCCGGGCAACCCGTCAAAAGTTGCGCCCGGGGACATTCGGCACGCCTTCGCCGGCGGCGACCCCTTCGCGCACATGACGGATGAACTCGTTGAACAGGCCCAAGGCCGCCTACTTGAGATTTCTGGCCGCATGGGGGGGACGCAGCCAGGAGGCGCTCTGGATGATATTCCGGAGCGGTCGTACCGCCTGGAAGACCCCCGGCGGGGAGGCCTAGCGGGCGGGTTTGACCGCTACATCGTGAAATACAAGGGCGACGCGCCAGGAGCGGCGCAGGGCTTCAAGGCGCAACTCGCAACGATTGCGTTTGATGCGAAAACCATTGGCACAGCCAGCCTGGCGGCATCGTCGCGCACAGACGGGCAGCCTGCCATGGGGGGCGGGCCGGCCGGCGGCATGGAAGTCCTCGTCCTGGGGGAGCCGATCCTGCCGTCGGCGCTTGCCGGCGAGCTACGCTCGCGGGGCGCGGGCCAATACATCGAATATATACAGCCGGACTACGTTTTGAGCCTGGACAGCCTGGGGCAGACGCCCGACGAACCCACGTTAGCCGGGGCAGACGAATATGATGAGGACCCGAGCGGGCCATCCGGCCAACCCGCGCCGCAAGCCGCGCCAGTGCTGGCCGCGGTCATCGACACGGGGCTGGACCCGGACCACCCGATGCTGGCCGGCAGGGCCAGCGGAGGCGGCTGGAACTTCCCGGCGGGCTCAGATGAGATATACGACCCCGGCCGGCCCATGGAATCCGCACACGGACTCCACGTGGCCGGCCTCATTTCGGGCGCGGCGGAGCGGGCGGGGGCGGACGTGGCCATCCTGCCGCTGAAAGTGTTCCAGAACGGGATCGCCTACACCTCGGACATCCTGTCGGCCATCGCCTACGCCGAATCGCTGGGCGCGGGGGTCATAAACTGCAGCTTCGGATCCACGGCGGAAAACCAGGCCCTGTATGAAGCCATCGCGGGCAGCGGGGCGCTCTTCGTGTGCGCTGCGGGCAACAGCCGGCGCGACCTCGCCGCCCAGCCGTCCTACCCCGCGAACTACGGCCTCCCGAACGTGTTGAGCGTAGGCTCGACCAACGCCGACGGCGGGTACAGCTACTTCAGCAACTATGGGCCGGTAGACATCGCCGCCCTGGGGCGCGACGTTGTCTCCGCGCTGCCCGGGGGCAAGGCAGGGAAGATGAGCGGCACGTCGCAGGCGGCGGGGGCCGTCACGGGCGCGGCCGCGTCCGCCCTGTCCCTCGCCGGCGCGGCCGGCGCGGCGGACTTGCGGGATCGGCTCCTGCATGCGGCCGACCGCCTGGACAACCTATATAACAAAGTGATCGGCGGGCGGCGGCTGAACCTCGGCAACGCCCTGGCGGGCGCCCAGGGCGCCCAGCTGTCGCCCAACCCCGCGGACGACTATGACGCACACGGCTACGACCCACGCGGGGGAAGCCTATACGAGCTGTTCAGCTCCTCCGGCGGGGCGGTGCAGGTCTCGTCGGGCACCGACCATACGCTGGCGCTCATGGCGGACGGCAGCGTGCTCGCCTGGGGGTATAACTCCTATGGCCAATGCGGCACGGGGGACACATTGGATTGCGGGGACCCCACGCCGGTGATCGGCCTCGCTGACATTGTGGGGATTTCGGCGGGCGCTTGCCATAGCCTCGCGGTCGACTCGTCCGGCGCCGTGTACGCATGGGGCGCGAACTGGATCGGCCAGCTGGGCGACGGGACGTACACGGACCGCCTGGCCCCGGTGCAAGTGGCGGGCCTGGCCGGCGTGGCGGCCATATCGGCGGGCTACGAGCATTCGCTGGCCCTCGACGACTCTGGCGCGATCTGGGCCTGGGGCTCAAACTGGTACATGCAGCTGGGGATGCCGGAATACTATTACGATTCGCCCTACCCAGGCGAGACATTCGACCCAGTCCCCGACGCGGCCGCCATCGGCACCGGCGAGCACCACGGCTATGCCGTCACCACGGCGGGCGACCTCTACGTTTGGGGCAGATTTGACCGCAAAGAAGGATGGTCCAGCGACAACTATACCCCGCGGCAGATCGATACCGGCCAAGAAGTCCTGTGCCTCGCGGAAATGGCGGAATACGCGCTGCTCGGCGACGGCAGCATTTGCGGCATTTGCGGCTTCTGGGACCAATGCTATATGGTCGCGCAGGGACCGGTGGATGCCGTTGCGATTACCAGCCAGATGGCGCTGCGCGACGACGGCAGCGTATGGGATTGGAACATAGACGAAGAAGTGGGCGGGCTGGCCGATATCATCGGCATCGCGTCGGAATGGTACGGCACAAACTATGCCGTCCAGGACGACGGCACGCTGTGGGCGTGGGATAGCGGCGCCCCGCCGCACCAAATGCTGGCCGGCAGCCTGGAACCGCCCGAGCCCACAAGCATGACGGTGGCGGTCAACCCAAGCAATCTTACCATCCCGGCGTCCGGCACAGAAACGGCACAAGCCATAGCAACGGTCAAAGACCAATATGGGAAAGCCATGCCCAACCAAGCCATCGCCTATTCGCTGCCCAACGCGCCCATCGCCGGCGTGGGCATCAACAGCTCCACCGGCGAAATCGAGGTAACCAGCGCGGCGCAGCCCGGGCCCGTGACGGTGAAGGCCATCAGCGGCAGCCTGTCCGCAACAACCGAGCTGGCGCTGGCGGACGAACCG
>WRCJ01000082.1 GCA_009784085.1 Oscillospiraceae bacterium | reverse complement strand
CCTCTGGCAACTCCTTGATTAATTCGACTATACTCGTCATAGAAAACATCTCCCTCTTTTTGTTTCCTATATTATAGCATGCCTTCTCAATATAATCAATCGTTAAGTTAGCGCATATGGGGACGCGCCCCTGCGCGTACCGCCGTCCCGGCGTCCCGCGCCGCCGCGTCCCCGACCGTACCATCGTCCCGACCGTACCATCGTCCCCATATCATGGTATTATAACCCATTTGAAGAAAAGAATCCAGCCTAAATTGGGAGAAACATCGAGGTGGGGGACATGATAAAAAAAAATTATGTAAATTTTTTGATTTATTTTAAAAAAAGGTTTGACAAAAGAAAATCTATGTGTTACAATTTGGTTACAAAATAGTGTTAATTCAGTAACGAGGTGTACCGATGGCAACAGCCAGAAAGAAAACACGTGACGAGGGCCTGATGTTCAAGGGGCGTCCGCTCATGCGCCGCGACAACCTGATCTATTACGGCAGCATGGCGGACAAATACATCATCATGATGCAAGTGCTGGACAGCAAACCGGTTGATGACCTGCAGGTATCCACGCGCGTGTCGTTGCAGCTGCAGCTCACCGATCCGGATCTGAAAAGCAAGGATCGTGTCGTAAAAAAAAGCGAAAAGGACGGCCTGTACACGGCGCTCGACGTGGCGTCGGTCTGGCTGGAGCGCGCGTTAGCCGCAAGGTAAGCACAATGTGTAAACGGTAACAACACGGTAACAACACGGTTAAGACAAGATCAAGACAAGACAAGGCAAGGCAAGATACTTATTTAAGCTACTCAAGAAAGCGAAGGAGAAAGATCATGAAAAAGAAGTGTTTTCAAGGGGTGCGTATCGTCGCTTTGACTCTCGCGTTATCAGCTGTCTTTACAATTGCCGCCTTTGCGGCGGAAGTCAAGGTGGGTACAGTCAATGTTTCCACCACGCTGTATCTTCGGTCCAGCGCTTCCACCAGCTCGAATATTTTGGGCAGCGCCGCCAATGGCGCAAAAGTGGTCATCCTGAGCAAATCGGGCGACTGGTATGAGGTCATCTACAAACAGACCAAAGGCTACATGCACGCGAGTTATCTGAAGGCATCCACCAGCGCGGACTTTGCCATCGGAACCGGGGCGATCAACGCCAATGGGGTCAATTTCCGCAAGAGCCCCTCTCTCAGCGCCGGTATCATCGCGATGCTCAAAAAGGACAAGTCATTGGAAATCGTCGGGATTGAGAACGGATGGTACAAGGTCACCGTAGACGGCAAGCCCGGGTATGTCTATCCCGACTATGTCACCGTCAAGGGTTCGTCCACCACGACGACAACGACAACCACTACGACGACTACGGTCACGGAGAAAAACGCGACGACGGACGCGGCCACGAACACGACGACCACGAATACGAATACGAACGGTTCGAGTAGCAAAGACTCTTTGCGTTCGGATGTCGTCGCGTACGCCAAAAAATTCCTTGGGTGCAAATACAGATATGGCACGATGAATGGCAAAACCTTTGACTGTTCCGGGTTCACCAGCTATGTATACAAGCATTTCGGCTACAGCTTGAACCGTAGCGCGGCAGGCCAGGTGTCCAACGGGACCAAGATATCCTCCCGGTCTGACCTCAAGCCCGGCGACCTGGTGCTGTTCCGGGATCCCAAAGTCAATTCGGGCGCGGCCAGCCACGCGGGCCTCTACGTGGGCGACGGCAAATTCATCCATTGCTCCTCGGGCGGCGGTTGCGTAAAGTACAACTATTTAAGTGACAGTTACTACAACAGGTACTTTATCGGCGGGCGGCGCATTATCAATTAACATTTGTACATAGCTACATAATACATCGAGGTATGCATATATGAAAAAGCGTAAGGCACCCTCCCTCCTCTCCCCCCTGACCCTCCTTCTGTCGCTCTTCCTGCTGGCAGCCTGTCTGACCGGTTGCGCGGGCGGCGGCGACCCGGTGGATGCCAGCCCCGGCGGTACCGAATCCACCCCGCCCCATGATCCAACCACCACCCCCGGCGGCGGGGATCCCGCAGGCGGCGTGGAAGGCAGTCTGTTTGACATCCTGGATCGTCTCTATGCGATATACGTCGCGAGGGATGATGTCAAGAACGCCCAAGCCGAGCTGGATGAGCTCAACCCCCAACTGTTCGATCTGGATGCAAGCATCGGCGAGTTGATGGACAAGCAATTTGACCCGGACATCAGCGACAGCGAGCGGGAACAGGTGGAAGCCGAAATCGCCGATCTCGAAGCGCAGATACAACCGTTGCGGGAACGCGCCAACCAGCTGTACGCGATACTCATCGACCCGGCCACCATGGAAAACCAGGCCTTGACGGAAGAGGGCACGGAATTCAACCCCAACATCGAGTACTTCCTCGGCGCCAAGGGCATCCCGTTCATCGAAGGCGTCTCGTCCGAACCGGCGATGAGCGCGGCCTACTCCTTAGTCCTGTTGCGTATGGAGCCCGGCGCCGATATCGAGGCCGCCAAGAAGACCATCAAGGATAACGTGGACCCGTCCAAATGGATCTGCGCGATCGTCGATCCGTCCGATGTCATCGTGGACAACATCGGGGATCTGGTGATCCTCATCATGGCCGACAACAGCAAAGAATTGCATGAGGCATTTCTACAGCTAGCCGACTAACCGCGTAGGTTCACGGTTGTTATGGTATTCTCGACATACCCCTTCCTCTTCTATTTTCTCCCTGTCTTCCTTGCGCTCTATTACATACTGCCGAAAAAGGCCCGCAACGCAGTTCTTCTGCTAGCGAGCCTTCTTTTTTATTACATCGGCGAACAGGGGTATGCGCTTCTCCTGCTGTTCTCCTCGGTGTTAGACTATACTGCCGGGCGCATCATCGAAAAGCACCGTGGTTCCCGCCGCGCCAAAGCCGCCCTGTTCGCGTCTATCTTCTGCAACCTGCTCCTGTTGGGGTTCTTCAAATACAGCGGGTTCGTCGTGGAGAATCTGAACGCCCTGTTCGGCCTCTCGATCCCGCCGCTCGCCATCGACCTTCCGCTCGGTATCAGCTTCTACACCTTCCAGACCATGAGTTATACGCTCGATGTCTACAAAGGCAACGTCCGGGTGCAACGCAACCTGCCAAATTTCATGGTCTATGTGACCATGTTCCCGCAGCTGGTAGCCGGCCCCATCGTGCGCTACCGCGACGTGGCGGACAAGCTGGACGATCGCCGCCACACATGGGAGGGGTTCGCCACGGGCGCGACGCGGTTCGTCGTCGGCCTTGGCAAGAAGCTCCTCCTCGCCGACACGCTAGGGCAACTGGGGGCGGCGGCGCAGGGGGCGGCGGAACGGTCCGTGCTCTCCTGCTGGCTGGTTGTCGTGTCCTACATGCTGCAGGTCTATTTCGACTTCTCGGGCTACAGCGACATGGCCATTGGCCTAGGGCGCATCATTGGCTTTTCTTTCCCGGAGAACTTCAACTACCCGTTTATCGCCAAGTCTGTCTCCGAGTTTTGGCGGCGTTGGCATATCTCGATGGGATCATGGTTCCGCGATTACGTCTACATCCCGCTGGGCGGCAACCGCGTCTCCCCCCTCAAATGGGCGCGCAATATCGCGGTGGTGTGGTGCATCACCGGGCTTTGGCATGGCGCGGCTTGGAATTTCGTCCTCTGGGGGTTGTATTTCGGCGTGTTTTTGGTGCTGGAAAAGCTTTTCCTGCATAAGTTTATGCAAAAGGCGCCATCGGCCTTGCAGCGGGCGTACACGCTGGTTGTGCTCGTTGTCAGCTTTGTCATTTTCCGCTTCGAAAATGTGGCGGACATCGCCGGGCATCTCCAGGGCATGGCCGGCCTCGCGTCGCTCCCCGCCGCCGATCGCGAGACGCTTTACTACCTGAGGAGTTACGGACCCGTCTTGCTCATCGCGGCACTCGGCGCGACGCCCGTGCTCCGGGATTTGGTGGGCCGTCTGCGATCGCATCGCAGGGCGGTCGCCGCCATCGACGCGCTCACCCCGGTCTTCACCGTCACGTTGCTCCTGCTCGCCGCGGCCTACTGCGTAGACGGATCATTCAGCCCGTTCTTGTACTTTCGGTTTTAAAACTTTCGGTTTAGTTCATGAATTTTATACCAGGAGAGACAGACATGCGACATAAATTCACCGCTTTGGCCTTTTTGGCCGTCCTATTTGGGATTTTTGTCCTGAGCCTCGTGAAGGCCCCCGACGAGTTCTCGGCCAGCGAGCGACGCCGGTTGTCGCAGTTCCCCGCGCTGACCGGGGCGTCGTTGCTCGATGGATCGTTCATGCGGGATTTCGAGGGTTACGCGGTGGATCAGGCGCCTTTTCGCGAGTCATGGCGCCGGTGCAAGGCGGTTTTTGACATGGGTATCCTGCGCCGGCTGGACAATAACGGCGTGTTCATCAGCGACGGGATGGCCTATAAAATCGACTATCCGCTGAACGAAGCCAGCGTCCAGCGGCTCTGCGGCATCATCAACACGTTGCGCGAACGCTATCTGGAAGGCGCGGGCAGCGTCTGGTATACTGTCGTCCCGGATAAGAACGCCTATCTTCGGGACAGCGGCCGCCTTGTCATGGATTACGCAGAAATAGAATCCCTCGTACGGGACGCCCTAGGCGGTGAGATCACTTGCATCGACATCGGCGGCGACCTGTCGCGGGAATCTTATTATCTCACCGACCCGCACTGGCGGCAAGAGGAGCTCTTTCCTGTGGCGCGGCGCCTGGCCGGCGCGATGAATTTCCCGCCTCCCGACCCGGACGCTTACAGGGAGGAGCGGTTTGACGCATATTACGGCGCCTATTATGGGCAGTCGGCGCTGAACATTGAGCCGGACGAGATGGTCTGGCTGGTCAGCCAGGCCACCGCGAGGGCCACCGTGACCAGCGCGGAGCAACCCGGCCGGGTATTCCCCGTCTACGACAAGAGCCAGCTGACATCTGTGGATCCTTACAGCCTCTACCTATGCGGTCCGGCCGCCATCGTGCGTGCCGTGCGCGCGGCCCCTGCGGCGACCGGGCAGGCGACCGGGCAGGAGTCCGGGCGCAGGCTTATCATCTTGCGGGACTCCTTCGCGTCCGCGCTGGCGCCGCTGTTGATGGACGGGTTCGACGAAATCGTGCTGATCGACTTGCGATACGTTTCCCCGGACACGCTGGCCGGCGCCGTAGATTTTGACGGCGCCGATGTTCTGTTCCTATATTCAGCCGGCTTCTACAACAACTGCGAGAGCGTCCGTGGATTCGCCGGGTCGCCTTAATAAACCCTGCGGGCCGCCGCGCGCAGGCGTGCGGCGTCTTCTTGGCTCAAGACGGCACTGACATGGATGCCGTCCTCCCTGTATTGGCATCCGGTCACCTGGCCGTTGGCGTATAGGCGGGACACCAGGGCTCCCGAATCCAGCGGCAACAACACCGATAGCGCGACACGCGCTTCGGCCAGTTTTTGTATGACCGCCCCCCGCAAGGCCTCCATACCTGTCCCGGTTGTGGCGGACACGGCGACGCCGTCCCATGGGGGGGGCGATATGCCCAGCATGTCGCATTTGTTGTAGATCGTCAACATGGGTTTGTCGTTCGCGCCCAGTTGCGCCAGCACGTCGCCCACAACCTCCATGTGCCTCTCCCTGTCCTCGGAGGAGGCGTCCACCACATGGAGAAGGAGATGGGCGTACCGCGCCTCTTCCAACGTGGCGCGGAAAGCGTCCACAAGATCGTGGGGGAGCTTGTGGATGAAGCCGACGGTGTCCACCAGCAAAAAATCGCCGCCGCCAAAGTTTACCCGGCGGGAAACCGGATCCAGCGTGGCAAACAGTTTGTCTTCCACCAAGACGTTGCTGCCCGAAAGGCTGTTGAGCAACGTCGATTTTCCTGCGTTCGTATAACCCACGAGCGCGACGACGGGGATGCTGGATCGCTCCCGGGCGCCCCGCTGGATATCGCGCCGGCCCTTGATCTTTTTGATCTCGCGTTCCAGATCATGCATCCGCCGGCGCAAGAGACGCCGGTCGACTTCCAGTTGCTTCTCCCCTTCGCCGCGGTGGGCGCCGCCGCCACCGCCGCCCGCGCCGCCCATGCGCGACATATGCGTCCAGTACCCCGCCATCCGGGGTAGCAGGTACTTCGCTTGCGCCAGCGCGACCTGTAGGCGTCCTTCATGGGTGGATGCCCGGTTGGAGAAGATGTCCAGGATCAGCGACGTCCTGTCCATGATCTCCACTTTGCCCAACTCTTTTTGGATATTGCGTATTTGCGCCGGCGTGAGCTCGTCGTCGAAAATCACCGTATCCGCGCGCAACGCCTGTATTTCCAGCCCCAAGTCGCGGAGTTTCCCATAGCCAAGATAGTACGTGTTGTCGGGTTCCGCGCGTGGTTGCATCGTAACGCCGACCGTGATATAACCGGCGGTATCGGCCAATTGCCTGAGCTCCTGAAGCGGCTCGCCCTCCCCCGGTTGGCCGCCTCTGCCGCCTATTCCGTCTCTGCCGTCTCTACCGTCTCTACCATCCGTGCCGCCTATGCCGACCAGAATGGCGCGGGCTAT
>WRCJ01000081.1 GCA_009784085.1 Oscillospiraceae bacterium | reverse complement strand
CTCCGTTCATGTGCCGTTTTCACCTCCTATGAGGATAACTCGATGCTCGTCCTCCCAGCAATCCCCAGTTTTTGCCAGGCTAAATGCTTGAATGTTGCAGTCAGTCTGCCTAAGGTTGCATTTACCTTGACCGCCCACCGTCCCTCAGCAAGGCGCCTCTCGGTAAGGCGCCCCGGTGGGCGCCTCGGCTGTTGACATGGCCACCCGTGTGTGATACCATTAGTAGCGGCGGACGGACCCCCTTTTTACCCCCTGCGGCGGATGGGACACCCCTACGTTGGTTGACCCCTTTGCGTTGACCCCTTTACGTTGACCCCTTTACGTTGCGCTGACCGGAGGATATGACCTTTATGATAGAATTCGACGATTACAAGGTGAAACTGAGCGCCAAACGCGGAGACCTGGACGGCTTGGGCGCGGCGTTGGGCTTGGACGAAGCCCGGCAGGAAATTATCCGGCTGGAGGAAGCTTCCGGCGCCGAAGGGTTCTGGATCGATCGCGAGGCCTCCCAAAAGGCCCTCCGGCGCCTCAAGCAACTTCGAGCCAAATGCAAAGCGTTCGACAAGCTACTCACGCAGTGGGAGGACTTATACACCCTGTGCGACATGGCGTTGGAGGCCGGTGACAGTAGCCTTCTCCCCGAGGTGCAAAGCGGTTTTGCCGACTTCGGGCGCGCGCTGGAGGCCTCCCGGCTGGCTACGCTCTTGTCCGAACAGTATGACAATGCCAACGCCATCATGTCGTTGCATGCCGGCGCGGGCGGCACGGAGGCGCAGGACTGGGCGGAGATGCTCATGCGCATGTACCTCCGCTGGGGGGAACGGCGCGGTTTCCAGGTGAGCCTGTTGGACTGCCTGGACGGCGACGAGGCCGGCATCAAGAGCGCGGTCTTGATGTTCGAGGGCGAAAACGCCTTCGGCTACCTAAAGAGCGAGATGGGCGTGCATCGTTTGGTACGCATCTCGCCGTTCGACGCATCGGGGCGGCGCCACACCTCCTTCGCCGCCGTGGAGGTCATGCCCGAAATCTCCGACGACGTAAACGTGGACATCCGCGACGAAGACCTGAAGGTGGACACTTACCGGTCGAGCGGCGCGGGTGGCCAGCACATCAACAAGACCGAGAGCGCCGTCCGCATCACCCACCTCCCCACCGGGCTTGTGACAGCCTGCCAGAACGAGCGCAGCCAAGTGCAAAACCGCGCCATGGCCATGCGCATGTTGCGCTCCAAGCTGATAGAGATCAAGGAACGCGAACACTTGGAGCAGATATCCGACATCAAGGGCGTGCAAATGGCCATCGAGTGGGGCAGCCAGATCCGCTCCTATGTGTTCATGCCCTACACACTGGTCAAGGATCACCGCACCGGCTTTGAAATCGGGAACGTGCAGGCGGTCATGGACGGGGATATCGATGGGTTCATCAACGCCTACTTGCGGCGATTGAGCATCGGCGACGGCGATAAAGAGAACCCGCCCGTATGATCCGGGTATTGGGGATAATCGGGATAACCGCGAGGGGTTTTCGAAGACCCTCCCCTTTGATTGCCCTGCTTTTGGCTGTTTTCTCTGTCCCGCTTTTCGCGCTGTCCGGCTGCCAGGGGCTCAACGACTGGCTGTTTGAAGACGACGCGCCGCCCACGGCCACCGCCCCGGTTATCGAGAGCGCGGCCCCAACGGTTGCGCCGTCCGCGCCGCCCCCTGGGCTTCTGTTCGGTGTTTCCTGGTCGGGGCAGACAGATATCATGCCGCTGACCAACGACAACCGCTTCGACGCCCTGTGGCTGCCATTGGTCTATGAAGGGTTGTTTCAGCTCGACGATACTTTTGAACCGCAACCGGTGCTGTGCGTGCGCTATGAGACCGAGGACAACATGACCTTTATCTTTAAAATGCGCTACGGCGTCATGTTCCATGACGGGGAAACGCTGACCGCCGAGGATGCGGCTTGGTCGCTGAACACGGCGCAAGCCGCCGGTCCCTATGCCGCGCGCCTTGCTGGCATGATATCGGCGCTGGCGCTCGACGACTATACGTTGGAGGTGATGCTGGAGCAACCCAACCCGCGCCTGCCCGCCCTGCTCACCATACCCATTGTGCGCGCCGGCAGCGACAAAAATGGCATCGCCCCGGGCACAGGGCCGTATATCCCGGATACCCAGGGCAACCTGGTCACGCCGGGAACCCCGGAACCCCCGGACGACCCAGGCGGTACGGGCGACCCGGGCGGTACAGGCGATCCAGACGGCCCGGATGACCCGGAATCCCCGGGCGGCCTGGACGACCCAGACGGCCCGGATTTGAACCCATCCTATCCCCATCTGGCGCCCTTTACCAAATGGTGGCAACGCCGGCGCATGCCGCTTGTCCGTCTGGAACTTATCTCCATCTTGTCTGGGGATCAACTCATCTACGCCTTTGAATCCCGAACGCTCAGCCTGGTGGTGTACAACCCGTCCGACGTGACCAGCGTCCGGTTCCGGGGCGACTATGAGAGCTGGGAGTACGACACATCCATCATGGAGTTTGTCGGCTTCAACACGACGCGCTTCCCCACGAGCGACGCGCTCATGCGCCGGGCGATATCTGCTGTCATCGACCGCCAAGCCGTGGGCGACGAGACCTCCGGACCGCGCCCGACCACCCCGGCCACGCTGCCCCTGCCCCCCCCTTCCCCGCTATACGACCCCGTGCTGGCCGCGACATGCGGGTACGACCCCGCGCGCACCATCGAACTGTTCGCCGAAATGGGCTACGAAGATACGGACGGGGACGGCATGTTGGAGGTTACCATTGGCCGGAGGACATACCCGTTACAGCTTACGATGGTGGTCTGCGCGGAAAACGAACGCCATGTGGGCGCCGCGCGCCATATTGCGGCGGCCTTGGCCGACGTAGGCGCATCGGTGGATTTGCGGGAACTCCCCTCTTCGGACTACCATGAAGCGCTCCAGGAAGGGGTTTTTGATCTCTACTATGGGGCGGCCTCCCTGATGCCCGACTTTTCGCCGCTGACGTTTTTCGAAGAAGGCTCGCTAGGCTTCGGCGGCTACGACGACCCGGAGACGCTGGAGAAGTGGGAAGCGGCGGCGGCGGAGACAACGGGGGACAACGCCGCCAAAGCCTTTTGGAGGCGTTTCGTAAACGAAATGCCCATTGCGCCCGTGCTGTTCCAACAGCAGTTTTTGCAGCTACAAAGGGGATTGACGACCGATCCGCGCCCGGCGTGGGAGAACATCTTCTACCATTTGCCCGAATGGACAATGAACTGACGAACTGACGAGTATATAGATATGACAGGAGGGACAACATGAATGCCGATTACGCTATCCTGACCGATGTGACTTGCGATCTGAGCGACGAGACACGCGAAAAATTCGGGATTGATGGGTACATCCACGGCCACATCACGATTCCCGGCGGGAAAGAAATAGACTCAAGGCTGGCATGGGACTTTACGAACGCGAAGGATTTCTACTCCTCCCTCAAATCACATCATCACGAGTACAAGACCGCGCCCGCCAGCACGGAGGAAATTGCCGCCCTGTGGGAAAAATTCTTGCAAGACGGCCGGGACATACTGGCCATTAGCATATCCAGCAAGCTGAGCGTCACCTATAACCTGATGGTAAACGCGCAAAAAGCGCTTCTTGCCAGGTTCCCAAACCGGAAAATAGCGGTCGTTGACTCGCTGAAATACTCCGTGGCTTCCGGGTTGCTGGCCATTAAGGCATGCGCGTTGAGGAAGCAAGGTTTGTCTATTGAGGAAAACGAAAAATGCCTCAACCAAAGCAAAGCGTCCATCCACCAAATGGGGACCGTGGACGATCTGTTTTTTATCGCCTCAAAGGGGCGGATCTCCCATGCCAAAGCGTTTTTGGGCACGCTAGTCGGCGTCAAACCCATGGGGGACTTCAATTCCGAAGGGATGGTAACCGTACTGGCCAAAACGATGGGCTTTGAAAAGGCGTACAAGGTCATTTTGGCCTATATGAAAAAGACAATCCTACAGCCGGAAGGGCAAACCATCATTGTCGCGCAAACGTTGCGGGAGAAACAAGCCGGCATACTGGCCGGGCTTATCGCAGACGAGATCAAACCCCATGAGGTGATCCTATCGGATATCTATCCCGCCACCGGCATCAATGTCGGCCCGGGTCTGTTGAGCGCCTATTATTTCGGGACGCCCATCACCGATTTAAAGTTCGAAACCGAAGTGATGAAATCTATCATGGAGACGATATAAACTCATGAGCGATATAGTGACGATAATTCTCATCATTGCGCTTTGCCTCGTCGCGTTTGGGCTGTTCATGGCCGTGTATGCCCCCTGGCGAATCTTCGTGAACACCCTATACAGAGACGACAAAAAAGAACGCACCCGCACATGGGCGGACGCGAGCTGCGATGAACACAAACACATGTTTACCAAAGGCATGGCATGGGCGGCGCAGTATAAGGATATCACGGTGCCGCTGCATATCGTGAATGAGGGCCTGAACCTGTTTGGCGAATATATCGATTTTGGGTATGATCGATGCGCCATCGTCCTGCAAGGGCGGACAGAATCGCTGTTGTATTCGTACTATTACGCAGATATTTACGCGGAAAACGGATACAATATCTTAGTGATAGACACGCGGGCGCATGGGCTCAGCGATGGGAAATACATCACGGCCGGCATCAAGGAATGCGACGACCTGTTGCTGTGGATCGATCATATCAAAACCAAATTCAACGTCACCTCGTTTGTCATTCATGGCATATGCATCGGCGCGGCCACCGCCGTTTACGCATGTTGCGCGCAAAAGGGAAAGGGCGAACGGTTGATTCAATCCTTGGTGTTGGACGGATTATACACGAGTTATTATGAAATCTTTAAGAACCATATCATCGAAAGGAAGCGGCCCGTCCTCTATTTTGTTTACATTACCTTCTTTTACCTCTATTTATGTACGGGCGTAAACCTCCTGAAAAAGACCCCGTTCCAATGCGTCGGCGGGGTCGATGTCCCTGTCCTCTTTATTTGGAGCGAGAAGGATCCGTATTGTTTTGTGAAAGAGAGCAAGGAATTGTACGCGAGATGCGAATCGAAGGAAAAGGAGATCCGGTTCTTTCCGCACGGGAGGCATTCCTTTGTCAAATACCACAACCTGAGCGGGTATAACCAAGCCATCCAATCGTTCCTCAACAAGGCGAATCCGTAGGGGTAGGTGGGCGGGCGGCGCGTCACGGATGCCGCGCCCTACGGACGCGGGGTGCGGTCGCGGGCGGCAGGATGCCGCCCGAACGGCGCGGGTCGCGGGCGGCGGTTACGCAAAGACAACGCGAATCGCAAAATCCCGGCAATTGTTCCCGGAAAGGCTGTAGCCCCCCTGCCCCAGGCAAAGCCGGGCGTATTCCATGATATCCTCCGTTTTCATCCTGTGCCTTTTCTCCCGCCTGGACAGCAACCGCACTTCCGGATGTTCCCCCCCGCAAAAATCATGCAGGGACACAGCGTTTACCACAGCTTCCTCATCGGCCCTGTTGACCCGGTGCCCAAACTGCACCACTTCCTCGTTGCTCAAGAACACGCCGTAATGATAATGCGTTTGCATGGACACCCTGACGATATCCCCAGGCTGGGGCGGCGCAAACCCATATTTGCCGCAGTATTTGTCATATTTCTTCTTTTTGAGCAGGTAATACAGCCGAACGATATGTTGATATATCTCCTCATTGATCTCTTTGAGCCTCTCTTTGGTCAGCTTCTCGGACAGTTCATAGGAGGAAAGGTCGATGCGGTTCCCCACGAGGATATGCGTCCTTTTGAAAAACCCGTAATTGAAATCAGAAACAATGGGGATGATGGGGGCGCGGCTTTGCAGTGCCAGTTCCAGATAACTGTGTACAAAACGACGGGGTTCATAGTCGAAGATAAAGTGTCCTTCCGGGAAAATCAGCACCAGTTTCCCATTGTTGAGGAGTTTTTTGCATTTTTCGAAGAAATTGAAGCTGAAAATATCCCTATCTACTATCACGCCCCCCGTAAAGCGGACAAGCGGCATTAAGATCCTTTTTTTCCCTTTGAAGAAATTTGCCACGACATAGTTGATTCTTCTCATACAGTATTTATACGCGATCACAAAGCAGTCCAGGGGACTCCGATGGTTGGCAATCACAATCGCCTTCCCTCGCAAAAACCTGTTCTGCTTTGTGTTGTCTTCGTAAAATACCTTTGTCTTAAAGAACACCAAGTTAATCAAATAAGAAGTAACCAGGCCGAAATAGTAGGCAAACGCTTTCAAAAGTAACCCATCTCCGTCAAATACTTGTATATGTCCGCAACCGTATACAAGTTATTCTTTTTTTCCAGATTGATCTGCACATTGAGTATGGCATCCAGCTCCCTGATCAGCGTAAAATAACTCAGGCTGTCTCCGCCCAAATCGAAGAAGAAATGCGCGTCCGCGTCGATGTCGGCATCCGTATCCGCATCCGTATCCGTATCCGCATTCAGATCCGTATTCAGATCCAGGGCTTTCTGGAACATCTGCTTAATGAGGGCCATGCCGGCATCATCACGGGAGGGGGTTGCGCTTGGCGCCTCCCCATTTTTCTCGAAACCTGCCGCCTTT
>WRCJ01000080.1 GCA_009784085.1 Oscillospiraceae bacterium | reverse complement strand
GACCCCTCCCACACCGACGCCGCCGCCCATCAAGGTGCCGACGGGCGCCACGCTCCAGACCCGCTTTCACCCGCCGCATGGTTATGTCCGCACCGAAGCGGACGCCGGCTCTTTCGGCGCCTATCTGCGGGCCCTCCCCCTCAAGGGGGACGGTTCACGGGTGCTTTTTTATGATGGGACGGAGAGGGGCGACGCGCCGCAGGCGGCTGTCGTCTCGCTGAGTATTGATAGGACGCCGCTGCAACAGGGGCCGCGCGCGATGGTGCGGCTACGCGCGGAGTACTTGTACGCCTCTGGGCAAACCGAGTTGATCGTCTACCACTTCTTGTCCGGCTTTACGTTTCCGTTTTCTAAATGGTGCGAAGGATACCGCGTCGAAGTGGACGGCAGCGATGTCGAGTGGGTCAGTAAAGGCGATCCGTCTGACCCGCCGGATTACGACGCCTTGTTGCATTATCTGGCCACCCTCTTTATTTACTGCAACACCCAGTCGATGCTGCTGATGGATTTGGTTCCGGCGTCGGACATGCGGCAGGGCGATGTGTTTATCAACAAAAGCTCCGGGGCCGTCATGGTGGTCGACACGGCGGTGAATGAGGACACAGGCGACGTCGTCTTCATGCTCGCCCAGTCCCCTATGCCGACGCAGGAGATCTACATTCTGCAAAACAGGTTGAAGCCCGCCCTGTCGCCATGGTATTCCATGGCCGATCTCTATCCCCTCCTGACGCCTGGGGACGGTTCTTTCGAGTCGGCGGATCTGGTAAGGTTCAATGAACAAGAACCCCCGACATCTGACAATTAAGTGGTTGCGTGGTTGATGATATGTCCTTTTCCTCTCGGACAAAAGACGAGTTGTGCCGCCTACCGTACGGAAGGCTCTGTTGCGCCCGCGCCGAGGTCTATGGCGCATTGTTGTTTGGGCATGTTTTTCGTGCGGATGAGATACGGGTAGTCACCAAAAGCGCGGCCGTCTTGTCGCGTTTGCCACACTTGCTGGAGCATGTTTTCGCGTTTGCGTTTGATAACGCCCCTGCGGGTAACGTCCCTGCGGGCAACGCTCCTGCGGGCAACGCTCCTTCGGGCATCGCCTCGGACACCCGGCAGGTACTGTCACTGTCTAGCCCGGATAAACTGCGCGCGTGTTACGAGGCGTTTGGCTATGACGCCTCTTCGAGTGTGGCGTTGCATCTCAACAACGCCGTATTGGATATCGAATGCTGTCCGGCTTCCTTCCTCAGGGGGGCTTTCCTCACCGGCGGATCCGTCATCGACCCCGAAAAAACATATCACATGGAAATCAGCACGCCGCACCTGAGCCTCGGGCGGGAGGTATACGCATTGATGCGCGAGGTGAATTTGACGCCCAAGACATCGTCCAGGGCGGGCCACACCGTTTTGTACCTCAAAGCCAGCGAACAAATCGAAGATTTCCTGACCATGATCGGCGCGCCCGGCGCCGCGTTGCGCCTGATGGAAGCCAAGGTGGAAAAGAATCTGCGCAACTGCGTCAACCGGAAGGTCAATTGCGAAACGGCCAATCTTTCCAAAACCGTGGCGGCGGCCATGCGGCAGACCGAAGCCATTGAGCGTCTACGCGGCGGCGCCTTATGGAACTCTTTGTCCCCCGCGCTGCGTGAAACCGCCGAGTTGCGGCTATTGCACCCCGAGGAGCCGTTGGGCGAGCTGTGCGCACGGTTTGCGCCGCCCATAGGCCGATCCGGGCTGAACCACCGGTTGCGGCGGCTCATGGAAATTGCGAACACGGACAATGCCCCACCGGCGCTTTGAAAAGGTTTGTTGAAAAGTCTTGTAAAGTTTTATAAAGGAGAGAAATGAGCTTTGCCAAAAGAAAAAAAGGAAAAACGTCAAAAACAACGCTGGTATAGCGAATTTAAGGAATTCGCCATGCGTGGGAACGTCATCGATCTGGCTGTTGGCGTCATCATAGGCGGCGCGTTTGGGAAGATTATCAGTTCTTTGGTCGATGATGTTTTTATGCCCATCATCGGGATGTTTTTCGGAGGCGTCAAGTTCGACTCGCTCGTCATCATCCTTCCTCCGAATTTGACCCCGACAGGATCCGAAGAACCGTTGACATTGAAACTGGGAAGCTTCATCGGTACGGTTGTGGACTTTATCCTCATCGCGCTCTGTGTGTTTTTCATGATCAAGGTAATCAACTCCACGCATCGCAAAAATATCGAGGAGCCGTCAAAGCCCGACGAGCCATCGCCCGATATTGCCCTGCTCACCGAAATTCGCGACCTACTCAAGCGTGAGGAGAACCCATAGGGGAGAACCCATAAAGGAGGGGTACCGTCATGATTTGCCAGAAATGTTCCGCCACCAATCCCGACGACGCCATTTTTTGCTGTCAATGTAGCGAGCCTCTGGAAAATGCGCCGCCGCAAACACAGCCACAGCCACAGCCGCCCATGTACGAACAGGCCGCGCCGGCAACCGGGCAGCCCCAGCCCGCGCCGCCGGTATACGGGCAACAGACCATGCCAATGTACGGGCAACCGACCATACCGGTATACGGGCAGCAAACCATGCCGGTATATGGGCAACAAATCATGCCGGCGTATGGGCAACCACAATACCCGATGGCAAACTATGGCCAGCCGCCCTATACGCAGCCCAATTATGGCGGGCTGGTAAGCCAAGCGGGCAACGGCGCGGCGACCGCGGCAATGGTTTGCGGGATTATCAGCCTCCCCGCTTATTTCGCCGGAGTCATCTTGGGCATCATCGCCGTCGTGCAGGGCGTCAGAGCCAAACGCCTCGGCTATAAGGGCGGGAAAGCCACCGCCGGTATTGTGATGGGTAGCATCGGTATTGTTTTATGTTGCATCTTTTGGGTCATCATCGTGCTTCTCTTCATCGCCATGTTGGATACACCCTATTACAGGTATCCCTATATTTATTAGGAGCGAAAGCCGTTGCGCCTAGCCCCTACCCGATCAAGATTAACGACGCCCCCGTGAGGAGCGCCGTTTATCTTGCCTATTTTGTCCTCTGCTGTCATCTCGTCATGATCTTAATTATTAATCCATTACATGCACATCAGCGACTTCTCCAGGAAAAGATATACCAAACTGATCGATAATCGTTATCCCATCTTCCGCGTACAAGGGGATAATCCGTAAGTATTCCAATCCGGACTCCTTTGCGTTTCGCATTTCTTCTTCCAGCCACTTCATGTAAAGCACAGCTTCCTCTGGATTTTTTGGCTGCTCCTCCTCAGGATGTGCTTCGCTGTCCCTGATGTATCCGTCAACCCCGTTGATACCAACAGCAGCAATGAGATCAGGCCAATCCTCCGGATCAAGTCCAGAACACGTGCCATAAGTTTCTCCATTTTCATTGGTGGAAAAAACTGGCCTTGGATAGCCTCCTTCTCCGTTAGGCGTTGGCGCGACTGCCGCGATCATACAGAAAATTCCTATTGCGACAACGATACCCGCAATGAAAGGTATAGCGATTGATTTCTTCATCTGAATTCACCTCAATAATTATTTAGTAAACTGATTGGGAGGGGGATCGGAAAGTACCATGTGTTGTATACGATGAGCCCTGCCATACCTTGTGTGCACCCTCAGAGTAACGCTCTCCACTAGCGGAATCTTGAGTTATATTTGATCCCCAACCATCTCGAGCAATAGGATTGTAAGTCCATGAAGACTCCTTAACAAGAGCTCCAGAACCATTGTGCAGCTTCGCTATTACACCTACATATCCGCTTGGAATCGTTTGGTTGTTAAGAACACCTGTAGTGGCTTTTGCACGTTTGACACCATTTGAAGTGTAAGTGTGAATCATATTATACGCTCTATGGGTGTAGCCACAACCACTAGCAACCGAATTGCTGCCAGTGGCAATACCGGCATATGCTGTAGATGCAAATCCATAAACCATAAGGCCAATCATCATCCCCGTAACAAAAGCGCGAAGCGACTTTTTGCTGGAAATTAACATTGAAAAATCCCTATCCATAATTTATTTTTCATGTGACTTTTCTTGAATGAAATCTTAGAATGTCCTCTATTTCTTAATCCGCACCTCTTTCTCCCATGCAAGAATTCCTCCAAATGAGTACGTAATAGTGAACAAAACAACTCGACAAAACGTTTACGTTTATCTCGATACGAATCTGTCGTTCACAAAATTACTTTACTATATTATATCAGATCAACGAGTAGCCTGTCAAGAAGAATTTTGTGAGGTTGGTGAATTAGCCACCCGCAAGGGCATCAAAAGATAAGCAAATGCAATATTTATTTATCGTATTCTTATATTTCCCCACGAATATTTCCCTGCTCATACAAGGACTTCAAAATTCCGATTGACTTTTCGCCGTTTTGGAGAATTATAGAGTTATACCGCAAGGTACGAAAATATTCGCCGCAAACCGGAGCGGGGTATAAAAAAAGGGCTGAAAACAAAGCCCCTGCTTCGGCAGGGGCTTTTGACTTGGCAGTCTGGGGGGGCGGCACGTCGTCGTAGGGGTGGCATCCCTGTACGGCGCATGGATTCTGCGACAATGCGCAGAATGACGGGGGTGGGTGTGCCGTAGGGCGCGGCATCCGTGACGCGCCGCCCGCAACCGCAACCGTGACGCGCCGTCGCGTCGTTACGCCTTGGCCTCGAATGTGTATCTTTTGTCGAAATCGTCCCGCTGCAAACGGATTTCCGGTAGGTTTGCGGCGGGTTTTTCCTTTTTTGCAAAGGAGGAGCGCGCCAGCCGATACCCTTGCGATTCCAAAAGCCCGCGCAACGTGTCCGCCTGCCCCTGGGTTGCGACCACACCCTCTTTTTCAGCCAGCTTGAAGTCGCATTCCACTTGATTCCCAATCACCCGCACGAAGACCTCCACGCATCCCAGGCGGGCCGTGGTTAAGGAGAGAAAGAGCGTCGCGTTGCGGGGGTCGATCCTTGTTTTCTTGTTTTTATCACGAAAGACATACAATTCGCCCTCGGCTTTGTGCCCGCCGACAGATAACGGCCACTGTACGACTGTGGCAAACCGGTCGAGCAGGGGGGAAAATCGCGCGTCCGAGGCAATATCCTTGAGGAGGGAGAGGATGGCATCCCGCCTCTCGGCTGGCAGTGTTTCGGCCTGCCCGGCGATAGCCCGGAGGGTTTCGGCAAGCTCACGGTGCAACTTGTCCGCGTTTATCTCCTCCGGCGCCAGCCCATGGTCGGGGCGGATGCGCAAAAATAGGTCGGATATTTTTACGCGGAGGGCTTCCATGGCTTGCGGCGCCGGCGCGGCGGTGCGGTTGGCGGCGGCCCCCGGCCTGGCGGCGGCGGTATCCGTTGTTGCGGTCGCAGTCCCCGGTGCGGTACCCAACCCGGCGGCGCGGTTGTCAGTGGCGGCACCCGGCACGGCGGCTCGTACGTCGGCGGCACCCGGTGTGGTAGCACGCACGTCGGCAACGTCCCCCGGTACGGCGGCGCGTACGTCGGCGACGGCACCCGGTGTGGCGGCGGTGGTCGGTGCGGCCTCCGGCGCGGCGGTACGTACGGCGGCGGCACCCGGCGCGGCGGGTCCCGGCACACCGGTCTCTGGCACGGTTACGCGGTTGTCGGTGGCCCCCGTTGTGGCGGCTCGTACGTCGGCGGCGGCGCCCGGTGCGGCGGCGGCGGTGTCCGTCGTGGCGGCACCCGGTGTGGTAGCACGTACGTCGGCAACGTCCCCCGGTGCGGCGGTACGTGTGTCAGCGGCGGCGCGTGTATCGGCGGTGATGGTCTCCGGCGTGGTGACGGTTTCCGGTGCGGTGGCTCCCGGAGTGGTGGCGGCGCGTACGTCGGCAGTCCCCGGTGTGGCTTCGCCCGGTGTAGCGACAGTCCCCGGTGTAGCGGCGCGTGTTTCGGCGGCATCCGACACGGCGGCACGCACCTCTACGGTAGTCCCCGGCGCGGCGTCGATTCCCGGCATGCCGCCCCCCAGCGCGGCGGCTCCAGGCGCAACGGTCTCCGTCGTGGCGCCACTCGGCGCCTCCTGTACCAACAAGTCCACCAGCCTTGCCAACATTTGCCCCAGCTTGTATTCCTCCCCGGACATCCGCCCCAACAATTGGATGTTCTGTTTGTTGATGGGGACATGATGCTCCAGCATGAACACCGCCTGATCGGGCGTCAATTCCTGGAAATACTGCAATGCATGCGCCAATTTTTCCCACACGGCGGGGCTGGGCGGGAGGCTCGATTTGAGGATCTCCGTAGCCATCTGGAGATGGCGCGGCGTCGCCGGTTCGCCCAGCCGGCGCAAGACCTCATGCGGCGTCGCGTTTTCTTCCCCCAACGTGACCAGCAATACGCCGTCTTTCTTTCCGGTGACGACAAGCCGCAATATCTCCCCGGCGAACAGAGCGAGCGGCCGCTCGCTCCTGGCGTTCAGGATCGAGCCGTCGGCGGTTTTCAGCGTCAGCCTCCCGTCATCCGAAACCGACACCTCGGCTTGTATCTCATCGCCAACCTCAAACTCCATCGCAGCCCCATGGGCGCCTTTGCCCTCCTTGCCGCCGACAGGCGCAAGATCGCTCGGCGGAACCGGCATCCCGTTGATACGCATAATACGCTCCCTCCCTGTGGATAAAAAATGAGGGCGGCCGATAAGCCGCCCATTTTTTTCTCGTCTATCAGCCACGAACCACCTGGCCACCTAGTTGCCTAGCTACCTAGCCACGAACCACCTGGCCACCTAGTTGCCTAGCTACCTAGCCACGAACCACCTGGCCACCTAGTTGCCTAGCTACCTAGCCACGAACCACCTGGCCACCTAG
>WRCJ01000079.1 GCA_009784085.1 Oscillospiraceae bacterium | reverse complement strand
GCGAAGAAGGCGATTCGCTGCCGATGCACGTGGAAGAACCGGCGTAACCTACCCGGCGCGTCAGGGATGCCGCGCCCTACGGAGGACGCGGGCGGTGTCGCGGGCGGTGATCCCCCCGTCATCCTGCGCGCAGTCGCAGGATCCATGCCCCCGTCGGGCGGTGGTCGCGCGGGCGGCAGGATGCCGCCCCTACGGGTGACGCGGGCGGCGTCGCGGGCGGAAACGCGGGCGGTGGCTTAGCTCTCCATGATAACCGGCAGGATCATGGGGCTGCGTTTGATCTTCTTGTATAAATAATCCGACAGGGCGGTCTTAATGGCCGCCTTGATGGCGCTCCAATCGGTGATGTGCTGTTCATAGCACAGGTTCAACGCCCGCAAGCACAGCCGCCGCATCTCCTCCATCAGGGCCTCCGACTCCTTGACATAGACAAAGCCCCGGGAGACGATGTCCGGCCCGGCGGTCACCTGCCCGTTCTCGGCGTCCAGCGTCACCACGACCACGATGAGCCCGTCCTCCGCCAGCACCTTGCGATCCCGCAGCACCATGTTGCCCACGTCGCCGATACCCAACCCATCGATGAGAAGCTGGCCAGCCGGCGCTGTGCCGGTGAATTTTGCGCTGTTCTCAGTTATAGTAAGCACCTGCCCCACATTGGCGACGAAGATATGCTTGCTGTCCACGCCGGTGAGGCGAGCCAGCGCGGCATGCGCCCGCAGGTGCCGGTATTCCCCGTGAACCGGCATGAAATAGCGGGGGCGCGTCAAGGCCAGCATCAATTTGAGCTCTTCCTGGCAGGCGTGGCCCGACACATGCACCTCGGCCAGCCGCTCGTAGATGACCTCGGCGCCCTTGCGGAACAGCTCGTTGATGACCCTGGAGACCATTTTCTCATTTCCGGGAATCGGGGAGGCCGAGATAATGACGCGATCGCCCGCGCCGATCTCCACCTGTTTATGCCCCGAAATCGCCATGCGGTACAACGCCGACATGGGTTCGCCCTGGCTTCCGGTGGTTACGATGACAACCTTGTGCCGGGGCACGCCCTTGACTTGGGACAGCTCCATGATGGTGTTCGGGGGGATATCCATGTAGTCGAGCTCTATGGCGACCCGTAGGATGTTTTCCATGCTGCGTCCCGTAATGGCCACGCGCCGCCCGTGTTTGGCCGCCGCATCGATGATCTGCTGGATCCGGTGGACATTGGAGGCGAAGGTGGTCACAATGATGCGCCGGTCACAGCCCCGAAAGAGCGCGTCAAGCGACTCCCCCACCTTGCGCTCGCTCATGGCATAGCCGGGACGTTCCACGTTGGTGCTGTCGGACAGAAGCGCCAGCACGCCCTCCTGCCCCAGCTGTCCGAAACGGGCCAGGTCGATGACCTGGTCCCCCACCGGCGTGGAGTCGATTTTGAAGTCCCCGGAGTGGATGACCACGCCCAAGGGGGTGGTAATGGCCAGCGAGACCGACCCGGCGATCGAATGGTTCACGCGGATAAACTCCAGCGAAAAGCAACCCACCTCGAAGCTTTCGCCGGCCTCCAGCGTGTAAATATCGGTCGTATGGCTGAGGTTGAACTCCTGCAGCTTGATATCGATGAGGCCCGCCGTCAGGCGCGTGCAATAGATGGGGACATTGATTTGCTGCAGCAAAAAGGGCACGGCGCCCACATGATCTTCATGCCCGTGCGTGATGACCAGCGCGCGTACCCGGTTTTTGTGTTTGATCAAATAAGACATGTCCGGGATGACGAGGTCGATGCCGAACATCCCGGTGTCCGGGAAAGCCATGCCGCAGTCCACGACCAGGATATCGCCGCCGTACTCGTAGACTGTCATGTTTTTCCCGATCTCGTTGAGCCCGCCCAGCGGGATGATCTTCAGTTTATTAGCCATTGGGGCAACCCTCACTGCAATCGTTGGAAATGTATCCGTTTCGCCTTTTAGTATAGCAGTTATCTCGATTAATGTAAAGATGGTTTTCCATGTTGATACATAAGCTTGTCTTCCCTTGTCTACCCCTTGTCTACACCTTCAAAACGCATTGCCCTGAAACCGTTGACATTCCAGTGGTTTGACGATATAATGCTAATGTCCGGTACTCTACTGGGAATTACCGGGACTTCACACAACAATCTCATTTGCGTCCTGCCGCGAAAACGACAGGAGGTGTGATCACAATGCTTCGCGGTGGCAATGAGGCGGAAAAACGAAGAGAGAGACAGAGAGAGACATTTGAGGAAACGTATTTCACTTAAGAAGGAGGAATAAAAAATGAACATGGGAACAAGCGTAGGTTTTACGCGCAGACAGAGAATGTTAACCATCCTGCTGAGCCTAGCACTGTTGGCTACCCTCGTGGCGGTCCCGGTTATGGTGGTGTCAGGGACGCCCGGTCCTGACGGCGGCACAGCGCCTACTTTTGGCGGGTTTATAGGCTCCAACAGCTTCTTCAACGAGAATCAGGCCACCTACGAGATCTTCGGCAATATCCGTGAATACCACCCCCTGGGCTTCACCGAATGGACAGCGGGCTGGTACGAAGACGCAAACGGCAATGCCAGCAACTCGATCACCAGTATGAACCCGCAAGCTACATTTATGAATACCTGGGGCGTTTTCGACAATTATTACAAGACCATGTTTGACAAGGGCATTGAGGTCACCCTCTGTGTGCAAGGCACCGCAGGCGACCGCGCGAGGCCGGACTATCAGGATCCCGACGGAACCCAAAGCGCCGTGGCCGCGTCCTACCTGGGACATGCCCAGAGCATGTTCCAGCTCGCCGCCCGGTACGGAGGCAACAAGGACGTCGATCCCAACCTGGTGCGCGTGGCCGCGGGCACCGAAAAGAAGATTGGCCTTGGGTACGTGCGGTATTTTGAGAATTTCAATGAGCCCAATCTCAACGGCTTCAACGGCGCGCAATTCGCGGCTATGTTGAGCGCCGACTATGACGGACACATGGGCACCATGGGGCCGGGCGTAGGCGTTAAAGCGGCCGATCCGAACGCGAAGTTGGTCATGGGCGGCATCGCCGGCGCCATGTACAACTCGACGGCTTATGGCAACAAAGACAATGACGACCGGCATTTCTTGCAGGACATGTTGGCTTGGTTCGATGCCAACCGAACGCTGGCGCAGTGGAAGGCCGCCCATGGGGGATCGGAGGAGGGCTACGAGAAATATCCCTTTGACGTGCTGAGCTGCCACATTTACTGCACAGATGTCTCCACCGGCGTGTCCCCCGAGCAGGATCACCTCTTTACGGTGGTCAGTGACTATGTGAATTACTGCAAAGAGAAATTCCCCGGCAAGGAGGTTTACCTGTCTGAGTTTGGCTGGGACACCGCCCACGACGGGTATTCGGTTTTCCGGGCTCCGGTCAGCGGCACCGTCAACACCGGCCTCACCGGGGCGGAGGTGCAAGGGCGCTGGCTGGTCAGGGAATACCTGATGCTGGCGGCAGCCGGCATTGATCGCGCCCGGCAGTTCATGATCCCAGACACCAGCGACAACCCGTACAATCCGAACTGGTTCGCCACTTGCGGCCTGGTATACGGCATCCAAGGCTCGGCCAATTACAAGCCATCCTGGTACTACATCGGAACCATGAACAACGTCCTGAAGGACGCCGCCCTGAAGGACATCGAGATTGTCGCCGACGGCGGCCAGGCAGCCAACGACACGGAGACAGGCGGCCCATGGGCCTTGAAATTCAGCTCCGGGAAGAACACCGATCTGATTTACGCGCTGTGGCTACCCACGTCCCTAGGCGACCGGGGCGGCGCCAACGTGCAAGACTACACCGTCGCTGTCCCGGCCGGATACAGCCATGCCACCCTTGTCACCCTGCAAGACAAGGTGAAGTGGGGCGAGCGCACCGACATCTCGGACCGAATCGCGGGCGGGTCAGTGACAGTGTCCATCAGCGAGAAACCGGTGTTTGTGATCCTGGGCAAAGACGAGTATTACAACCCGATCTTCGATTTTATCCATCCACACAATTTCGATACCTGGACGCTGACACCGGACAGCGGCGACCCCAGCCTGCTCTTTGACGAGCGGCGCGCGGATATCAATCCCAACCCGGCGCCCAATATGCAAAACGCTTGGAGCCCTGGCAGCATGCACCGTTACGCGGTGGTCGACTTGGGCGCCAAGTACAACCTGTCCAACCTGTATGTCTACGACAGGGAGGGCGCCCTGGCCGCCGGCAAGGTGCTCGCGGCCTACGCCTATACGGGCGGTGGCGCGCCGGCTTTGCCGCCCAACGACATGACAGGCTCGCAGGTACAGACCATGCTGGCCGGCGGCGATTGGGAACGCATCGGCTGGTTTGATTTCGCCGGCTGGGGGATCTGGGCTGAGGCGAATGTCGAAGTGGAGACCCGGTACCTGGTCCTGGGCTTTGAGGACGGGCCCAGCGAATTCTATGACAACCCGTGGCCGACCGACTGGCTCCCGGTACCCGAGATGGTCATCAAAGGCGCCCTGGCCAAAGGTGAGACGCCGCCGCCCCCCCCGCCTCCGCCCCCGCCGCCCCCGCCGCGCACCTTTGCACCTTAACCAAGTGAAACAGAGTATCAGTTCCTTTTTGACAATGATTTTGAAGACGGCCAGATCAAGGGCAGCACCAGCGGCGGGACCTTCACCGTGGTTGACGGCCAGAGTGCCTACGGCGCCGACGGCAAGCTTCTCAAGGTCGAGAACGCTTCCACCAAGCCGAGCTTCACCGTCCCCGCGTCCGTGCTCTCCTCCATGGAACAAAACAGGTGGTATTACGCGGACTATAAGTTCATGATCGACAGCGCCGATATGGCCCCGGAGCTGTTTCTCCGGCCGTTTGGCCAAGACGAAGGGTTCTCGGTCTACAGCCGTGTCGGCGGCAACCTGTGCAAACCTTTCTGGAGCTATGACGGCGACATCATCTCCGTACAACCCGGCGAATGGCACCACCTGAAGGCCAAGTTCATGATCGACAGTCAGGACAACATCAGCTATGAGGTGTACTACGACGGCGCCTTTGTCAGCGCGAGATCCATGATCTATAAGAAGTCACTGCCGCTGAACGGCCTGACCCTATACATGGTCAGCGACACAGAGTCGGGCGGCGTCTGTTATTACGATGACGTATGGGTCTATACGCGCATTTCCTCCGATACCCTCATCAACGCCACCTTTGACCGGCTGAACCCCGGCCCGTTCAAGCCCGGCGACGACGGCCTGAACATGCGCCCCGGCACGTACGCCCGGGACAGCAAAATAGTTCAGCCGGAACCCGCCTCCCCGTTCTACTTGGGCGGCGGGGATCAGCTACTCGAGGTTTATGCGCGGGACTGGCTCTTTGACACCACAGGCACCGATGTTTTGCAGGAGTATAGAATCGGCGAGGACTATGTCTTCGAGCTGTCCTTCTATTACAAGAACCCGGGCAGGGTCGACGGCGACGGCAACACCTTGACCCAAACGCCATACTTCCTGTTCCTGTACAATGGCTGGATGCTGCATTCTTTCGCGAATACCGACTATTACGGCGGCTTATGGGCCCGCGATCAAAATGGGTACGCGGCGAACATCAAGCCGACGGCCGACCAGTGGCATCGCTATGTGGTAAAATACCGCTTTGAGACGGCATCCAAGATCACCTACAGCTTCTATTATGACGACATGACGACGCCGGTCGCCGCCGCCACGCTGGACGCCGCCGTCCCGGGGGAGATGGACAACCATTTTGACGACCTGATCGGCTCCCTGGGCATCATGGTGGGCGCCGAGGGTTTCAGCTTGGCCGAATACCCCCTGTACATCAACGACGTTCTGCTCTACCGCGGGGACATCCGGCCATGGCCGGCCAAGTATGCCGGGGGACCGGTCGAGGCTAGATATCAAGCCACCGTTTTGAGCGAGGGTACAGGCGCCACCGGGAGCGGGCAGTACGCCGAGGGTGCTACGGTCGCGATTCACGCCGGCGCCGCGCCCGCCGGCAAGGTGTTTTCACACTGGATCGGAGACGGCGTGACCTTTGCCAGCCCGAACGCCGCCGCAACGTCCTTTACCATGCCCGCGAGGAATGTCACGGTCACAGCCGTATGGATGGACGATAACCCCACGCCAAGCGACTATCTCCTCAACGCCACCTTTGACAGGTTGCCTCTGGGAGCTTTCAAAAACGGCGGCGATGACTTGACTCTTCTCGGCACGTACGCGCAGAACAGCGCCATTGTACAGCCTAAGTCAGCCGACGCATTCTATCTGGGCTCGGCGGATCAATTGCTCAAAGTCTCCGCCGCCAACACTATTTTCGACACCTCCGGGAAAAAAGTTGTGGATCAATACAGAATCGGCGAGGACTATGTTTTCGAGATGTCCTTCTATGCCACCACCAAGCAGACCACGCCGTGCTTATCATTCCGGTACGGGCAGTGGGCGTGGGAGTATGATAACTTTACGCTGACCGACTGGCACGGAGGCATGGTCGCTTTCGATAAGGACGGCGGGGAGATCTCCGTCATACCGGAACCGGGCCGTTGGCATCGTTACGCGGTCAAGTTCCGGTTTGAGAGCGCGTCCAAACTCACCTACAGCTTCTATTACAACGACATGGCCAACCCGGTCGCCACCGGCGCAAGGGATGCTGTCGGGAGATACGATGACCACAACCTGATCGGCAACTTGGGATTCACGATGGTACTTTGGCACGCGGGCGCCGATATGAATGCGTATCCTCTGTATGTCAATGACGTCCTGATCTATTCGGGGAACATCCGGTCATGGCCGGCCAAGTACACCGGCGCTACAGAGGAAACCAGGTACCAGGTTGCCGTCGCAAACGCGGGAACGGGCGGCGGCGGCGGCGGACAGTATGCCGAGGGGGAAACGGTTTCCATCCGTGCAGGGACCGCGCCGACCGGCAAAAAGTTCGCAAACTGGACAGGCGATG
>WRCJ01000078.1 GCA_009784085.1 Oscillospiraceae bacterium | reverse complement strand
ACGGCGTAGCGTACCGGCCAGCATCCCCTGGGTGCCGGCATGCGCGGGTTTTATGTTGGCGGGGTTCGTCGTGCAAAAAATAAGCGGCCACGCTTGACAGACAGCCCGATAATCCGTATAATAGTTGTTACGCCGGCACGCGCCCGGTACATGCCCGGCACCCCGGTACGTGCCGTCGCGCCGATATGCGCCTGTAGCTCAGCAGGATAGAGCAACTGCCTTCTAAGCAGTGGGTCGACCGTTCGAGTCGGTCCAGGCGTGCCAAGCGTGCCAAGGTACCAGGCGTGCCAGGTGCATCATATGCATCATATGCAGATACGGTGGGTATAGCTCAGGTGGTTAGAGCACCAGATTGTGGCTCTGGGGGCCGTCGGTTCAAGTCCGATTATCCACCCCAAATACGAAAGGATCCTCGGGGAGGGGCCGGTTATGATGCTGGATTTGCGGGCTGTCATGGAGCAGCCGGGCGCGGCGGCGCCGTTTCGCCACCAGCTCGACCTGCCGGGGATGTCGTTCCCCTTTGGCCGCCCTTTCGCGGCGCCGATCGAAATAGATGGCCATGTGAAGAACACGGCCGGCCTTGTCACGCTGGACGCCATGATGCGTACGGTATTGCACCTAATCTGCGACCGTTGCCTCTTGCAATTCACCAAACCCATGGAGCTCCCTGTCTCACAGACGCTGGCCGAGACACTGGCCGGGGATGCCGATGATGAGATTATGCTGGTGAAAGGCGGCTGGCTGGATCTCGACGAGGCGTTGATCCCGCCCTTGGTGCTATCCATGGAATCCCAGCGCCTGTGCCGCGAGGATTGTTGCGGCTTGTGCCCCTGGTGTGGGCAAAACCTGAACGATGGCCCTTGCGCATGCGGGCCGGGGGTTGAGGATAATTGATATCAATTGTGAGTAGTGAGTTATAACTAAGGTGGTGATTCCTATATGGCGGTCCCCAAGAGTAAGATATCAAAGCAACGCAAGCATTTGCGGCGTAGCGCGCACTGGAAGCTGGAAACGCCCGTGCTCACGCCCTGCCCAAAATGCGGCGAACTCAAGTTGTCCCATAGGGTTTGCAGGGCATGCGGCACGTACAACGGCAGGGATGTCCTGAGGCTCGAAGTCGACAAAAAGAAGAAGAAAAAGTAGGTCTTGCGAAATGCGGCGCCCGGGCATCCGAACACCGCATTTTCGCATATTCGCAGCGTGTTGCCGCTATGCTCCCGTTTGTTTGGGGTGGGTGTGTTACGCATGGCTTTGATCACCGGCGTTACCGCAAACTCGCCGGCGTGCCGCGCGGGTCTGCGCGTCGGGGAAAGGTTGCATACCATATCCGGGCGTCCGATACAGGATATCCTCGACTACCGGTTCTATAGCTACGAGGCGGCGCTGCCCATCTCCGTGGCGGACGCGGGCGGCGCCCTTCGGACGGTCGTCGTCCGCAAAGGGCCGGGCGAGGACCCCGGGCTCGCCTTCGACAGCGAACTCATGGATACCCAACGATCCTGCGTCAACCAATGCCTGTTCTGCTTTGTCGATCAATTGCCGCCGGGGTTGCGGCGCGGCCTTTATTTCAAGGACGACGACTTCCGCCTGTCCTTCTTGCTGGGACAATACGTCACGCTGACCAACCTCACGCCGGCGGATATCGGGCGCATCTTGGAGATGCGCATCTCGCCGCTCTACATCTCGGTACACGCCACCAGCCACGCCCTGCGCGAACGGCTCCTCGGACACCCGGAGGCCGGGCGATGCCTGTCCCTGATGCGGCGGCTGGCTGACGGCGGCATTGCCATGCACGCGCAGGCGGTCGTCTGCCCGGGCATCAACGACGGGGAGGCGCTTGCCGGCACGCTGGATGACTTGCTGTCGATCTTCCCCGCCGTGCAAAGCATATCGGTGGTCCCGGTGGGGCTGACCCGCTGGCGGGAAGGGCTCTGCCCCCTGCGCCCCTTCGAGGGCGCGGAGGCCGCTGGCATTGTCTCCCTTGTGGAATCGTTGGCCGCCCGCCAACGCGCCCGCCACGGTATGGGCGTGGTGTATGCCGCCGACGAGTTCTATTTGCTGTCCGGCCGCGCGCCGCCGGGCGAGGAAAGCTACGACGGGTACCCCCAGCTGGATAACGGCGTGGGGCTCTTGACCTCATTTGAGGCTTCGTTTCGGGAAGCCCTCCCCCCCGCGTCCACACGGCGCCCGGCCCCCTTCACCGTCGCGACCGGCGTGGCGGCCGCGCCCTTCCTGTCCCGGCTGCTCGCCGCCCTGGCAAACAGGGTCCCCGCCCTGCGCTACGCGGTGGAGGCTATCCCCAACCGGTTGTTTGGGGACACGGTCACGGTGGCTGGGTTGCTTTGCGGGCAAGATCTGATCGACGCCCTGCGCGGCCGGGTCGTGGGGGATCGCGTGCTCATCCCGGCCACCATGCTGCGGTTTGAGGGGGATATCTTCTTGGACGACCTGACGCCGGGCGATGTGTCCCGCGCCATAGGCGCGAGCGTGATCCCCGTGCCGGTGGACGGGGGATGTTTCATCGAGTCCGTGATGAATTCCGTGGTGAATATGTGAGGATGCATCCATGCACAAACCCATCGTGGCCATCGTGGGGCGGCCCAATGTGGGCAAGTCGCTGCTATTCAACAAACTGGCCGGCCGCCGGCTGTCCATCGTGGAGGACACGCCCGGCGTGACCCGCGACCGCCTGTACGCCGACTGCGAATGGGGGACGCGGGCGTTTTCGCTGGTCGATACCGGCGGTATCGAGCCGCATACCGGCGATGAGATGTTGCGCGTCATGCGCCGGCAAGCCGGGCTGGCTATCGAGGGCGCCGATGTCATCCTCTTCCTGACCGACCTGCGCACCGGCGTGACAGCCGCCGACGTTGACGTGGCGCAAATGCTATTGCGCGCCAAGCGGCCCATTCTGTTGGCTGTCAACAAGTCCGACTCGGTAGGGCCGGACGATCCGGGGCTGTATGAGTTCTACAACTTGGGGCTGGGCCGCCCCTATCCCTTGTCCGCCCTCCACGGGCTGGGGATAGGCGACCTGCTGGATGCTTGCGTCGCCCTTTTCCCCCCGCCCTCGGAGGGGGGGGACACCGGGGAGGCCGTCACGGTGGCGATCATCGGCAAACCCAACGTGGGCAAATCGTCGCTCGTCAACCGCATCCTGGGCGAGGAACGCGTCATTGTCAGCGAGACGCCGGGCACGACGCGCGACGCGGTGGACAGCGCCTTCGAAAACCGGCATGGTTCCTACGTGCTCATCGACACGGCGGGGATGCGTCGCCGCGCCCGCGTACACGATGCGGTGGAGTATTATAGCGTACTGCGCGCCCAAATGGCGGTCGATCGTTGCCAGGTTTGTTTGCTCTTGATCGACGCGGGGGAGGGCGTCACCGAGCAAGACGCCAAGGTGGCGGGCATCGCCCACGAAGCCGGCAAGCCTTCCGTCATCGTCCTCAACAAATGGGATCTCGTCGAGAAGGGCGGGAAGGCCGCAGAACGTCTGCGGGAAGGGGTGCGCGCCCGGTTGGCTTTTATGCCTTACGCGCCCGTCGTAACCCTGTCCGCGCTGACCGGCGCCCGCTTGGACAGCGTTTTCCCGGAGATCAACCGCGTGTACGCCCAGAGCAGGACGCGCGTCTCCACGGGGCAGCTCAACAGCGTGCTGGCCGACGCCCAGGCCCGCGTACAGCCGCCCTCGGACAAGGGCCGCCGCCTCAAGGTGCTGTACATCACGCAAGCCGGCATACAACCGCCCCACCTCGTAGCCTTTGTCAACGATGTCAATCTGTTTCACTTTTCCTACCGGCGTTATCTGGAGAACCAATTCCGCGCGGCTTTCGGCCTGGACGCCACGCCCATCCGCATGACGGCAAGGCAACGCAACGAAAAATGAATCAAGGATCATGGATCATGGATCATAGATAATGGATAGTTGATGGGGGTATTGTGCATGATGAGCTTTGTTTTGTGCTTGGTCCTCATTCCCATCGTTTCCTACTTGGTGGGGAGCCTCAACGGGTCGCTCCTGGTTTCCAAGCTTTTTTTGAAAGCCGATATCCGCAACTATGGCAGCGGCAACGCCGGCACGACCAATGCCATGCGCGTCATGGGCAAAAAGTGGGCGGCCGTGGTCACGTTGCTCGATTTGCTCAAGGGCGCCTTGACCGTTTGCTTTGGATACTATTTGCTGGCGGGGTTCGGCGCGGAGATGGGGTATGACACGGCCTACTTGGGCATGTTGCTGGCGGGCGTGTTCACCATCGTTGGGCATATCTTCCCGGTGTTCTTCGGTTTCAGGGGCGGCAAGGGGGTCATGACCGCCCTGGCGATCGTCGCCTTCGTGGACTGGCGGGTGGCCACGATTTGCCTGTCCTTGTTTATCGTCGTGGTGATCATAAGCCGCTGGGTATCGCTGGGATCCATCTTGGCCGTCACCGGCGTGCCGGTCTGCATGTATCTGTTCCACCGGGAGGAAGGCGCGGAAACCATTGTCTTAACGGCGTTATCGGCGGTCATTACGGTACTCCTCGTCGTGATGCACCGGGAAAACATCAAGCGAATCTTGGCTGGGACCGAACGCCGGTTCTCTTTCAAGGGGCGCGCTATGATGGATGCCGTGAAGAGCAAGACCACCAGCGCCATCCGCAAGACCGCGGCGGGCTTCAAGCGACACCGCAGCAAGCGGGGCGGGCGCAAGGCATCCAAGCGCAGGCGCCGGCGTTTGCGCAAGGTAGCGCGGCGCCGTTCGCGAGTCCTGCGCAAGAAGAAGCGCGGTCGCGGTCGCCGGCGCCCAAGCGCGAAAGGCGCGAAAGGTGCGAAAGGCGCAAAAGGCGCGAAAACAAAGCGCACGGCGTAATGGCCGTGCGCTCGCCGTGCTCGCCGCGCGTTTTACACAGCGCGCGTCACTTTCCCTGAGCGCAAGCACCGCGTACAGGCGTGGACATGGCGCGGGGCGCCGTCCACCAAGGCTTTCACTCGTTTTACGTTGGGTTTCCAAGAACGGTTTGAGCGTCTGTGGGAGTGGGACAGGGCGATGCCAAAGGTCACACCCTTATTACAATAACTACATTTGGCCATTTTGACACCTCCTCGTCATGTAGACAGGCAAAAGGAAACAGGAAACATGTAGATGAACATGCAGATAAACAACAGAGAATATTATACCAGCATCCTTAAAGAAAAGCAACTGTTTTTTCATGCGTTTTTTCATGCGTTTGTGGTTTGCCTGTGATAATGCCAGGATGCAAATATTGATTCGGGGGTTGTCCGCTTGATGATGTTCCATGATGCCTTGGCTTGGTTGCACAGCATTCGACGTTTCGGATCCAAGGCGGGGCTGGAGCGCGTCCGGGCGCTTACCGCCAGACTTGGCCATCCCGAGCGCAGCTGCCGTTTCGTCCATGTGACCGGTACCAACGGCAAGGGCTCCACAGCCGCCATGATCGAATCCATCCTGCGCGCGTCCGGCTTGCTGACCGGCTTGTTCGTGTCCCCCTTCGTGGAGGATTTCCGCGAGCGGCTGCGCATCGGCGGGGAGATGCTGACCGGGGACGAGTGGGCTCTTCGCCTCAGCCATGCCCGGGAATCCATCGAGGGCCTGTTGGCGGACGGGGGCCCGCAGCCCACCGAGTTTGAAACGCTGACCGCGCTGGCTCTATTGTGCTTCGCCGAACACGGGTGCGATATCGCCGTGCTGGAGGTCGGCATGGGGGGCCGTTCCGACGCCACCAACGTGATCCCTGCCCCCCAGGCGGCGGTCATTACGCCAGTTTCCCTCGATCATATGCAGTATCTGGGCGGCACGCTCTCCGAAATCGCGGCGGAAAAATGCGGGATTATCAAGCCCGGCTGCCGGGTGGTGACCAGCGCCGGGCAACCCGGGGAGGTCATGGAGATCATCCGGCGGCGTTGCGCGGAGGTAGGCGCCGGGACGCCGGTATGCCCCGATTGGGACGCGCTGGGCGATGTTTCCTTCGATTGGGAAGGTACCCGGTTCCGCTACCAAGGGCAGGCGTACGCACTGCCGCTCATCGGCGGCTACCAGGCGCAAAATGCCCTGACAGCCATCGAAACCGCGCGGGCGTTGCGCCATAGCGGGTTGCCGGTGCGCGAGGGGAACATTGCCGACGGCTTGCGCGACGTATCCTGGGGGGGGCGGCTGGAGATCATCGGGCGCCGGCCGATGCGGCTCATCGACGGGGCGCACAACCCGGCTAAAATGGCGGCGTTGTGCCGGGCGATGGATGCGTTGCTGTCGGGACGGCGCCTGATCACGGTCATGGGCATGTCGGCCGACAAGGACTGCGCAGCCTGCGTTCCCCTGATCGCCTGCCGTAGCGAGGTTTTGTTGGCCACTCAATACACGGGGGCGCGTTCCCTGCCCGCCCACGAATTGGCCGGGCTAGCCGGGGATCACGCGCATACCGAAGCGTATGCGCGCCTGCACGAGGCGTGTACACGCGCGCTGGCCCTAGCAGGGCCGGAAGATGTCATATTGGCTTGTGGCTCGCTCTACATGATCGGCGAAGCCAAGAGGCTACTGGCATAGGCATAGGAGGCAAAAAAAGCCGCCCGTTTGTCAACTTACCGATGTATCGACGAAGAATTATCCATGATAAATATGGATTGACGCGCTCTCGCAATCCGTGCTATACTGTTCGGAGAGGAGGTGAGCCTTGTGGATGTGGAGACATTGGAGGCAATTGGCCAATTGCTGGATACCAAGCTGGCGCCAATTGATATCCGCCTAGGCGCACTAGAGGGATCCGTCGCGGGGCTGCATGACGCGCTCGCGGCGAACACGGCCCGGATCGACGCGCTGGAGGAATCCGTCACGGCACGGATGGACACGTTCGAGGGTTCCGTCGCGGTGTTGCATGACGCGGTCGCGTCGAACACGGCCCGGATGGACGCGCTGGAGGAATCCGTCACGGCCCGGATGGACACGTTCGAGGGTTCCGTCGCGGTGTTGCATGACGCGCTCGCGTCGAACACGGCCCGGATCGACGCGCTGGAGGAATCCGTCACGGCCCGGATGGACACGTTCGAGGAATCCGTCGCGGTGTT
>WRCJ01000077.1 GCA_009784085.1 Oscillospiraceae bacterium | reverse complement strand
TTTCTTAATGGAGATTGCACTCCACCTGAAGTTATTCCGCCTAAAGAGGCGGGGGTCTTAACCCAGCTTGCCTTCGGCAAGACCCCCACCTCTAAGCGAAGCGTAGGTGGGGGATTTGATAAAGGCGTGTCAGGATGCCGCACCCTACGGCGATAATCCCGTCGGTGCGTCAGGCGCCCCGCGACGCCGCAGCGCCGCGGCCCACGACCGGCGCGTCAGGGATGCCGCGCCCTATGGCCATGCGCACAAAGGCGCCTCCGTCGGGATTGTTCCCTATGGTAAACTGTATGTTCGGCAGAAATGTCTTGAGCCTCGCGTATGTCCCGGATATCCCCATGCCGCCCAGCGAAAACAACATATTCCCCATGCCGCTCGCCAGTTTCTCGTCAATCGCACGGAGCGATTCCTGGATCTTTCTCAGGTTTTTCTTCTCGAACCCGCCCCCATTGTCCCGGACTTCCAGGAACCAACCCCTCTCCGTAACGCATCCGATGATGGTAATCATCATATCCTTGTTTCCTGTCCGGTATCCGTGCGTCACGGCGTTTTCCACAAAGGGCTGCAAAACGATTTTCGGTATCTGGATCGGCAGCAGCCCTTCCTCCACTTTCAAATGGTAACGCAACCTGTGTTCGTAGCGCATCTGCAGCAGGGTCAGATAGTTTTCCACATGCGCGAGTTCCGCGGAGATAGCCGCTGTTTTTGACTGTGTGGAGGTGGAATAGCGGAGCATGTCCGCGATGCTGGCGCATGTCTCGCAAATCAGCTCGTCCCCCGCGAGCATCCCCCGGTTGGAGAGCACGTTGAGGACGTTGAAGATGAAATGTGGGTTGATTTGCGCTTGCAGGGAATCGAAGTTGGCCTGCATCTGAAGCTCGCGCGCCTTCAACTCGTTCTTCAAGGCGGCGGACAGCCGGTTGATCAACTGGTAAAAAGTGGCGCCCAACGCCTTGATGTCGTCTTTGCCTTTGTCGCCGCCTTCCGGGACTTCGTATTGCGCCTCGCTCTCGGTGAGGTCGGTCAGCTCGATACGCTTCATCTCTTGGCGCAGCTTATGGAACGGCTTTGTCAGGTGGACGGACCAGGAGTAGACATAGAAAAAGGCGATAGACAAGATGCCGATGCTGATGAGCATCACCAGCTGCCCCACCGACGCCTGCGGCGCCAAAACGAATTCTTGATCGGAAACAATGAGGACCTGTATCTTCGAATAGGGGCCGATGGTGGATGCGATAAACTCTTTGGTGGTGCCATTGCTACCCCCAATGGCGATCTCTTCCTCAAAAACTCCCTGCCCCAAGCGCAAGTACTGTTCCAGGTCCCGGTCGTCCTCCATGTTGTGATACAGGATCCTCCCGTCCGGCGCGACCATGATGATCCACCCCTGATCCTCCTCGCTGACGTTGAGCAAGCCCAGGAGCATCGACAATTCCATCTGCACCTCTAGGTATCCCACGTCCACGCCGTATAAGTAGATGCCGCGTATGACGCTAAACACTTGGTTTTCGTCTTCGTCTTCTTTCAGCCAAGGGTCGTTGTGCACGGCGGTGATGTATCTCTTGGGCTTGATGGCGTCCACGTCAGGCAGCCAGCTCATCGCCGCAAAGATTTTCTCGGTGCCTAGCCTTACCGTATCCCTGTTGTAGAACCGGCTGGAATAGAAATCCATGTTCCGGTTGAAATAGTTGACCCGATAGATATACTTGTTCAAGGGATACCGATATAACGCGCTGGTGATCCTCTGGTTGGCTACGACATTCCATTCCTTATCGCGCGGGTTCGGGGGCCGGGTGCCGCCCATGACCTGGATAGCGTCCATGAACTCGGCGTCGGACATCAAGTTCTCTATCGTCGCGTCCATGAAGGTCAGTTGATTATCGATTTGTAACGCCATACGCTCCACTTTATCCAGCATATTTTGGTAGGCCGTTTCCATAAACCGGCTGGTATTGTACCAATAGAATATGCCAGCGATGGCGGAGACGATAATGATGACAATAGTTATGTAAGCAACGAGGATTTTGGTTTGGTACTTCATGCCTTGGCACCCCCATTCCTGCGGATACATCCGATTCCATCATCATTTGAGGCGGGTCACATCGAAAAGCCCACTACCGCAACATGTTCTGGCCACCGGTAACCGGAATGGCTTGGCCGGTTTCGTAAGCCTGCTCCACGCAGTAGAGGATCGCCCGCGCCACGTCCTCGGGGTGGCAGCCGCGCTTCATGGGAACCTTCGCCTCATAGAACGCCTTCACATCGGCGACATCCCTGGCGCCGGGCGCCTTGCCGGCGGCCAAGTACTGCACAAACAGCCCGCGATCCGGATCCGACCATAACGGCCCCTCGAAATAGTTGCCCGGGCAGACGGCGTTGACTTTTATGCCGTACCCGACAAGCTCCTTGGCAAAGCTCTGCGTCAGCCCGATGCCGCCGAACTTGGAGCCGGCATAGGCAAAGTTCTTGCTGGAGCCCTCCAGGCCCGACTTGGAATTGATTTCGATGATATCGAAGATGCGATCCGGGTGTTTTGCCCGTTGCGCTATCATGGCCGCCGAGGCATATTTGGCGCAGAGGAAGAAGGCCGTGTAGTTCACCCGGGTGACCAGCTCAAAGTCCCCCAGCGTCATCTCCTCCAATCCGCCCGCTTTCAGGACGCCGGCGTTTGACACGAAGATGTCGAGCCGCCCGTAACGCCGCATGGTCGCGTCCACCAAATGCCTGACCTGCCCCTCGTCGGTGACATCGACAGCGACAGCCCAGCCGCCCGCGCCGCCCGCGCCGCCCAGGCGCGCGGCGGTTTGTTCGGCCAGATCGAAATTGAGATCGGCGACAACGATGCGCGCGCCCTCTTCGGCCAGGCAGCGGGCGATCCCCGCGCCAAACCCCTGCGCCGACCCCGTGATGACAACAACCTTATTCTCGAGACGCATCATATTCCCATTCCCCCTCCCCCATTGTCCATGATTCCCTGTTTATCATTATCATTCCACATTCCTTGTTCGAAATCCATATCTCGTTCGAAGTACGCGCATATCGCTTCCCAGAAGGCTTCGCGGCCCATGGGGAGGAATTCTGAAATGTTGCAGACCCTGCTGCGCACCGATTTGACGCCCTTTGTACGGAGCTTGGCCGGATCGGGCGTCAAAACCAACGCCAGCGTATCCAGATCGACATCGAACAGCAACGTGCCGTGGTGCAGGATGTACGGCGGCCGGACGCGTTGCGCGCCGCCGCTTATCTTCCGCGCGCCGATGCCGATGTCGTTTTTGCCGATAGGGCGGGCGTCCACCCCCAGCGATTGCAGGAACGCGACAATCGGCTGCGCGAACACGGCAAAATTTCCGAACTCCCCTGCCCTCTCGCTGATAACCGTGTAATTGACATTGCCCAAGTCGTGGTAGACCGCGCCGCCGCCCGTGCTCCGCCGTATGATGGGGATTTCATGCGCCCGGGCAAACACCAGGTCGACCTCGTTTTCGATCACCTGGTTGCTGCCCACGATCACGGATTTTTCGTTGCGCCACAGCATGAAGAACTCCTCGCCACCGGCGTAGGCGTCGAATATTTCCTCTTCGAACCGGATATTATGCTGGGGATCCGTACAATCGTTTCGATAAAACAGCATCCGCGTCCACACCTCCCCCCAATCCATTGATTTCCTGACCTGCTATCCTGCCCCGTCCCATGGTATCACACGCCCTTTTTACTGCGCGTCAGTTGCTCGATCTCGGTGAAATTGTTTTTCGGGACATGACCCTTCAAGGGCATGATCCTCTGGTGGATGGCGTCTAGGATCCAGTCTGCTTGTGGGAAGAAGAATTCCTCCAGCTCATAGGCGGGGGTGATCCAGTTTCTGGATCCGACGACCACCGGCGGCGCATCGAGATCGTCGAAGGCCAATTCGGTAATCGTCTGGGCAAAGTCCTTGATATGGGATCCCCGTTCGCAGGCATCGGACGCCAACACAATTTTTCCGGTTTTCCTGACACTTTCCAGCACCCTTTCAAAGTTGAATGGCACGAGGGACCGGGCATCGATGACCTCGGCGGATATGCCATATGTCTCCATCAGCTTCCCCGCCGCCTCCACGGCGGGATACAGCGTCGCGCCGACGGTCAAGATGGTGATGTCCCCTCCCTCGATCTTGACATCGGGCTCGCCGATGGGGATCTCATAGTATCCCTCGGGCACGCCCGTCCGCACAAAACGCTCCCCGACATCGTAGATGCGCTGGCTCTCGAAGAACACAACGGGATCCGACCCACCGAGCGCCATGTTCATCAAACCCTTGGCGTCGTAAGGCGTGGCCGGGAACACGCATTTGAGCCCCGGGATATGCGCGATGAGCGAGGTCCAGTCCTGGGAGTGCTGGGCGCCGTATTTGGAACCCACGGAGACACGCAGGACAACCGGCATCTTCAAGACGCCCGCGCTCATGGCCTGCCATTTGGAGAGCTGGTTGAACACCTCGTCGCCGGCCCGCCCGATGAAGTCGCTGTACATCAACTCGACCAGCGCCCTCCCGCCCGACAGCGCGTAGCCCACGGCGCTGCCCACGATGGCCGCCTCGGAGATGGGGGCGTTGAAGAACCTGTGGTAGGGAAGGGATTCGGTCAGCCCGCGGTAGACCGCGAAGGCGCCGCCCCAGTCCCGGTTGTCCTCGCCGTAGGCGATAAGCGTCGGATCCGCGTAGAACTTGTCGAGGATAGCCTCGAAGAGCCCGTCGCGCAACTGGAACACCTTATTCTTCGATACGGGCCGCCCGTCCGCGTCCAACGCGAACCTGACCTTTTTGGCAATCTGCATGACGCGCGGGTTTTGTTCCTTGGGGATGAGCACATCGGGGGCGCGGTCTTCCCTCTTTTCGACGCGCGCGTTGGAGAACATGAAGCCGCCAATCGCCTCCGCTTGGATCCGGGGCGAGACGCGCCCGTCGATGGCCAGCTTGCATGTCTTGATCATGCGATCCCTGACCGACTTGATGATGCCCTCGATTGTCCCCTTCCGGCAGACGCCCGCCTCGACAAGCTCCCTGCCATAGACGATCAGCGAATCCTGCGCCGTCCACAGGCCGACCTCCTCCTTCGTGCGGTAGCTGCCGCTGTCCGAGGGCGAGTGCCCGGTGAAGCGGTAGGTGACGGTGTCCAGCAAAACGGGCGCCTGCCCGCGCGCGATCAATTCCTTCTTGCGGCGCATCGCGTCGATGACAGCCAACGGATTGAAGCCATCCACGCGCTCGGCGTGCATTTGGTCGGGGTTCACGCCGGCGCCGACGCGGGCCAGCATCCCATAACCCATGGTCTCGCCGATGGTCTGGCCCCCCATCCCGTACAAATTGTTGAAGAAGTTGAAGATGATGGGGAGCCCGCCCCGGTAGCCCTCTTCCCACAGTTGGGCGTATTGATCCATGGCGGCCATGCTCATCGCCTCCCACACCGGCCCGCAGCCCAGCGAGGCGTCGCCCACGTTGGAGATGACAATCCCCTTCTTCTGATTAGACTTTTTGTAGAGCGCGGCGCCCATCGCGATGGTGGCGCTGCCCCCGACGATCGCGTTGTTGGGATAGATGCCGAAGGGCGTGAAAAACGCATGCATCGACCCGCCCAGCCCCTTGTTGAAACCTGTCTCGCGGGCGAATATCTCGGCCAACGCCCCATAGACCAAGAAGTCGATGGCCAACTCTTTGCTATCCGCCTGCTTGTCTTCGACGACCTTCAAAATGGCGCCGTCAAAGTAGCTCTTCATGATGTCGTAAAGATCATCTTCCCCCATCTTGTGGATGCAGGAGAGCCCCTTGGCGAGGATTTCGCCGTGGCTGCGGTGGGAACCGAAGATATAATCGTCCACGCCCAGCAGATACGCCTGGCCGACGGCCGACGCCTCCTGCCCCAAGGACAAATGCGCCGGGCCGGGGTTGTTGTATTCCAGCCCCTGATAGCTGTTTGTGGTCTTAATCGTGTACAGCATGGACTCAAACTCGCGGATGAGGGCCATGTCATGGAAGATCCTGACAAAATCCTCGTCGGAGAAACGCCCCCTCTCCTCGGCTACGGTTTTTTGATATTGGTTGACCGGGATATCGTTGAACCGCACAAAACCCCTCTTCCTGATCTCGCTGGGATCCATCACTTGTACCTTCGGCATAGCTTTCGTCTCCTATATTTATCACTTATATTTGAATTATCCCTTATATTTTACATTTTATGTATCACTTCGCGGATCATTTCGCTGACCGTCGGATGCGGGAATATGAGTTCCTTCACGTCGTCCACGCGCATCTGCATCTCGATCATCGCGCACGCGCTTACGATAATCTCAGACGCGTAGGGGCCGAGGAGGTGTACGCCGATGACATTGTTGTGCTTCCGGTCGACGACGACCTTGGCGATGCCGCCTGTGCCGCTTGTGCCGCCCGACCGCTCGTTTTCCGCGACGTAGCGGCCACTGTAGGCCATCGGCAGGGAGACGCAGGCGCAGTCGATCCCACGGGCGCGGGCCGACTCCTCCGTTTCCCCAGCCCACGCCGCCTCGGGCGAGGTGTAGACGACCGAGGGCACGGCGTCGTAGCGCATCACGTCCCGCTTGCCCAGCATGTGGTTGACGGCCACCTCGGCTTCGCGGTAGGCCACATGCGCCAGCATGTATTTCCCATTGACATCGCCCACGGCATAGACATCCGGCACGCTGGTCATGCCATGCCGGTCGGTCACGACCGCGCCGCGCGACACGGCGGCGCCGATGTTCTCCAGCCCAAAGCCGTCTATCACCGGCCGGCGCCCGACGGACAGCAGCACGCGATCAGCCGGGATTTGCCCGGTTTCTGTCGTGACGCTGTCCACCCCCATGGCCGTGACACGAACGCCGCATTGGAACTCGACGCCCTTTTCCTCATAAGCGCGCATGAGGCCGACCGAAACCTCGGCGTCGGCTGTCCCCGCGATATGGGACAGCATCTCGACTACCGTGACCTTGCTGCCGGCCGAATGGAAATAAGACGCCATTTCCAAACCAATCGCGCCGGCGCCCACCACCACGAGATTCCGGGGGACTTCCCCCAGATC
>WRCJ01000076.1 GCA_009784085.1 Oscillospiraceae bacterium | reverse complement strand
CTCCATTTTTGCGCCATGGTTGAATTGCCATCATAGACTTGGATATTTGTTCCATTTGCTGTGTTGCCACCGCTAACATCGAGATATTTGCCACCTGTCTGTGAAATAACATAATAATAACAGTCACCTGCTTCTTTGATCTCCCAACGCTCTGCCAGTGTCCCATCTTACCATCTCCATAGCCGTGGATTACGCCTCTTTCAGTTAACGCTGTTATTTCGTTGCGAGCCCAATGGTCGACCGGCACATCGGAAAAATAAGTGTAGCTGTATGCACTCGCTGTTGTCATGAAAACTCCCGATGACAGAGCAAACAACATCAAGAATATTAAGATCTTCCTCATAACATTCACCCCTCGTTTGATTAAACGCAAATCAAAGACAAGCACCCCTTTCTCAGCTTCGCTTTTTAAAGCGCAAAAATATTATATCATCATTTTCATGAAACCCTAATGCCGAACTTCAAACATGTCAATAGCGGCATTGACTTTTCATTTTTATTTTACTTTAACTTAACAAACTAAAATAAAAAGGCTATAATAGTCCATGTAATTTACTTTTGCGTAAGGGAGATTGCAAACCCATGATGGATAGAGCCGGGAAACTTATAACAAACTTATCAGGTGAAGCCGCATATAAATCATTCACGCCGACACCGCTACCACCGAACCCACCCATAACGCTGGACAACGAAGCGGTGGAGCTACTGGTGAAAGCCAATAAACAACTCGCTCTTCTGGAAGGCATCGCCGCACGAATTCCCAACGTAAATCTTTTTGTTACTATGTACGTCCGCAAGGAAGCGTTGATGTCGTCTCAGATTGAGGGGACACAAGCCACTTTGGAGGATGTGCTTGACCCGCTGATAGACGAGAACGCCAACCGCGACGTCGCCGAAGTAATAAACTATATCAAGGCGACCGAGTTCACGATTGTCCGGCTGAAGGAACTGCCGCTGTGCAATCGCCTCATAAAGGAGGCCCATGCCGCTTTGATGGAGGGTTCTCGCGGGCAAGAACGGTTTCCGGGCGAATTCCGATATTCACAAAACTGGATCGGCGGTCAGGGTAGCACATTGAAAAACGCACGGTTCATCCCCCCGTCACCGGAAGAGATGACGGTGGCGATATCCGACTTGGAAAAATACATTAACAGCGATAATGATGAACTGGATGTGCTGATTCGTGTTGCGCTAATCCATTATCAATTTGAAACCATCCACCCGTTTTTAGACGGCAATGGTCGTATCGGTCGTCTGCTTATAACCCTGTACCTCATGCAAAAAGGGATATTAACCACCCCGGCATTATATATTTCGTACTTCCTCAAAAAGAACCGCATCGAATATTATGACCGTTTGACTGAAGTGCGCCGAAATGGTAATTACGAGCAGTGGGTAAAATTCTTCTTACAGGCAATTTATGAATCCGCTGAGGATGCGACCGTCACTATTGACAAGCTGACCGTCCTCCATAATAATAATATCGAAGTCATCGAAAGCATGGGACGGGCGGCAAAGACCGCTTTGCGTTTATTTGCCTATCTTGAAAAAAGCCCCATCATAGATATTAAAAAGACCTCCACCGCGCTGGGCATTTCATTCAAAACCATATCCGATTCGGTAAAACGGCTCTGCGATTTGAATATTTTGAGACAGAGTTCCGGGGATCAGCGAAACAGGACATTCTCATATACAGCCTATCTCGATGTTTTACGTGAAGGGACATGATCCGGGGGAATGCGACCGCTCGACCGCTCATCGAGCAGAGCTTCGACATCGGGAAGCACTATGCTGCGTTGTTGCCGCTTCGGGAATGCACCACCCTTGTCCATCCAAGTTCAAAGACAAACGCAAACGCCTCCCCGACGAAAAACCATCGGGGAGAGTTCGTATTTGTTCGCGTTGGCGGAGAGAGAGGGATTCGAACCCTCGGTACCTTTGAGGGGTACACACGATTTCCAGTCGTGCGCCTTAGACCAGCTCAGCCATCTCTCCGTATTCATGCATGTGTTTTGATTAAGATCCGGCCTAAAAACATCGATAGCACGTACGTGGTTTGTAGATCGGCACGTATGTGGTTCGTGGGTCGTGGTTCGTGGGACGCGATGTGACGCGCTCGATCCACAGCCGTGCGCTCGATCTACCGCCGATTATATCAGTTTTTTTTGCCGCAGTCAAGCCAGATTTTCATGGCCGGTGCCCGGCGGAGGCTTGACAAGACTTTTTGAAGCCCATATAATGAAGCCCATATACCACGGGACGCCACTGTACTGAAAGATCAATCAATAGAAAGCGGTGACAACGTATGTCTACATTATTTTCCAATCCTGAGTTTGTCAATCCTGAGTTTAACAGCATGTTCCGAGAATACGACATCCGGGGGCTGGTCAGCGACAATGAATTGAACGATCGCAACGTCTTCCGGATCATCCGGGCTTACGGGCGATTCCTTCGGGACATGGACATTACCCGCGCCGTGGTCGGCTATGACAACAGGAAGTGTTCCCCTGGGTTTGCCGACGCGGCTATCCGAGCCTTGCGCAGCATGGGGATCGATGTCATCTACATCGGTCTGTGCATTTCGCCGGCAGTGTACTTCGCGCAATACCACTTTGAAAGCCCTGGCGCCGTGATGATAACGGCCAGCCACAACCCGGACGGCTGGTCCGGCTTCAAGCTGGGCAAGGGGTATTCCAAGACATTGGAATCGGATGACATCCGGAAGATCTACGACTATACCGTGCGGGACGACATCCCGGATGCCCCGACGCCAGGCGCCTTGCGCACCGCCAACATCTGGGGCGACTACGTGGAGGCTATCGTGTCCCGTATCCAGATGGGGCCGTACAAGCCCCGCGTCGTGCTGGACGCGGGCAACGGCGGCGCCGGCTTGTTTGCCTACGAGGTGTTCCAGCGTTTGGGTTGCATCACCTTCCAGCTCAACTGCGACCCCGACACCGACTACCCCCATTATTTCCCCAACCCCTCTAACCTCAGCGCCCGCGCCCGGCTTCGGGAGATGGTTACCCACCCCTATATCAACGCCGACATCGGCATGGGTTTCGACGGCGACGGCGATCGGCTGGGCGTGGTGGACGAAGCCGGCGGCGATATCTGGAGCGACGTGGTCCTGGCCGTGCTCGCCAGGCAGTTGATGGACAAGAAACAGGGCGCCACCATCGTCTATGATGTGAAGTGTTCCAAGATCCTCCAAGATGTCATTGAGCAGGGCGGCGGCATCCCTGTCATGTGGAAAACGGGTCATTCCTTCATCAAGGCCAAGATGCACGAATTGAAGGCGGACCTTGCCGGCGAGCGCAGCGGCCATATCTTTGTGGGCGGCGACGACTACTACGGTTTCGACGACGCGGTGTTCGTGGCGGCCAAGCTGGCGGAGTACCTCTCCCACAAGCAACAAAGCGTCTCATCCATCGTGGCGCAATTCCCCCATTACGTGACATCTCCCGAGATCAAAGCCCATTGCGCCGACCTGGAGAAATACGCCGCTATCGATGGCCTTGTCAATGACCTCAAGGAGGCTTATCCGGGCCGCGTCAACGATATCAACGGCGCCCGCGTCCAGTTTGAACACGGCTGGGGGCTGGTGCGCGCTTCGAGCAACCTGCCTGAGATCGTCCTCATTTTCGAAGCGGACACCAAAGAGCATTTGTTGGAAATCCGGTCGGTCTTCCGAGAGGCCACCGCCAAATACCCCGCCATCGATCCCAACTGGGAGAACGACATCGGAAACTAAAAATGGACTTCCCCCCTATTCATGACAGAAGCTATCCCCCTCGAAGGGGGCGGGCAGGCCGAACAGGGCCAGCACGGTCGCCCCCACGTCGGACAGGCTACGCCGCGTCCCGAGGGCGCGGGTGTTGTGGCCCTCCCTGTGCCCTTTTCGATACAACAGGATGGGTACATATTCGCGGGTGTGGTCCGTGCCGGCGTGTGTGGGATCGCAACCATGGTCGGCCGTGATCAGCAGGGCGTCGCCCACAGCCAAGCAACCGAGCAGACCCGGCAGGGCGCGGTCGAAGGCTTCCAACGCCCGTCCGTAGCCCTCGGCATCCCGCCGGTGACCGTACAGCATGTCGAAATCCAGCAAGTTGGCGAAAATCAGCCCATGGGGGAGGCGCATCGCCTCTTCCGCCACCGCCGCGATGCCCTCCGCGTTGCTGGAAGTATGCCGTTTCCTTGTAAAATTGGTGCCGGCGAAGATATCCTCGATCTTGCCGACGGATACAACCGGGACACCGCTTTCCCCCAAAAGGGCCAAGGCGGTGTTTTTCGGCGCGCAGGCGATATAGTCCCGCCGGTTGACCGTCCGGCGATAGGCGCCCGAAGCCCCCGCAAAGGGGCGGGCGATGATCCGGCCCACGCGCAGCCCCTCGCCCCGTAAGATGTCCGCCGCCGCCCGGCAGTAGGCGTACAGCTCCTCCGGCGGTACGACATCTTCGTGGGCGGCGATTTGAAACACGCTGTCGGCTGAGGTGTAGACGATAAGCGACCCCGTTTGGACATGGCAATCGCCCAGCTCCCGGATGATCGCTGTGCCCGACGCCGGCACGTTGGCCAGGATGCCCCGGCTGGTGGCGTCGCGGAAGCGATCCATGACCCGCTCCGGGAACCCGTTGGGAAAGGTCTCAAACGGCTGTTCGGTGACGGCGCCCATCAGTTCCCAGTGGCCGATCAGCGTGTCCTTGCCGGCCGATCGCGTCGCCGCCCTGCCCCAGGAGGCCGTGGGCAACGGGACAGGGGGCATGCCCGACATCCCCTCGATGTTGCCCAGCCCCATCTGCCGCAGGTGACACAGGGACAGCTCCGGATACCGCGCCAGCACATGCGGGAGGGTGGCGGCGCCCGCGTCCCCATATTGCGCGGCATCGGGCAATGCGCCCACGCCCGCGCTGTCCAAGACAATCAAGATGACTTTGTTGATACTGCCCAAGCCCCCTTAGCTGATTTTTAAATCCCTGAGTTCCCTGAGTTCCCACAAACACAATTATACTCCCGACTCGACAGCATGGCAAGTAACGGAAGCACACATAACGGAAGCACACAGTAACGGAAGCATTGTTGCTTTCCACAGGACTTGATGGTATAATTCTAACGCGGGCTTTGCACGCGGGCTTCGCCCGCAACCCAGGAAAAGCAGGAAGAAGGAAGAGGGATTTAATCAACATGCGCGACAGCATTTTTGTAAAGGGCGCCAGGGAACACAACCTGAAAAACATCGACGTGGAGATCCCCCGGGACAAGCTGGTGGTCATCACCGGCCTTTCCGGTTCGGGCAAGTCCTCGCTGGCTTTCGACACCATTTACGCGGAGGGGCAACGCCGCTATATCGAGTCGCTTTCGTCCTACGCCAGGCAGTTTTTGGGGCAGATGGAAAAGCCCGATGTGGACTATATCGACGGCCTGTCGCCGGCTATCTCCATCGACCAGAAGACCACCTCCAAAAACCCCCGATCCACAGTGGGTACGGTCACGGAGATCTACGACTACCTGCGGCTATTGTGGGCGCGAATCGGCGTCCCCCATTGCCCCCGTTGCGGAAAGCCGATCAAGAAACAGTCGATCGATCAGATCATCGACCAATTGCTCTCACACCCCGAGGGGACGCGGGTGCAGGTGCTCGCACCGGTGATCCGTGGCCGCAAGGGCGAGCATCAGAAGGTGTTCGACGATGCCCGACGTTCCGGTTACGCCCGGGTGCGGGTGGATGGCGCCCTGTATGAACTGACCGAGGGCATTGAACTCGACAAGAATAAAAAACACATCATCGACGTCGTGGTGGATAGATTGATCCTCCGGGAGGGCGCGCGCCGTCGGCTGACCGACTCTGTGGAGACCGCCGCCGCGCTGGCCGGGGGGTTGGTGACGGCCCACTTCCCCGAAAGCCGGGATGATGGGGGCAAACTGCTGTCCGAGGAGCGGGAGCAGTTGTTTTCACAGAACTATGCCTGCGACGACTGCGGCGTGTCCATCGAAGAGTTGACGCCGCGCATGTTTTCCTTTAACAACCCCTACGGCGCCTGCCCCACCTGCACCGGCTTGGGCGATCAGCTCAAGGTGAGTCCCGATTTGATCCTGCCCGATCGCGCCCGGTCGCTGTTCCAGGGCGCGGTCAAGGCCGCCGGTTGGAGCGGCGCCGAGGAGGGCACCGTCGCGCGCATGTACTACAACGCCTTGGGGAAAGTCTACGGATTCAACATCCACACGCCCATAGAAAAACTATCGGACGAGGCGCTGGACGCCCTGCTGTACGGCACGCGCGGCGCCAAATTGGAGCTACAATACAGGTCGGCGCGGGGCAAGGGTATCATGAAGCAACCCTTTGAAGGTCTAATCAACAACTTGGAACGCCGATACCAGGAGACCCAGAGCGAGTGGTCGCGCCAGGAGATCGAGGACTGCATGACCGCCACCCCCTGCCCCGACTGTCAGGGGAAACGCTTGAAAAAGGAGAGCCTGTCTGTCCGGGTAGGCGGCGCGGACATCGCTTGGTTTACCCGCCTGTCTGTCGTCGAGGCCCTGGCGTATCTGGACAAGCTGACGCTCAGCGAAAAGGACGCGCTGATCGCCGACCGCATCCTCAAGGAGATAAAGGAGCGGCTGGGTTTCCTGCGCAGTGTCGGCTTGCAGTACCTGACCCTGTCCCGGCAGGCCTCCACGCTGTCGGGCGGCGAGAGCCAGCGCATCCGGCTGGCTACGCAGATCGGTTCCTCGCTGATGGGCGTGCTGTACATCTTGGACGAGCCTTCCATCGGCCTGCACCAGAGGGATAACAACAAACTGTTGGACACGCTCAGACGCTTGCGGGACCTTGGTAACACATTGCTGGTGGTCGAGCATGACGAGGAGACCATGCGCGCCGCCGACTGGCTGATCGACGTGGGGCCGGGGGCCGGCGTCCATGGGGGCAAAATCGTCTGCGCCGGCACAGGGGCGCAGGTGTGCGCCTGCGAAAGCTCCCTGACCGCCATGTACCTCACCGGGAAAAAGTGCATCCCGGTGCCGGCGGCGCGGCGGCGCGGCAACGGCAACCGCTTGATCATCCGGGGCGCCCGCGAGAACAATCTCAAGCAAATCGACGCCGTCATCCCCCTGCGCGTACTCACCTGCGTGACCGGCGTGTCCGGTTCGGGCAAGTCGTCGCTTGTCAACCACATCCTGTACAAACGGCTGGCCGCCGATCTCAACCGCGCCCGCATCCGAGCCGGCCGCCACG
>WRCJ01000075.1 GCA_009784085.1 Oscillospiraceae bacterium | reverse complement strand
GGATTATCGGGCTGTCTGTCAAGCGTGGCCGCTTATTTTTTGCACGACGAACCCCGCCAACATAAAACCCGCGCATGCCGGCACCCAGGGGATGCTGGCCGGTACGCTGCGGCGGCCCGCCGGCGGCGGCGCCAGCGGTTCCGGCACCATCGGCGTTTCCGGGCTCCACAGCACCATGTGGCGGGTGATGCCCCTGTGGCGCAACTCCCGCCTCATCACCCTGGCCAGCGGGCAGCTTTGCGTCTTGCCGATATCCGTGACGCGCAATTGGCTGGCGTCCATTTTGTTGCCGGCGCCCAGCGCGGATACGATGGGGATGCCGCGCGACAGCGCGGTTTCGATGACATCCAGCTTGCAGGTCACAAGATCGATGGCATCGATGATATAGTCGTAGCGCGTATCGAAAAAGGTTTCCCGGGTGGGCGCCGAGTATCGCAAAACCATCGCGCGGGTGCGCAGTTCCGGGTTGATGTCGAGCAAGCGATCCCGCGACGCCTCGGCCTTATGCATCCCAATCGTGGAGTGCAGCGCGCACATCTGCCGGTTGATATTGGTGGGATCCACCACATCGCAGTCCGCCAGCGTGAGCCGGCCCACGCCGGCGCGCGCCAACGCCTCGGCAGCATAGCCCCCCACGCCGCCCAGCCCCAGGACGGCCACATGGGCCATGGCCAGCCTGGCCATGGCGCCCGCCCCCAGCAACATGCGGTTGCGCAAAAAGGCATCGGGGTGCCGTGATTTATCAACAATCATCAATCAACCATCGACCATTCATCGCCGGGATCGTTACGATAAAAAAAGACGCTTGCGCGTCTTTTTTTATTTGGTGAACCCCACTTCGGCCGTGCGAACCCGATTATAACCTGCACGCTCACGCAGGTGGGTCGCCTCCCCGCGATTTTATTGCTTCCAACATCCGATCCTATTGAACCGGGAGGCCTGCAAACCAACGCGGGAGCCCAGCATCCCATTGTCACAATGTGGGTTTAAAAAGGCCCGTCACGAACCAAGCAGGGGACGATCAGAAATTTCTTCCTGTCCAATTGCATTATAGCATAAACACAGATACGTTGCAAGGGAAATGCGTAGTTTCTCGCAAAATTCCTCGACTTTTGGAAGTGTTGCACAAAAACATTTAGGCCGCGTCATCTACTCGAGGCCGCGTCAACTACTCGTCGTCCTCGTCCCCGTCGTCCTCATCATCATCATCATCATCTTCTTCTTCGTCGTCGTCTTCGTCCTCTTCATTGTCATCGTCGTCGTCATCGTCGTCCTCATCAGCCAGCCGTTGCATAAACAAGTCGTAGATGTTTTCCATTTCCTCATCGTCATCCAATGTGGTCAGGACCTCTTCGCCATCCTCCTCGTCGGCTTTGAGGATGATGATCTCCACCTCGACTTGATCGTCGGCAATGTGCGCCGGAATAAACGCGATATAGGTAACGCCTCGGTAGGTAAGTGTATCCAAGTGTTCCAGTTCGTACTCCTCGCCGTCCTCGTCGGTAAGCGTGATCAGATCCCCGCCGTATTCATCGCTCATGCCCGCAGCCCCCCAGTAAAAAGAATAAGTATAGCATACCCTTTTCCGGCGGGAAAAGCAAGGTTTTTTTGCTTTTTTTCGTCGGCACACGGTGGCACAAAAACTCTTGCAAAACACGGGCGCCTATGTTATAATGGCGTTTGACTTACTATATTGAATAAGATTAAAGAGGTGTCACCAACGTATGAAACAGGGCATTCATCCCCCCTACGCGACCGCCACGGTGCGGTGCGCTTGCGGAGAGACTTTCGAGACCGCTTCCACCAAACAAGCCATCCGCATAGAGATCTGCTCTAAGTGCCATCCGTTTTTCACGGGCAAGCAAAAATTGGTCGATACAGGCGGCCGCGTGGATCGTTTCAACAGGAAATTCGGATTCAATTAGCACCTGTTACGGGCACATTCACCTAAGGGGCATACTCGCACAAGGGTCATATGGGTCATATGGGTCACAGGCAAGATGGGAAACGCGAAACCCGCGCCGGAGGGCGTGGGTTTTTCACAGGTGAGGCACAGGCGAGACACAAGCGAGGCATAGGTGAGGCATAGGTGGGACATATGTTACCATGACAACCGAAGCATATCGTACGCCGCGTGGGCCGGGCGCATCGACCCTCGTGATCAAGCGATCCCGTTTTGTCGGGGCAATAGCCCCGGTCCCCGACGAACCCGCGGCCCGCGCCTTTTTGCACGAGATCCGCACGCAGCACGGGGGTGCTGTCCATCATGTCTATGCCTATGTCCTTCGACAGGGCGGCGCGTCGCGCCATTCGGACGACGGGGAACCCCGCGGCACGGGCGGCCTCCCGGTGCTGGAGGTGCTGCGCCGCGAAAACATCTTCGACGCCTGCTGTGTGGTCGCCCGCTATTTCGGCGGTATCTTGTTGGGCGCGCCCGGTTTGGCCAGGGCGTATGCCGCCGCGGCCAAGGCCGCCCTGGACGATGCCGGCGTCGCGGAGAGGCGCGCTTGGACGCTTGTGGCGATGTCCTTCCCCTATGCCGCATGGAGGCAGGCACAGCTGGAGATCGCCGAGGCCGGCGGGGTGGTGGAAGAGGCCGTTTTCGCCGCCGAGGTCACCTGCCACCTGGCGATTCCCGCAACGGCGTTGCCCGCGCTTGCCAATCGGATCGCCGAAATTACTTCCGGGCGGGCGCAAATACGGATTAAATCCGAAACCTTTTTGTAAACAAGGAGGAAAATGTGTATCCTGCGAAGGATATATACATTATATGGTGTTCATTATGTGGTATTATCCGTGTTGGTATTGTTGGTATTATCCGTATCATGATGTGAGCCGTGGGGCTTCCGAGCGATGACGCTACGGGAGCGCGCGGAAAAATGGGAGCAGGAGCGGTTGCCCCCTTACGCCGCCCACGCCGCCCAAAGCCGGGGCCGGATCCGGGCGGAGGAGCCTTGCCCCGCACGCACCTGCTTCCAGCGGGACATCGACAGGATTGTCCACGCCAAATCCTTCCGCCGCCTCATGCACAAGACACAGGTGTTCCTCAACCCCGGCAGCGACCACTACCGCACCCGCATGATCCATACGCTGGAGGTGTCCCGCATCGCGCGCACGGCGGCCAGGGCGCTGTCGCTCAACGAGGATCTGGCCGAGGGCATCGCGTTGGGGCATGATTTGGGGCACACGCCCTTCGGGCATGCCGGCGAGAGCGCGCTATCGGCCATGATGCCGGACAAATTCACCCATTACCAGCAGAGCCTGCGCGTCGTCGATCGGCTGGAGCAAGGCGGCAAGGGCTTGAACCTCACCTTCGAGACCCGCGACGGTATCGCCTGCCACTCGGGTCCTGTACGCGCCGGCACGCTGGAAGGGCAACTGGTACACAAGGCCGACCGTATCGCCTACCTCACCGCCGACATCGACGACGCGCTGCGCGCCGGCGTTCTGGCTACGGCGGATATCCCTTCTTCGATACGGGAAGTGTTGGGCGACAAGCATTCCGGGCGCATCAACGTCTTTGTGCAGGATCTTATCGCCTCGAGCGCCGGGAAACCCGAAATCACGCTGTCGCCGCCGCTGGAATCGGTCATGGCGCAGCTGCGGGCCTTCCTGTTCGCACGGATCTATCGGAACCCGGAGGTCAAAGGCGAGGAGGCCAAAGCCGTCGATATCCTGCAAAAATTGTTTGTATACTATCTGTCCCACCCGGACAAACTCCCCCCCGACACCCGGCCGATCTGGGAGTCCGAGGGCGCGGAACGCGCGGTGTGCGACTATATCGCGGGCATGACAGACCGGTACGCCGTGAACCGATTTGAGGAGATATTCGTCCCACGGGGATGGGAGAGGACCTGACCATGGCCTTTCCGGATTCGTTTTTAGAGGAACTCACGGCACGCACCGACATCGTGGACGTGGTTTCCCGGCAGGTAGAGTTGAAAAAGCGGGGCGACGGCTATTGGGGGCTGTGCCCGTTTCACGGCGAAAAGACGCCTTCCTTCCACGTGCTGCCCGACAGGCAGATATTTCACTGTTTTGGCTGCGCTGCCGGGGGCGGCGTGATTCAATTCGTACAACGTAGCGAAAACCTCACCTTTGCCGATGCCGTATTGGCACTGGCGGATCGCGCCGGCCTGGCTGTCCCCGAGGAGGGGGGTCGGGGGGAGGAGCGGGACACGATATACCGCCTCAACCGCCTCGCCGCGCACTGGTTCCACAGCCAGCTCTCAAGCCCTGCCGGGGCGCAGGCGCGGGAATATATCCAAGGGCGCCTCCTTGCGCCCCGGACAGTCGTCCGTTTCGGGCTGGGGTGGGCGCCGGATAGCTGGCACGGGTTGCTGGAAGCCATGCGCGCCCAAGGGTTCACGCAATCCGACGTCTGCGCCGCCGGGTTGGCCGTCCCCGGCCGCCGCGACGGCGGCGCCTACGATCGTTTTCGCGGCAGGCTGATCTTCCCCATCATCGACATGCGCAAACGCGTCATCGCCTTCGGCGGCCGAACGCTGGGCGAGGCGACGCCCAAATACCTCAACAGCCCTGACACGCCGGTCTTTTCCAAGAGCCGCCATCTGTTTGCCATGCCTTTCGCCAAGAATGCCGGCGGCCAATTCATCTTGACCGAAGGGTACATGGACGTCGTATCTCTGCACCAGGCCGGCTTTGCCGGGGCGGTGGCTTCCCTGGGGACTGCCCTGACGGCATCGCAGGCCCTCCTGATGACAAAGTACGCCAAAGAGGTGGTTATCGCCTACGATATGGATGCGGCGGGGCAAAACGCCGCCCACCGCGCCATCGGCATTTTAGAGCAGTCCGGCATACCGGTCAGGGTACTGCGGCTGGCAGGCGCGAAGGATCCGGATGAATACATCCGCCGGCACGGGCGCGAAGCCTTTGCCGCGCAGCTATCCGGATCGCCGCCACGGGCGGAGTTCCTCCTGAGCGCGCTGGCGGAACGCTTTGATCTCACGAACGACGAGGGGCGGTTGCAATTCTGCCGGGAGGCCGCCGAGTTGCTTGCCCGGCTGGATTCCGAGGCCGAACGGGCCATCTACCTCAAGCAAGCCGCCGCGCTGTGCGATATCCCGGCGGAGGCCCTCAAGGCCGATGTCGCGCGCGCCCGGCAACGCCTGGGCAGGCAAAAATCCCGGGATGCCTCCCGACGCGCCACCGCGCCCGCGCAGGCCCTCCAACCCATCGACAGGGCGTTGCGCTACGAAGATACGCGGTCGGCCAGCGCGGAGGAAGGCGTCATCCGGGTGATGTTTTTGGATCCTTCCCAGATCGGGGAAGCGTTCGGCCTCCTCGCGCCGGAGGATTTCTCCTCGTCCCTGTTGGGCCGCCTGTTCGCATGGGCCGCCGCGCATCCCGACGACCCGGGCAAGGCCTTCTCCGCGCAGGAGGCGTTCGCCCCGGAAGAATTATCCCATCTCGCGCGGATCATGCAAAAACCGATCTCGTACGCCGAGAGCGCGCGCGCCCTGCGCGACTGCGCCGCCGCCGTACAGGAGATGAGCCGGCAACGCCGTTTCGGGCAGGCGAGCGACGACGCGCTGATGTCCCTTAGGAAGAGGAAGAGGAACGATAACGAGCAACGATAACGAGCAACGATAACGTGGAGCGATAACGTGGAACGATAACGTGGTAAGAGAGGTGGATTATGGCAACGATTGAAGAGAAGAAGGCCGTGATCAAGGTCTTAATCGAGCAAGGGAAGAAGAACGGCAAACTGACCGACAAAGAGTTGATGGACGCCCTCGAGGAACTGGATTTCGACTCCGATCAAATCGACAAACTCTATGACACGCTGGAGAGCGCGGGCATCGAGCTGGTCGTGGAGGAAGATATTGAGCCGCCCCCCGACGACACGGTCATCGGGGAGGATGATCTCGAGGAGATCCCGCCGGAGGAGCTGGCCGACCCGGAGGCTTTGGCCGAGGGTTTCAACGTGGACGACCCGGTGCGGATGTATCTCAAGGAAATCGGCAAGGTGGCCCTGCTGTCCTCCGACGAAGAGATTGGACTGGCCGGGCAGATGAGCAAGGGCGAGGAGGCCTCCCGCCGTTTGCGCCAAATTGCCATGGACCAGCAACTGTTGACCTCCCCGGAAGGCATCGAGGAGATCAAGGCCCTGCGCGAAGACGAGCGCGTCGGGCAAAACGCCCGGAAACGGCTGGCGGAGGCCAACCTGCGCCTGGTGGTGAGCATCGCCAAACGCTATGTGGGGCGCGGTATGCTCTTCCTCGATCTCATCCAGGAGGGGAACTTAGGGCTCATCAAAGCGGTGGAAAAATTCGACCACACCAAAGGCTACAAGTTTTCCACCTACGCCACCTGGTGGATACGGCAGGCGATTACCCGCGCCATCGCCGATCAGGCGCGCACCATCCGCATCCCGGTACACATGGTGGAAACCATCAACAAGGTCATCCGGGTGTCCCGCCAGCTGTTGCAAGAGCTGGCCCACGATCCGACCCCCGAGGAAATCGCCTTGGAGATGAACATGCCGGTGGACAAGGTGCGCGAGATCATGAAGATCGCGCAGGAGCCGGTTTCCCTGGAGACGCCGATCGGCGAAGAGGAGGACAGCCACTTGGGCGACTTCATCCCCGATGAGGATGCCTCCGAGCCGGCCGAGGTCGCCTCTTTCACGTTGCTCAAGGAGCAGCTCATCGATGTGCTGGGGACATTGACACAGCGCGAGGAAAAGGTCTTGCGCCTGCGTTTCGGCATCGAGGACGGGCGCACGCGGACGCTGGAGGAAGTGGGGCGGGAATTCAATGTGACCCGGGAGCGCATCCGCCAAATCGAGGCCAAGGCATTGCGAAAGCTGCGGCACCCCAGCCGATCGAAAAAACTGAGGGACTTCCTGATGTAAACTATCTGCAAACAATCTGTAAGCACTGATGCAGACAATGATGTGAACACTGATATAAGAAAGGATACGCGATGAACGAATCCAACAACGAGCAGAAAAAAGGCCCGCGCAAATCGTATATGGTACCCTTGCTTGCCCTGGCGGCGGTGTTCTTTCTCATTCAAATCCTGCCCTCCATGCTCTCGTCGAACCAGCTGGAGGAAAAGTCCTACACAGAATTCCTGTCGTTGCTGGGTGAGAATGCGATCAAAGAGGTGTACCGCTCCGAAAGTTGCTACGTGGTCACGCCCAAAGACCCCGAAAAGCCCAAGTTCGCGGTCGGGTTCGTGGGCGACCCCGACCTGATCGAGAGGATCCTCCCCTCCGACGCCAAGTATACCGGGGAAATCTCCCAATCCATGTCCCCCCTCCTGGAGTCCATCCTGATGATGGTCATCTC
>WRCJ01000074.1 GCA_009784085.1 Oscillospiraceae bacterium | reverse complement strand
TACAGCAAAGCAATTCTATCACAAAACGATATAGATGTTGCCGCTATTCATGTAGCGGGAAACGGCTCTATGGATATATCTGCTATCGGAACAAAGATTCGGAGTCAAAACACCGACCTTGTTTTTTGGTGCGGGAATTACTCAAACGGTTCAAGTGTTATAAAACAGCTTCGCAATGGCGGATATACCGGCGGCATCGTAGTAAGTGAGGGTTCGGCATCGCACAATCTTATTGAATATTGCGGTGTTGCCACAGAGGATGTTTATGTCATAGCTGCGCCATTTATTGTTGACAGCGACGAGCAAAGCGCCGCATTTTTTGTCGATTATGAGTCCATGTGGGGAGTGATTCCAGGCGAATATGCCGCTCTTGCCTACGACACGATGTACATTCTTAAAAACGCTATCGAGAACGCCAATACCACAGAAACAGATAATGTGCGAAATGCCATCCAGAATAGCGAATATTATGGAATATCGGGTTTAATAAGGTTTACCGAAGAACGCGAACGCGATAACTCAAACTATGTTGTTTATCAAATTGGAAATGAAAGGTTTCGCTTAGTGTCCCTCGATTAGATAGCACTATAATTTCCATAGAAGATTTGTAAGGAAAAACAAAGGCTTGATGTCGCTAAAAATAGCGATTTCAAGCCTTTGTTAAAGTGTCCTCTCGTAATCACAGCGTCAGCCGTTGTCCGTTTGATAATATATGTCCACGAAGGGCGCCCGATCGGCGCTGTCTGCCCGGGACTCCACTTGGGAAACGTTGATGTACCAGCTGTTCTCGTCGATTTCAAACTCCAAGTCCATGTAACTGGCGAGATTGCCCTCCACGGCGGCGGTCCCGTCGAGTTCATAGCCGTCCATGGTGGCCAAGGTAAAGGAGAAATGGTACTGGCCGTCGGGGTTTGCCCTGAAGCTGCTGATGGAGAGTGCTTTGTTATCGGCTTCGTTGTGGTATACGCCCCACCAATCGTATTGATCAGCGGCTGGGTCGTCGCCTCCGCCGGGATTTTTGGTGGGGACGTCGCCCGGATCGTTGCCTGGATCATCGCCCGGATCGCAACCCGGATCGAAGTTCGGGTCGTTGCCTGGATCGTAGCCCTCGTCGACCAGCATGACGGTGGACAGCCTCCGTCCTATTTCGTCGTGGTAGCTCTGCATCCAGTCGACGGGCGTCTGGGTGTGGACCCAATAATCGTTGGTATCCGTGCTGAAGAAGAGATCGATGCCATGGGCGGAATCCTCGTTGCCGCCGAAATCGTAGACCACCATCCAGACCGGATAGCTCAGCCGTTCGGAATGCTCGATGGAGGACGTCGACGTGGTCACCCGGATGCTGGTATTGAGCAGTGTTTCGATACGCTGGACCACGCTTTGCTCGTTGTTGTCGACGCTGTAATCGGCGGGGTATGTCTCCAGCGTGATGAACAGCAGATCATCCATAGAGTACACGCCTTCCGCTACTTCCAACATGCCGGATGTGTCCATCACGAGCTTGGCGACCGGCGCTGTATTCGGGTCCCAATCGACGGGGCTTGGCGTTGGCGCGGGCGGCGACATGGGATTCGGCGTGGGATCCCCCGGGGATTGCGTGGCCGGCGGGGGTGTCGGCGTGGCGCCGACGCCGACATTGACGCATCCTGTCGCCATGAACATCACGGTCATCATGGACAACAGGGCCAAGGTAAGCAGGAATGCGGGAAATCTCATCTTTTTCATTTTGTTTCTCCTTTTTATGTTAATCTTACGGTTTCCTGTGTCAGTGGGTTGCTGTGTCAGCTTCGCACCATGGCAATGATGTCCTCCAGCGTCAGGCCCGGGCCGTCCCGCCAGTAGACGCTTTGCCCGTCCGTCTTCGGGTAGAGGATGCGGTCGTCCTCGATGAGCTGCGAAAACTCCGGCCTTTGCATGAGGGGCGTCAACTCCAGCAAGAGGATGTTGTTGTTGCTGAACTGTACGTCCAGCGTGTTGCCGTCGAGCATGCCAACGCGCACGATTGTGAGCATAATACCTTTCCTCCATGTTGACGGCTTCCAAGTTGACGGCGTGCGGGATGTGCTGTATAATGCTGTCTGAGGGCGAGCCAAGTATAGCATACGCGAGGGGGCGCGTGGCGAAGATTACCAAAAAGTAATCAAAAGATGTTGATGTTGAATCAAACGACGATGATTGACGAAGATGATATTGATGATGATATTGATTGTGGGAGGAAGAAGATGGGGCGACCGAGGATACTGATGGTGGAGGATGAAGCCGACGTCCTCTCCCTGAATAAACAGCATTTACTGGAACAAGGCTATGAGGTGGACGCGGCCAGGACGCTGGGCGAGGCGCGGGCCATCGTGTGGGAGCGCCCGCCGGATTTGGTGCTCTTGGATGTGATGCTGCCGGATGGTTCCGGCTACGACTTTTGCGCGGAGGTCCGCCGGATCACCACCGCGCCCATTATCTATCTGACCAGCATGGGCGGCGACGAGAATGTCGTCAAGGGTTTCATGGGCGGCGGCGACGACTACATCGTGAAGCCGTACAGCCTCGACGTGCTTTCCATGCGCGTGATGGCGCAGCTTCGCAGGCAGGGGCTTTCCGGCGCGGGCCGGATCGAGCTGCCGCCCCTTGCTATCGATTTGTACGCCGGCAGGGCCACGCTCGGCGGCGAGGAGATCCCGCTGGCGCCGAAGGAGCTGCAACTGTTGGCACATCTCGTCAGTAACGCGGGGCAGGGGTTCTCTGCGGAGGAACTGTATCGGGCCGTATGGGACGAACCGATGGGCTTTTACGCCAACACGGTGAGGAAGCATATCTCCAGCCTCAAGAAAAAGCTCAAACTGGACGACGGCAGTCCGTTTGAGCTTCGTTTGACAGGGGATAGGCGATACGTGTTTATCAAGGTGATGTTTGGATAGAGGTTAAGCGTGGATAGGGAGCGTGAAGCGGAGGGAGGCGCCTTGCCCTTCCGCGCTTTTCACCGTGATTTCCCCGCCGTGGGCCTCGACGATATGCTTGCAGATGTACAGCCCCAGCCCCGTGCCGGTCTCCGCCGCCCCGGCTTCGCGGGGCTTTTCTTTGTTTTCATTGCTTCCGCTGTTTTCGCTGTCGTGGCTCCGATAACGGTCGAACAAATATGGTAGGCGCGCGGCCGCGATGCCCTCGCCGGTGTCGGTGACCGAAATCGCGACGAAGGCGCCGCTGACCTCGGCCAATATGGTGATCAAGCCGTCGCGCGTGTGTTTCGCCGCGTTGGAAATCAGATTGACAAGTACCTGCGTGACGCGGTGTATGTCGCAGCGCACATCGGGAAGATCCCCGCAGCCCTCGATCCTCAATTTGTTGTTGTTGATGGCGAACACGGGGCAGTAGGTGTTGACGGTATTTTGGATGATCCTGTCGAGGGAAGCCGGGCGCGGCGCGAGTATCATGCGCCCTTCCTCGATGCGCGTCACGTCGAGGATCTGCGACACCATCAACGCCAGCCGGTCGGCCTCGGAGGCGATGAGCTTCATGTGGCCTTCCACCTCCGACATCCCCGGCCTGTCGGCAAGGCTTTTCTGGCTGTGCTGCGCATAGCCGCTCATCACGGCGAGCGGTGTCTTCAGCTCATGGGACATATCGCCGAGGAATTCCGTTTTCAGGCGGTTGATCTGCTCCAACGAGATCAACCGCGTACGGCGATCCACCATATCCGACACATACTCGAGCACGCTGAACACCATGACCAACAACATCATCATGTAGGACAACAGCTCGTTGAGCGGATAAAAATTCAGGATGCCGACTACCTCAATGGGGTTGAAATACTCGAGAAACGCATTATAATTCGTAAAGCGATAGATCAGCATGATGATCGTATAGCCGATGAAAAAGGCCAAAATGCCCCAAACGCTGAATTTGAAGTAGCGGTTCCCTTTGCGTTCCCCTACCATCAGCGCGATGGCGGTGATAAAAACAGCGAAACCGAAGACGCTGAGCCACTCCATTTCCAGGAAAATGCTCTCGCCCCGGGCCAGGAGATCGATCATGAAGCCCACGGTGACGGCGAAATGGGCGACAGCCGACGCCGTCAAGGCAAAACGGGCCGGGCGCTTCATTTTCAGCGAGAGGAAGACGAGCAGTAAATCACCCGCGCAGTAAAAAGCGAAGCTGTTGGATAGGTCGTTGATCCAGCGCAGGGGCTGGGTCTGGCCCAGCGTAAAACTGACGAAGGTGGACATCCCAACCATCATGATCAGGCCGTAAAAGATGGGCAGCAACATCACCCAGGGCTGTTTCCCGATCAGGAGCTGCTGCGCGAACAGCACAGTCAGCAGGATCAGGACGGCTGCGGAGATACCCGTCATAATCCCTTGCGGCCCATAGATCATGACAGACGTAAGCTGGCTGGCTTCGTCGGTCGCGATGCTGGGTATCATCGGGTACCACCAGAAGGCTTGCGCGGACGTGATGCACTCGACGATCGTGAGTGTCCTGCCGGCGTAATCGGGCGGCAGTGCGATGGACATGGCCTTATTGGGCCGGCCCTGATGCCGCGCATACAAATCGGCGGTGATCGCGGGCGGCGCGTCCGGCGTGTCCGGCGTTGTAAGCGTGTCCGGCGTGGCCGTTTGGTCGGGGAAATCCGTGTACAAGATTTCGTCATCCAAAAAGACGATATATAGCTTGTCGCCCTCTAAATATACGTTTAGTACCGCGTCTTCGATAGGGGCGTCTAAAACGCGGGAAAACCCGATCCGCCGCCATGTCTCAAGCTCATGGATCGGCTCCTCGGAATCCGGAACGCGGTAGGCGTCCAGGAATGGCGAGCCTGTCAAATCATCCCAAAAATCGCTCTCGCCGAACAGGGGGGTGAGCGCAAGCTTGTTCCCGGCGTCATCCCATTCGAAATAGGAGACGCCGCTGTCTTTCGTATGCGTGAGCATTTGCTCCGGGACGCTGTCGATGTTGAATTGCGCGAAGACGAAGAACAAGCCCGATACGACGGCAGCTATCAGGAGGATGAGCGCCGATATTTTCCCTGCCTTCGATAATACTGTCATAGTTTGAAAAACGGGCCATCCACGCAGGATAGCTGTCCGCCCTCGCAAGCGCACTTGCCGCAAATGCCCACGCCGCAGCTGGTCTGGTACTCAATCGCGGCCCAAATATCCTGGGAAGCCGCCTCCGCCTCGATGGCGCGGCAGGCTTCTATCATGGCGCGTGGGCCAGCGTTGATGAATACCGGGGAATCCCCGAAGGCAAAGCCGCGCAACAACTCGCTGACAAACCCGCGCCTGCCCAAGCTCCCGTCCTCGGTGGCGACATGCGTCTCGCCCAACGCATCAAACCGGTGTCGATCGAAGAGATCGCCCGCCGTCCCGACGCCGAAGAAAAAGCGGAGCTTGTTGTGTTTTGCATAGGCGCGGGCCATCTCGTACACCGGGGAGATGCCCGTCCCGCCGGCGACAAAGTTGATGTTGGCATCCCTGTAAAGCGGCATCCCTTTACCGTATGGCCCGCGCAGATACACCGTATCGCCGGGCGACAACTGGGTCAGTTCATGCGTGAAAAAGCCCACGTCTTTCACGACAAAGGAACGCTCCTCCTGGGAAAACATGGCAAACGGCTTCTCCCCCTTCCCGGGGAGCATGAGGAAGAAGAAACGCCCAGCCGTGTCGCAGGCGCAGGTGCCCGCGCCCGCACCCGCCCCGCCGGGGGATGGCGCCAGCCTTATCTTATGCAGGGACGGCGTCAGCGCGGTGTTCCCTTCCACCAGGCAAGCCGTATAGCTCATGTTGTCTACAGCCTTGGGCATGGTGGCGCGCCGGCGGCCGCCCGGCAAGCCGCCCACCACATCGTCCTGCACGTCGTCCTGCACATCGTCCTGCAAGCCGTTCAGGTAGTCAGCCGACTCCTCGGTACTCAGATTGGTCAACGCGCTGCCCACCCCGAAGAAGTCGGCGCCGGCGCGGTAATAATCCTCCATGTGCTGTGCCAGAAAAATCCCGCCCATGCCAATGATGAGCGGCCCCTCCCCGATACGCATCCGAATATCCGCCGTAGCCTTCAAGCCCAAGGGGCGGATAGCCTCCCCCGACAAGCCCCCCACGCCGTTTGACAGGACCGGCGACCCGCCCAGGTACGCGATGCCGGGGCCTATGGTGTTTGTGATCGTGATGCCCGCCGCGCCTTGGCCGACAGCCAATTCGGCGATGGCGGCCACATCCGGTATGGAGGCCGACAGCTTGGCGAAGATGGGGATGCCGGCAAAGGCGCGCACGATGCGCCCGGTAATGCGGGCCACCAGGTCCGCGTCGTTGCCCACCTGCAAGCCGTACCCTTTGGCGTGGGGGCAGGAGAGATTGAGCTCGAACCCGTCGGCCATGTCGGCCAGAGCCTCGGCCGCCTCCAGGAAAGAGGCCTCGTCCCCGCCGAACAGGGAGACAAGGAGGAACTTATCCTCCGGGATCGTAATCTGGGACAACTCTTCCCGAAAGGCGCGGGCGCCGGGGTTCTCCAACCCGACAGCGTTCATGTAGGCGTTGTCGGCGTAGCGATAATACAGCGGCTCCCTGTATCCCTGTTTGGGTTGCGCGCTGATGCTCTTGGTGGTGATGATCCCCACCGACCGGATGCCAAAATACCGCGCTATGGCGGAAGCGCGGGCGCAACGGATCCCCGAGGGGATGGCAATCCGGCCTGTTATCCGCTTTTTCCCAAGGGGGACGCCTTGATAGAATCCAGCCTCGCGCAACGCGGAAGCTTTTCTTTGCGCGGAAGCTTCCCCGCGCCTGTTAATATTCGCATTTATGTTTGCGCTTTTATTTATGCTTGCGCTACCATTAACCTCTTTCAACACCTGTTCTCTGTCCCTTCACACGACGCTGTAGAGCATTTGGCCGTATGTGGGGTACGGCCAATATTTTTTCGCCATCTGCGCCTCGAGTTCGTCGGCTACCGATCGCAGCCCGGACATGGCACGGCTGACCGTATCGCGGTGAAACCGCGCCTTATCCAAGGGTTCAAGCCCCTCCATGGGCGCCTCCAACGCCTCCAGCAGGCAGGTCAACGCATTGAGAAGGCGGGCGGCCAGCCCCGAAATGTCATGCAACAGGTGGGATTCCAGCGAATTATCGTAGTTGTAGTCGTAGTCGTAGTCGTGGCCGACCAATGATGCCTTGCGCGCCAACAGCTGGGCCAAATCGTTCTGGTAGGCGACGCAGGCGGGGATGATATCCCCTTTGACCATATCCGCCATGGTCAACGCCTCGATGTGGATGGTTTTGCAATAGTTCTCCAGGAGGACCTCATAGCGGGCGCGCAACTCGGGCTGCGTGAAGACATGGTGCCGCGCAAAGAGTTCGACGCTCTCCGGGGAAACCAGTACGGGCAGCGCGTCCACGGTAGTCTTGCGGTGGGATAGGCCGCGGCGGATCTCCGCCTCGTCAATCCATGCTTTGGCGTAGTTGTTGCCGTTATAGACAATCCTCTTGTGTTCATGGAAGGTCTTTTGGATGAGGGCGGCCAGGTCCCGGTGGAAGTCCCCCGACGCTTCCAGTTGGTCGGCAAACTCCCGCAAAGCCTCCGCCACCGACGTGTTCAGCACGACGTTGGGGTCGGCGATGGATGCGGCCGCGCCCAACATGCGCAACTCAAACT